>DASSZA010000137.1:0-5632 GCA_035703005.1 Candidatus Limnocylindrales bacterium | reverse complement strand
ATCGTCGGCCACGAGTTCGTCGGCGAGGTACTCGAGGTCGGCAGCAACGTCGGCGATCTGGCGCCCGGCGACGTCGTCAGCGGCGAGGGCCACGTCGTCTGTGGCCGCTGCCGTCATTGTCGAGCCGGTCGCTGGCATCTCTGCGCGAACACGGTCGGGCTCGGGGTCCAGCGCGATGGCGCGTTCGCGGAGCAGGTCGTCCTACCTGTGACCAACGTCTGGCACCACTGGCCGGGTGTCGCGGAGGAAGTGGCTGCGATCTTCGACCCGTTCGGGAACGCCGTCCACACCGCGCTCGAATTCCCCGTCCTGGGTGAGGACGTCCTCGTCGTCGGGGCCGGCCCGATCGGTCTCATGGCGACAGCGGTGGCGAGGCACGCCGGCGCCAGGTTCATCGTCGTCAGCGAACCGAACGAAGTCCGCCGCGAGCTTGCGATGACCATGGGCGCCACGCTCGTCGTCGATCCACGGGCACGCAGTCTCAAGGACGCCCAGCACGAGCTCGGGATGGTCGAGGGCTTCGATGTCGTCTTCGAGATGTCGGGCAACGCAGGGGCGCTGCGTGACGCGCTCGCGAACATGGCCCATGGTGCGGGGATGGCGATCCTTGGCATCCCGACCGACGAGATCTCGATCGACGTCAGTCACGTCGTCTTCGATCAGTTACGCCTTCACGGCATCTATGGCCGAGAGATGTATGAGACCTGGTACAAGATGTCGGTGATGCTCAAGTCGGGGCTCGACATCAGCCCCGTGATCACCCACCGCTTCGACTACCGGGACTACGAGGCGGCGTTCACGGCCGCGCGTAGCGGCTCTTCCGGCAAGGTCGTGATGGACTGGACGAGTTGAGATGACGACGACTCCCCGCAAGGACCCTCTCGCCTACCTCGACGATGAGGTCGCCGCGCTCAAGGAGCGCTACCTGTACCGGGCGCTCCGGGTCATGTCGTCTGCCCAGGGCCCGATCGTCTCGGTCGACGACAAGCGCGTCATCAGCCTCTCCTCGAACGACTACCTCGGACTCACCCACCACCCCCGCCTGCGTGATGCCGCGCTTGCCGCCGTCCGCGACTTCGGCGTCGGGTCGGGGGCGGTCCGGACGATCGCCGGCACGATGTCGATGCACGAGGCGCTCGAGGCGGAGCTCGCCGAGTTCAAGGGGACGCCGGCGGTCTTGACGTTCCAATCCGGGTTCACGGCGAACACCGGTGTCATCCCGACGATCACCGACGAGACGGACCTCATCGTCAGCGACAGCCTGAACCACGCGTCGATCATCGACGGCATGCGCCTGTCGAAGGCGCCGCGGAAGGTCTATCCGCACGCCGATGTCGAAGCGCTGAAGGGCGTACTCGCCGAAGCCGTGGAGAACGGCCGCGAAGGGAGCGGCGAGCCGTACCGCTCGATCCTCGTCGCCACGGACGGCGTCTTCTCGATGGACGGCGACATCGCGCCGCTGCCAGGGATCGTCGAGGCCGCTGAGACGGCGGGCGCGGCCGTGTTCGTGGATGACGCGCACGCCTCCGGTGTGTTGGGTCGCGACGGTCGTGGAAGCGTCGACCACTTCGGTCTCCACGGCCGCGTCGCGATCCAGGTCGGCACGTTGAGCAAAGCGGTGGGCGCGCTTGGGGGCTATGTCGCCGGAAGTACCTCGCTGCGCGAGATCCTCACGCAACGCGCTCGCCCGTTCCTGTTCTCGACCTCCCATCCGCCCGCGGTGGTCGCCGCCTGCCGTGAGGCGATCAAGGTGATGCAGGACGAGCCGGAGCTGCTCGAGCGGCTGTGGACCAACACGCGCCGGTTCAAGTCGGAGCTCGGACGGCTGGGCTTCGACACCGGCCGGTCGGAGACGCCGATCACGCCGGTGATGATGGGCGATCCGGAGACCGCGATGCGGTTCAGCGACCAGCTGATGGGCGAAGGCGTGTTCGCGCAGCCCGTCGTGTATCCGACCGTCGCGCTCGACCAGGCTAGGATCAGGACGATCGTCACGGCGGCGCACACCGACGAGCAATTGGACCGCGCGCTCGAGGCGTTCTCGACCGTCGGACGCGAGCTGGGCGTGATCTCGGGATGATCGCGCCTCCGGGGGAAGGGGCATGACCGACCGACAGGCACGCAACCTGCCGCTCGACGCGCACCTGCACACCGACCTGTCACCTGACAGCGAGGTGCCGATCGACGCGTTTGCGTCGCAGGCGGTCGAACGCGGGATCGCGGAGATCGCCATCACCGACCATGTCGACTTCGAGCCTGGCGCGCCCGCCTATCGCTACGCCTCGTTCGCCGATCGAGAGCGCAGCGTCAGGGATGCGGCGGAACGGTGGGCCGACCGCGGCCTCGCGATCCGGCTCGGCGTCGAGATCACGTGGGACAGCCGATGGGCCGACGATATCCGCGACCACCTCCGCGGTCGCGCGTATGACTTCACGATCGGGTCGGTCCACGTCTATCAGGGATCGCCATATGGCGCGACGAGGGTCGCGGATTGGGTCGCGGGCCGGACGCTCCCCGAGATCATCGAGCCGTACTTCTCAGAGGTCGGACGCGCGATACGGAGCGGCCTGTTCGATGCGATCGGCCACCTCGACGTGGTGAAGCGCTACCTCGCCCCGCATGTGACCGCGGCCGATCTTGCCGGCGCCCCTGAACTGTACGAGCCACTCCTACGCGCTCTGGTGGATGGGGGCACTGCCCTCGAGATCAACACGAGTGGTCTCCGCCAGGAGGCCAAGGAGATCTATCCCCCGGCGCACATCGTGGCGCGGTTCCGTGAACTCGGTGGCGAACGGATAACGATCGGTTCCGACGCACACCGTCCCGACACGTTCGCCTGGGGCCTAGACGACGGCTACGGCGTTGCGGCAGCCGCCGGATTCGACACGCTCACCTTCCGACGGGGAGACGGCCCCGTGGTGGTGCCGATGGCCACCACGCCTAACGCCGTCGCAGGACGTTCGTTGTGACCCTCGACGAGACCGCGGTCGAGCGGCTGGTCCAGGAAGCGCGTTCGGGGGACGCCTGGGCGTTCGGACTCCTGTTCGATCACTACCACCTGCCGGTCTACCGCTATATCGCCAGCCGCGTCCACCGCCCGTCGGACGCGGAGGACCTGACGCAGCTCGTCTTCGTCAAGGCCCTGGAAGCTTTGCCGCGATATGAAGCGCGAGGCATCCCGTTCGGGGGCTGGCTCTTCCGGCTGGCCAGGAACACCGTCATCGATCACGTCCGGACGCGACACGACCACCTGGACCTCGAGTCCGCCAGTCGCCAACCCGGCGTCGACGCAGGCCCTGATGAGGTCACGGTCGCACGCCAGGAACTCGACGAAGTGGCGGCCGCGCTCGCGGCGTTGACGGACGAACAACGAGACGCCATCGCTCTGCGGTTCTTCGCCGGGCTGTCAGCCCGCGAAGCGGCCGAGGTGATGGGCAAGCAGGAAGGGACGATCCGCGGTCTCCAGTTCCGAGCCATCGCCGCGCTGCGGCGGCAACTTCGGATCGATGAGGCCGACACCGAACGCGGTGACGATGCCGCGAGCGATGGGCGGGTCGGACGATGAGCGACGAGATGATCGACCTGGCTGCGGGGGATATGCGCCTTCGGCAGCGCCTGGAGACATACGCCGACGTTCGCCTGACGCCGGACCTGGCCGCGACATCACGGATGCGGGCGCGGGTCCTGGCGCATGCGCATCGGCGCAGCGATCTCGCCCGAGCCGATGCCGCATTGAGGATCGTGACGGAAACGGCGTCGCACTTGGCGATCGAGCGCGCGCTTCGGCGGACCCGACGCGCCGCCTTCGGACTGGTGGCGGCCGCGATCCTGGTGGGCGCGATGGTCGGCGGCGCCGCGGCGTCCTCCGGTCCCGGCGGAGCGCTATACGAGGCAAGACTCTGGATCGAGGATGTATCGCTGCCATCCGATCCGTCCGCACGCGCCGTCGCCGAGCTCAGCCGCCTGGCTGAGCGGCTGCGGGAGGCGGAGGCAGCCGCACGAAACGGCGAAGGTCCCGCCGCAGCGGCCGCGCTCGCGGCCTACGAACGGATCATGACGGAGGCCTCCAGCGCCGTCCTCGCCACCGACGATCCCGTCGCGGCCGCCGCCCTCGAGACGGGTCTTGCGCGCAACGTCGAGGTCCTCCAGGCACTGGTAGGTAAGGTCCCGGCGCAGGCAGCGGAAGCCATCAGCGGCGTGGTGGCCCGCGCCATCGCGCGAAGCGCGGGCGCCATCGACACTATCGGTGCTGTCGACCGGCCGACGCCGAACGGCAGTTCGGGCGACCACGGCACGGCCGGCAACGGCCGGGGCGGCAACGGGGGATCGGATGCCGCCAATGGCGGCGGCGGCGGATCGAACGCCGGTCCGACGGCGACCCCGAAGCCGACGAAGGCGCCGCCCGACCGACCCGAGGCCACGGGAAAGCCGCCCGCCACCGATCATCCGGACTCGACGCCCAGGCCGACGAAGACACAGAAGCCCGACGCGCCTCCGGCCGGTCCCCCCGAGGACCCGCAAGACTGAATCGTCGGCGCCCCGGTCGGCTACGCTCACGCCGTGGGTGCCGTCACGTCCGCGCGGATGAGACTCGACGTGCTCGGGGCGGGACCGGCCTACACCGATAAGCTTGGGGCCGCTGGCGCGTCCTACCTGATCCGTGCCGACTCGACCGCCATCGTCCTCGACCTCGGCCAGGGATCGTTCCCGAACCTCGCGGCGACGCTCGAGCCGAGCACGGTCGATGCCGTCTTCGTCAGCCACCTGCATCCGGACCACTTCATCGACCTCGTGGCGATGCGCCATTACCTGCGCTGGCAGTTCGAACCCGAACGGCACGTTCGCGTCATCGCGCCTCGGGGTCTGGCGGGCCGCATCGATGCGCTGCACGACGAGCCTGGGTTCACCGCGGCGACGCTCGATGTCGAACCTATCCCGGACGAGGTGACGGTCGGGCCTCTACACGTCCGCGCGATCCGCGTCACGCACACGGCCGACAGCCACGCATTCCGGGTGTCGCTCGATGATGGTCCGGGTCTCGTCTACACGGGGGATTGCGGCCGAGCGACGGATGTCGCGCCGCTGATCCTGCCCGGCGACTGGCTTCTCTCGGAGGTGTCGTTCGGGCCCGGCCCCGTCGCCCCAGGAGCCATGCATCTCGACGGTCCGGCCGTCGGCGAGCTCGCCGCGACGTCAGGAGCGGGTCGACTGCTCCTTACGCATCTTCAGATGGGGTTCGATGCGGACGCGACGGTCGCCTCCGTGCGCGCTCGCTACGACGGCCCGGTCGAGCTCGTGCACCCGGGGTCAAGCTTCACGATCTGACACCGGGGCGGGTCGGGATCAGCCGCGAGCGCGATCGAGCATCAGCAGAGAGACGTGGGCGGAGCACCACACGGACAGCGCGGCGCTCCGCCCGGGTCTCGGGGACCCCTATGTCGAGCCGACTCTCAGCGGCGCCGATCGTCCTTTCGAACGACGGCCGTCGCCGGCGTCAGCAGGAGTGCGGCCGCGAGGATGCCCGCCAGGGCGAGCAGCACCACGCGCCAACCATCGTTCATCGGACCATTGGACCCGTCGATCGTGCTCGTCGTTGGCAGGGTCCGGGCGGCCGTTGCTGTGGCCGCTTCGA
>DASSZA010000100.1:0-8303 GCA_035703005.1 Candidatus Limnocylindrales bacterium | reverse complement strand
CAGGATCCGGGTGAGCGCGGCCGGATCATGGATCGACATCTCAGCGCGCAGGACGGCGTCCTCCGGTCCGAATGCGCGCACCGAGCCGTCCGGCAGCGTGACGGTCAAGTGACCGCTCCGGATCCGCTCCGCGGCGCTGAGGGCGACACGAAACGCGGCACGCTGGATCGGGGCAGCCCCGATCGGTCGACTGTCCGACCCGATGTCAACGTTCATCGGACGGCACCATCCGGGACGCGAGCGGCTTCCCGGTGTCGATGGAACGGCAGCCCCCGCCGCCATAGATGGAGCGCGTGGATGTGGATCATCGCGGTGGTCTTCCACGTCACTAGCGGATGGCGGATCAACATCGTCGCCAGCGACCGGTCGGACAGGGGACGGCGGGCCAGATCAAGACTCGCGTGGAGCACGAGCTTCCCGTCCTGTTCCTCGTTGATCGTGATCCGCAGGCGGTGCTCCTCATCACGGACAAGGACTCGATAGCGGCCCCGGAGATCGATGAAGGGGGACACATAGAAGTCCTTCTCCATCGCCGCTTGGAAGCCGTTCTGCGTCGGCCGGTCCTGCCGCGGTTCGGGATGCAGCAGGTACAGGTGCCGCTCACCGTGGGTGTTGTGGACCTCGACGATGACGACCCGCAGCGACCCTGACGCATCGCGGCACAGATAGAAGCTCGCCGGATCGAACACGTAGCCGAAGACGCGTGCATTGGCAACGAGCGTGATCTGCCAGCCGGTGGCGTCGACGCCGTGCGCCGCGAGGTAGTCACGGACCTCGGTCGGCAGGTGGGTCGCCGGCGGGTCGAGATGATCCTCGTCGCGGAACGAGAGCACGTTCGGGCGTCCCCGGGAGAGCAGCTGCAGCGACCGATCGACGTCGTCCATCTCGTCGAGATCCAGGGCGAGGTAGTACACGCCATGCTCGAGCGAGTACGTCACCGGTCGGGCGCGACGGTGGCGCACGACACCTTCAAGCAGATGCGATCTCATGCCGCGACCTCGGTCGGAACCGCAGCGTCCACGAGAGCAGCCGCCTCGAACCCGGATCGGCATCCGTCCTCGTGGAACCCGTAGTAGAGGTGAGCCCCGGCGTGATACGTCCGGCGATGACCCTGCAGTCGAGCGATCGCGGCCTGTGCCGCTAGCGTCCGGAACGTGTACATGGGATGGCGCATCTCCCGGTCGACGAGGATGTGCTCGGGTCGAACACGATCGCCGGGATTGACCGAGACCAGGTAGTCCACCGGGCCGGACAGCCGCTGTAGCCGGTTCATGTGATACGTCATCGCGACGAGGTCTGCAGGCACCGCACAGTCCTCCTGGTCGACATTCCACGACGCCCATGCCCGTCGCCGCTTCGGCATGAGGCGCGTGTCCGTATGAAGGACGACCTGGTTCGCCGAATAGCTGAACCCCTCGAGTGCCGCGCGTTCCTCGGCATCGGCATCGCGCAGGATCTCGCGGGCGTCATCGGCGTGGACCGCGAGGACGACCGAATCGAACCGCTCGACGGACCCGGATGCAGTCTTCACGCGAACGTGGTCGCCCAGTCGCGCGACGTCAACGACCGGGTCGCCTGCGTGGACCGCGTCGGCGGGCAACGCCGCGATGATCCGCTCGACGTATGTGCGCGAACCGCCGCGGATCGTCCGCCACTGGAGGGCGTTGCCCACGCCGATCAGGCCGTGATGATCAAGGAACCGCAGCAGGTAGTCCGCTGGGAAGTCGACGGCCCGCGTGGATCCCGTCGACCACACCGCTGACGTGATCGGCAGCAGGAAGTGGCGTCGGAACGCCGATCCGTACCGACCCTCCTCCATGAAGTCGCCGAGGGTCGCCGCCGAACCCGGGCCTGCAAGCCGCTCTCTGGCTTGCCGATAGAACCGCAGCACGTCCGGGAGCAAGCGCAGGTGCGATGCCCGCGCGATGGCCGTCGGCTCGGCGAACCAGCCGCCCACCCCGCGCGAGCTGAATTCGAGGCCGCATGCACGGCACGCCGAGCCGAGCGACATATCGCTCGGTTGACTTTCGACGCCGAGCTCGGCGAGCAGTCGGATGAAGGTCGGGTACGTCCGCTCGTTGAAGACGATGAACCCCGTATCGACGGCGAGTGGCCCTTCCGGCGTGGAGACATCCTCGGTCTTGACGTGCCCGCCGACACCGCGATCGCCTTCATACAACGTGACGTCGTGACGGTCGCGGAGCGCATACGCCGCGCTGAGGCCGCTCACCCCTGAGCCGATCACGGCGACCTTCATGACAACGGCCTCGTCGACCCTGCGAGATCGGCGAGCGTGCGGCGCATGCCGGCGGCGGCATCACGGCCGATGCGCTCGAACGCGCCCGAGAGGAACGGCTGTACGACGCGGAGCAGTCCGGTCAAGCGGATGTCGGCCGTGTAGCGGATCCTGGTTCCGGATCCTGTCGGCTCGAACACGATCTCATCGACCGCGTCGACGCCGGACCCCGCCCCGACGAGAACGACGCGATGTGGCCGCTCGAGCGCGGCGACGTGGTAGGTCATCGGTGCTGTCCGGCGGCCCATCCGGACATCAAGCTCGAAGCGTGACCCGAGTCGGAGCGGTCCCTCGTCGAGACCGACCGAGCGCGCGACGCCGGGATCCCAGCGCTCGGCGTTGGCGAAGTCGGCCACGAAATCGAACGCGGTCTCGGGCGGAAGGGCCGTCTCGATCTGCTCGTACAACCGCGTCATCGATACCTCCTCGTGAAGTCCGGCATGCTTCGGCCATGGCCGACCTCCGAGACGTGATCGATGCGGCGCTCGAGCTCAGCGTCGTCGGGTCGTTCTCGAACCTCGGGTACGAGATACGCCGGCGGATGGATGACTGGGCGGATCCGCCGCCGGGCGCCCTCCGCGGCCGCACCGTCCTGATCACCGGTCCGACCTCCGGGCTCGGACGCGCCGCGAGCGAGGCGTTCGCCGCGCTCGGCGCGCGGCTCGTCCTGGTCGGGCGGGACGCCGAAAAGCTCATCGCGACGCGTGCCGAACTCGTGAGCGCCTATCCGGATGTCGAGGCCGCGACGGTGGTCGCCGACATGTCGTCGCTCGCCAGCGTCAGCGAGGCCGTCGACGTGGTCCGTGCCAGCGAGACGCGCCTCGACGTGCTCATCGACAACGCCGGCGTCATCAACCATCGACGGATCGTCACTGCCGACGGACTGGAGGCGACGTTCGCGACCATGGTGGTCGGACCATTTCGGCTGATCAGTGGGCTGCTGCCGCTGTTGCGGGGCTCGCGTGAGGCTCGCGTCATCTCGGTCACATCCGGTGGGATGTACGCGCAGCAGCTCGATCTCGACGATCTCGGATACGAGCGCGGCGAGTTCGACGGCACGCGGGCCTACGCGCGGGCGAAGCGCGCGCAGGTCGCGCTCGTACGCGAGTGGGCGCGACGTCTTGGGCCGCCGTCCGACAGCGGGATCGCGGTCAACGCCATGCACCCAGGCTGGGCCGCGACGCCTGGTCTCGCGGCGTCGCTGCCAGCGTTCAGCCGCGTCATGGGGCCGATCCTTCGGACGCCGGCGGCCGGGATCGACACCCTCGTGTGGCTCGCCAGCGCTTACGACGCGGGCAAGTGCACGGGCCGGCTCTACCTCGATCGCCGTCCGCGGCCCTTCGACAGGGCTCCGATCACCCGCCTGTCGGCGGGCGATCGCCGGAGATTGTGGGATGCCGTCGTCACGGCGGCGAAGGTCGAGGACCCGCTGCCGGATCGGTGACCCAGCGCGCATCGCGAGGGCGGGCCCGGCTCCTGCACGGAGCCGGGCCGCGACCATCGTCTCGAGCACGATGCCCGACTAGCCCTGGTCCGTCCGACGGACGAATGCCGCGGACGCGAGGGCGAAGGCGATACCGCCGGCCACGAGGAGCGTGAGCAGCGCGCCGATCCCCTGCGGAGACGCCTCGGACGCGGCCGTGGCCGTGTCCGTCGGGGGAACGGTGGCAGTCGCGGCGGCAGAAGCTGTCGCGTCGACGGCGACGACCGCCTGGAGTGCATTGCCGCCGACGGCAGGTGACGCAGCCGAACCCACCGCGAAGACGCTGTACGCTCGGCCGTTCTGGACCTTCACATTCGGCAAAGCGAGTGCGACGGTGGTTTCGCCCGCGAGACGGACCTCCAGGTCGTAGGTGCCGCCAGGAAGTGCCAGATAGTCCGTGGCGTCGGGGTACGCCAGGTTCTTGACGACCGCCTCATCGACCGCCGATCCGGCCGTCGCGATATCGACCGCCGGCGCGTCCGCGCTGAAGTGCACGACCCGGACCTTCGCCGTCGATGCCGCCGGCTTCGGGTCGTCCTGGAGGACCTGTGCCTTGATGTCCGCGACCGCGCCGGTCGCGGCGACCGTATAGGCCTTGCCAGCGGCGAGCGTGACGTCGGCATCGATCACCGGGCTGGACGTCGTGCCCGTCGCATAGACCTTCACGTTGTGGTCACCGGCAGGGACCTTGAGGTAGTCAGAGATGACGCCGAACGGGACGTTGGTCAGCGCGTCGACGATGGCGTCGTCGAGGTAGACGTCAACGGCCGGTGCATCCGGCGAGGCGTGCAGTACACGCACGTTCGCGGTACCAGCCGCCAACGACGTGCCGGCAAATGCGAACAGCATCCCGGCGGCCAGCAAGGTGGCGGCCGCTCTGCGAAGTCGACTCACGATCGAGACTCCTTTCACTCCGTTGGACCGGCGTACAGACCGGCCAACGTTTGTCCATGGTTTGTTCACCAACGGCCGGCAGTATGCGATTGTTGTCCAGTGCTTGTCAAATGTTTGCCGCGTGCTATGCTCGACAAACGATGTACACGATCAGACAGGCGGCACTGCGGACCGGGATCACGATCCCGACGATCCGCGTGTGGGAGCGGCGATACGGCGTCGTGGCACCCACGCGAACGCCGGGCGGCTATCGCCTCTACGACGACGAATCGATCGCCCGACTGAGCGCGATGCAGCACCTCGTGGTGCACGAGGGGTGGCGTCCGAGTCAGGCCGCGGAGCGCGTCCGGGCGGCGGACTCGGGGGAACTCGCGGAGTTGGTCGCGCCCGGACCAAAGGGTTCGCAGCCGATCACGGGGGACCGCCAGGCCGACCCCGTCGGCGCCGCCGTAACGGCGATCGTCGACGGAGCACGCGAGCTCGACGTTCGGTCGATCGAGCAGGCGCTGGATGAGGCCTTCGCCGCTCAGCGATTCGAGGCCGCTATGGACGCGGTCGTGTTCCCCGCCCTCCGCGCGGTCGGGGAGGCGTGGTCACGCGACGAGCTCGATGTCGCCCGCGAGCACGCCGCGAGCGAGACGATCCGGCGCAGGATCGCGCACTACTTCGACGCGGCCTCCCAGAACCCATCAGGGCCGACGATCGTCGTCGGCCTGCCGCCCGGGAGCCGACACGAGTTGGGTGCATTCGCCTTCGCCGTCGCGGCGCGGCGCGCGGGATGCGATGTCGTGTATCTGGGGGCCGACGTGCCGATCGAGGCGTGGCGTCGGGCCGTTCGCGACCGTTCGGCGTCGGCGGCCGTCATCGCGATCGTCCGTCGTGAAGACGTTCGCCCCGCCGTCGAGGTCGTTCGCGCGTTGCGTGATGATGACGCGCCGCTGGTCGCCGTCGGCGGCCCCTCGGCCGACGCGGTGACTGATGACATCGGCGCCGTTCGCCTTCACGACCGGTTTGACGTCGCCATCCCAGAGCTGCTCGAGGCGATCGGCCCGACGACTCGATGACCTCGCGCGACACTCCGGTCGTCGTCTGGTTCCGGCGCGACCTTCGACTCCACGATCACCCGGCGCTGACGGACGCCGTCGCGTCGGGACGCCCGGTCGCGCCGCTGTTCGTCTTCGATCCTTCCGTCCTGCACGGCCGATTCGCGTCGCCGAACCGGACCTGGTTCCTGCTCGGCTCGGTGGTCGCGTTGCGTCACGAACTCGAGGCGCGCGGGAGCCGGTTGTTCATCCGCATCGGCGATCCGTCCGCGGTCGTACCAGCGTTCGCGCGAGAGGTCGGTGCGAGCGGCGTCGTCGTCAGCCGCGACTACACGCCCTACGGCAGGCGACGCGACCGCGCCGTCGCGACGGCGCTCGGCAAACGTCGGATCGACCTCCGCGCGAAACGCGGCCTGCTCATCCACGAACCTGAGGAGCTCGTCACGGCCGCCGGCGATGGTTACAGCATCTTCGGGCCGTTCCTGCGCCGATGGGAGGCGCTTGCGATCCGGGACATCCTCCCTGTCCCCGACGCCCTCGCGACCGTTGACGCGAATCAAGGCGCGATGCCTGATCTCCCGTCCCTCGGGTTCGACGGCCCCACAGCCGGCGAGGACGCGCTGCCCGAGCCCGGTGAGTCGGCTGCCCGCCGGCGGCTCGACGCGTGGGTGGACGGCGGTGGCGCCGCCGGCTACGACCGGACGCGGGATCGGCTCGGCGATCCGCGCGCGACGTCCCACCTCAGCGCGGACCTCCGGTTCGGCCTTCTTTCCCCGGTCGAGGTCGCCACGCGGGCACTCCAGTCCGACGACGGCGCCGAGGGGTCGCGCCGGTTCGTGTCCGAGCTCGCCTGGCGCGACTTCTACGCGCACGCGCTGTGGCATTCGCCGCGCATGTCGCGCGAACCGATGGATCAGCGATACCGCGACATCGCCTGGGAAAACGATGAGGTCCGTCTCGAAGCATGGCAGGACGGCAGCACCGGGTACCCGATCGTCGACGCAGCGATGCGGCAGCTTCGGAGCACCGGCTGGTTGCCGAACCGCGCCCGGATGATCGTCGCCAGCTTCCTCACCAAGGACCTGCTGATGGACTGGCGTGCCGGCGAGCGCCATTTCATGACCCATCTCGTGGACGGCGATCCGGCGTCGAACGTGGGTGGCTGGCAGTGGGCGGCGTCGATCGGAACGGACAGCCGGCCGTTCGTACGCGTCTTCAACCCCGTGACGCAGGCCAAGCGCTTCGATCCCGATGGCCTGTACGTCCGGACATGGCTGCCCGAGTTGGCGCGGGTGCCGCCAGCGCGGATCCACGAACCGTGGACGATGACGCCGGCTGAGCAGGTTGCCGCGGCGTGCTCGATCGGCCTCGACTACCCGGCACCGATCGTCGACCACGCGGCGGCGCGCGAACGAGCCCTCGCGCGGTATGCCGCAGCGGCCGGCGCCGCGGCGACACGGAGCGGTTAGGCCACCTCGTTCTCGGTCGGGGGCAGCAACTCGACGAGTGTCGAGCCAGTGACGTTCGCGACGACCGTCGAGCCGAAGGAATCCCGCCAGTCCTTGACGCTCGCGGGGTTCGTGTGGCCATGCAGCCAGAGCGGCGGTCGGCGCCGCTCGAGCAGCCAGCGATAGCCGGCGTATCCGAGGTGGTAGGGGTCGGTGACGGCGTCGCCGATGCCTCGCGGAGGAGCGTGGCTCATGACGAGGACCGGCGAGGTGCGCGGCGTGACCCCTCGTCGGTAGAGGCCCGCCTCGGCGCGTAGCACGTCCAGCCACGCGCGGAACTCGTCGCGTTGGGCGTGATCCTGACCGAGGCCGGGCCACTCCAGCGGCACGACGGTGATGCCGTTGACATCGACGAGACGTCCACTGGTCGTCGGGATGGGCACCGACTCGGGACGCGCCCAGGCCCCGCCTCGATCGTGGTTGCCGCGGACGAACGTGATGGGGGCGTGGAAGGCATCACCGAGGAAACCGAGATAGTCGGGCTCGAGATCGCCGCAGCCGATGACCGCGTCGATGTGCCCGAGCTGCTCACGGTTGATCGCATGGTCAAGGGTCAGATCGGGTTCGTCGGAGGCGGCGAGCAGCCGGATGGGCTCGCCGTCCCGCGATGCGAACGGACGCGGGTCGGGCCACTCGATACGCAGCCGGCGCGTCATCCGTCGTCCCGCTCGGTCACGACGCGGTCCTCGTGCGCCAACGCCCCGCTCGCGGGAAGGCCCTCCGCACGCGTTCGAAGCGTCTGCGATCCGGCGAGGGTCGGCGCAAGGGTGCCGATCGGCTCCGTCCTGCGCTCACCGGGCGCGACCAGCTCCACGATCGATGCATCGATCTCGGGTTGGCCGTTGTACAGCGCCAGGGCCACCCGGTTGTGGCCGTCGATCACCCAGTACTGCCCCTTGTGCTTCACGGCTTCGATCGGCGGCAGGATGGCCAGCGAATCCTGCGCCCGGTTCAGGCGTTGCCAGCGCGATCGCCAGTTGCCGCCCCGGAACGGCTTCAGCGGCAGGAAGTCGCCGCCGCGCTGGTCGCCGCCACCGACGGCCGTCCCGGCGATGGCATCGACTGGGATCGTCCGAAGG
>DASSZA010000077.1:0-8869 GCA_035703005.1 Candidatus Limnocylindrales bacterium | reverse complement strand
TGTCTGCACCGGTCGCGAGCGGGCTCGCCGGGATGCCGACAGAGGGCCCGTGGACGATGGTCGTCGAGTCGGTCGGCTCGCCGCGGGACGGGCAGCAGGTCGCCACGCTCCGGACCCCCGACGAAGGCCTGACGGGCTTCCGGCTGGCCGCGACCCTTCCACGCTACCCACAGGTCGAGCCCGGGGATCGCCTCGAAGTCGATGGCCGCGTGCGGGTTCGGCCCGACGGCCCGTACGGGGAGTACCTCGCGAGGATCGGTGCATGGGGAACGCTCGATGCGCGGAAGCTCGCCCTGCTCGACCGACCTGTCGACGCCGCGACGGCCCTCGAATCGCTTCGGCGCGCCGCCGGCGACCTGCTGACGCGCGTGCTTCCCGAGCCGGAGGCCGGTCTCGCGGCCGGGATCCTCATCGGCCTCCGGGACCGCGTCGACCGCACCGTCGCGGCGGCCTTCACGACGGCGGGTGTCAGCCACGTGGTCGCGATCTCGGGCTGGAATATCGCGATCGTCGCGGCCGCGATCGCCGCCGTGGCGGGACGACTCGGGCGTCGGAGGCGCGCGGTCGTCACGGCCGTGGCGATCCTTGCCTACATCCTCTTCGCCGGCGCGTCCGCCTCGGTGCTCCGCGCTGGCGCCATGGCCGGTGTCGTCCTGATCGCCAGGGAGACGGGTCGGGCCGGGCGTGCGGCTGCCGCGCTCGGCTGGGCGGCCGCGCTCTTGCTCCTCGCCGATCCGCGGCTGGTCAGCGATGCCGGTTTCCAGCTCTCCACGCTCGCGACAGCCGGTCTGATCGCGTGGGCGACACCCCTGACGGACCGACTGGATCGCTGGACTCGTGGTCGCCTGCCGCGCTGGCTGAGTGAAAGCCTGGGCGTCTCGCTGGCCGCGCAGGCCGCGACAGTGCCTATCGTCCTCGCGTCCTTCGGTCGGTTGGCGTTGATCGCCCCGGTCGTCAACCTGTTCGTGGTTCCGCTCGTCGCGCCGGCGATGGCCGCCGGGATCGTGGCGCTGCTCGGTGGTGGGATCGTCGCGATGGGTGCTCCGAGCGCGGTCGGCGCCATCCTCGCCGCGCCGGGTTGGGTCGCACTTCGACTCATGATCGGCATCGTCGACGTGGCCGCCGGCCTCCCGCTCGCGAGCGCCACGCTCGAGCCACCCTTGGGTCCGATCGTGGGACTGCTATCGGCGGTCCTGACGGGCGTGGTCATCGGGTGGCTGCGCCGCAGGCAACGCCGATCAACGACGTCAGCCCCCGCGGCCGAAGCGCAACAGCCCGGCACGCCATCGCCACCATCATCGCGGTCGGTCCGCTTGGCGATGACGGCCCTGGTCATCGCGGTGACGATCGCCGGAGCCGTCGTGGTCAGCCGCTCCGGCGGCGTCGCTCGGCTGAGTGTCCTCGACGTGGGGCAGGGCGACGCGATCCTTGTCGAGGGCTCCCGCGGTGGACGGCTCCTCATCGACGGCGGCCCCGATCCTGACCGACTCCTCGTCGAGCTCGACAAGCGCATCCCGCCGTGGGACCGCCGGATCGACGCAGTGATCCTCAGTCATCCGCACGAGGACCACGTCGCGGGCCTGGCGCTTCTCCTGGATCGCTATTCGGTCGGACGGGTCTTCGAGCCGGGCATGCGCGGACCCGGGCCTGGCTATGCCGCCTGGCTGCAACGAGTCGGCGGAGCCGGTCCGCATCCACGCCTGTCGATCGCGGCGGGGGACCACCTCGCCGTCGACGAGATCGCTCTGCGTGTCCTGTGGCCGATCCGCGGTCAGGTCCCACCAGAACCGCCCGATACGGGCACGGGGATCAACAACGTCTCGGTGGTGTTGCTCGGCGCGGTGGATGGTCGCCGGTTCCTCCTGGCAGGAGATGTCGAGCAGGACATCGACCCGAGCCTGCTCGCCGAGGGGCTGCCGACAGTCGACTTCCTCAAGGTCGCCCATCACGGCAGCCGTACCGCGACGACGCAGGCGTTCGTGTCGACCGTGCGTCCGCGTGTCGCGGTCGCGTCCGCGGGCACCGGCAATCCGTATGGCCACCCTGCGCGCTCGACCCTCGAGCGGCTTGCCGGGGCCGGCGCGCGTGTCTACCGGACCGATCAGGACGGCACGGTCAGCGTCACGTTCGACGCCGCGGGGATGTCGGTCCGGACGGCACCACGCCGGAGCCAGGCCGCCGTAGCGAGACCTGTGTCGGTCGCTGCTCGCCGCTCGTTCCTGTGCGACGTGCCGATCCAGCCCTTCGTCCGCCCTGCCCAACCCGCGCCCCCGCAGCCCGAGGACGGAGCCCGATCCACGCTCGGCTACCATCGGACCGATGACGCTCCGACCCTGCCCGGCCGCTGCGCCGGCATCCCTGCGACCGACGAACGGCGGCGATCAGCCGCGTGACAGGTCAAGCGCATGATCGCGCCGCTGCTTTACGTCTGG
The DNA here is from genome assembly GCA_035703005.1 of Candidatus Limnocylindrales bacterium. GTDB lineage: Bacteria > Chloroflexota > Limnocylindria > Limnocylindrales > CSP1-4 > SPCO01. The sequence goes on along the minus strand of DASSZA010000077.1, from coordinate 6,437 downwards.
GGCGACGACGAGTTGCTGGCGGAGCGGATCGTGGCGCGCTTCGCGGTCAAGCTCGGCCAGGAGTCCGGATCGCCGCTCGAACGGTGGGACCTGCGCGCCGACCAGGCGTCGGCTCCGGCTGACGCCGCGCAGCTGTACGAACGGCTGGCAACACCCGCGATGTTCGGAGGAGGGACGCTCGCTGTCGTGGCGAACCCTGGCGCGCTCGTGAAACGGAACGACACGCGCGATCGGGTCGTCGAGACCATCGCGCTCATGGCACCCGGTCACGCGCTCGCAGTGGTCGAAGCGGCACGGTCCAACGCGAAGGGGCCGGGCATCAGGCGCCTCGCGGATCCCATCAAGGCGGGCGGCGGAACCATCGCTTCCGCCATGGCCCCGCGTCCGACCGCACTGGCCGCGTGGATCACCGACGAGGCTCGCGACCGCGGACTCGTGTTGGCAGGCGGTGCGGCGCGGGAGCTCGCGGACCGGCTAGGCGCGCGCGTGACGGAAGGCGATGTCGATCGGCGCTATCTGAGTCGGATCGCTTCGGGCGAGCTCGACAAGCTAGAGCTTCGCCACGCTGTCGACGAAGGACCGGTCACCGCCGAGGATGTCCACTCACTGGTCGCGGAGACGACTCCGGCATCGGTCTGGGCGCTCAGCGACGCCGTCGGCGACCGGCGGGTCGACGTGGCGATCGCCACCCTCGACCGACTCCTCGATTCGACGCCGGAACCGGTGATCATCGCCGTCCTCCACCGGCGCATCGTGGAGCTGCTCGAGCTCGGCGACCGGCTCAGTAGCGGCCTCAACCTCCCCGAGGCGGCGCGCGCGATGGGCATCACCAGCGAGTTCCGGGCCAAGACGCTGGCGAACCAGGCACGCGGGTGGAACGCGCGCGACCTGACCGCCGCTCTCGAGGGCCTCGTGACGTTGGACGCGATGGTGAAGGGCGTCGCCGGCTACGAATCCGACGCGGCGCAGCGCCGACTGGCGTTCCTTCTCTGGATCCGCGATCGGGTAACGCCGGGAGAAGGCTTTCCGGGTTGAGTGGCGGCCGGAACGGTCCCGTCTGACCCCGGGACCGACCGACACTCAGGCCATCAGTCGGCGGACGACCAGGCCTGCTCCTGGACCACGAGGTCACTTTCGATCGCAAAGACGCATCGGCCTTCGGCGAGATCGAGCAACTCGATGAGGTCAGGATCGATGTAGAGCTGCGAGCAATCCTCGCAGAGACCACCCGGGATGCCGAAGCACAGCCGCTCGCTCCGGTCAGGCAGCCGGAACGTCGTATCGAACCGGGTCGTGATGAGCCGGTGATCGCAGGCTGGGCATCGATCGCGGGAAGACATGGGCGGATGCTGGCATCACGACCACACACGTCCCCATGACCCGTGAGTACCCGCGGCGTTGGTACCGGTGAGTGGGCGACTGGAAGGCCAGCGCGCGTAAGGCGCGAGCGCGCTACTGGACCCGGAGGATCGTCTTCGCCTCGGACCAGTGCTTCTCGAGACCGTAATAGTCGCGTTCCGGGGGCGTGAAGATGTGGACGATCACCGACCCGTAGTCGAGCAGGACCCAGTGCGAGGCCGCGGTGCCCTCGCGGCCGATGGGCCGGATCTTCTCGTCGCGCAGCCCCTCGACGATCCCGTCAGCGATGGCGTCGAGCTGCCGCTCGGAACCACCCGAGGCGATCACGAAGTAGTCCGCGAGCGTCGTCAGCGGCGCTAGCTCGAGCACGACCATGTCGGCCGCCTTCTTGTCCTCTGCGAGCTCGACGATGCGACGCGCGAGGTCCAGGGGCTCACGTTCGCTGGGCTTGCCGGCCGCCTTCCTGGTTCGCGTCGGGAGGCCGTCGGCCTTCCGAGCGACGGCGTCCGGGAGCGCGGGGTCGGTCACGATCGATGGTCCCTCCGGTTGTGCTGGTACAACCCATGGTCGCCGATATACGCCGCGACCGCATCCGGGACGAGGTACCGGACGGACCGTCCCTCGGCCGCCCGTTGGCGGATCTCGGACGCCGAGAGCCGGATACGAGGACCGTCCATGAATGCGATCACAGCGCGCGCCCCGGGGAACTGCCGCGGAACGAGGTCCGGGTCGCCGTCCTCATACCCGACGCGCGGCGCGACGATGAGATCGGCGAGATCAAGGATCCGCCGCGGCTCGTGCCAGGTCGCAAAGTCGCTGTACGACTCCGCGGAGAGGATCAACGCTAGGTGATCGCCCGGGGCCGCTTCGCAGAGCGAGGCGAGCGTGTCGACGGTGTACGACGGCCCGGATCGTTCCACCTCAAGGCGACTCACCTCGAACGCGGGGTTGCCCTGGACGGCCGCCTCGACCATCGCGAGCCGCTCGCCGACGGCCGAGATGTCACGCCCAGGCTTGTGCGGTGGCTGAGCCGCAGGGATGAACAGCACGCGCCGCAGACCGAAGGTGTCTCGGGCGGCCTCGGCGACGGCGAGGTGGGCGAGGTGGATCGGGTCGAACGTCCCGCCGAACACACCCGTGGCGCCGCGGAGTCGGTCGGCCGTCACGCGTCATCCCAGGGGTTGGGCTCCCATTCGAGCTCGGAACCGCCGATGCGGACCAGGTCACCGGAGGTCACGCCGGCCCGCCGTAGCTCGGCATCGATGCCCAGGCGCTCCAGGTCGCGCTGGAACCGTTCGGCCGACTCCTCGATGTCGAAATGCGTCTGCGACGCGATCCGCTCGATGCGCTTGCCGCGGACCCGGAACGCGCCATCACCGTCGCGCTCGACGATGAACCCGCCCGGCATCGACTCGATGCGGTGGACCACGACGCCGGCGGGCTCGGGCGGTGACTCGAGCGCCTGGGCGTCCGGCAACAGGGCGGCGACCTCACCACGGAACGTGTCGAGCCCCTCCCCGGTCGCCGCCGCGATCCCGACGACCCGCGTCCCTTCCGCGCGCCGAGCCTTGGCGAAATCTGGCCAGGCGTCGCGCGCGGCAGGCAGATCCAGCTTGTTGAACGCGACCAGCATCGGCTTCTCGAGGAGACCCGGGTCGTGGGCGCGAAGCTCCTCCCGGATCACGTCGTAGTCCCATCCGGGGTCGCGCGACGATCCGTCCACGACATGGACGAGGACCCGGGTCCGCTCGACATGGCGAAGGAAGGCATGCCCGAGACCCGCCCCGCTCGACGCGCCCTCGATGAGCCCCGGGACGTCGGCGATCGTGGGACGGCGCTCGTCGTCGAGATCCATGACCCCGAGGTTCGGCTCCAGCGTCGTGAACGGGTAATCGGCGATCTTCGGCTGGGCCGCGGTGACCGCTGCGAGAAGCGTCGACTTCCCCGCGTTGGGCAGACCGACGAGGCCGATGTCCGCGATCAGCCGGAGCTCCAGCCTGAGCCAGACCTCCTCACCGGGCTCCCCCTTCTGGGCATGGCGAGGGGCCTGGTGGGTCGACGTCTTGAAATGGGTGTTTCCGAGCCCGCCGCGACCACCGCGAGCGACCATCGCCTGCTGACCGGTCGCCACGAGGTCCGCCAGCAACGCTCCGGAAGCATCGTCGAGGACGGCGGTGCCGGGCGGGACGTCGAGGATCAGGTCGTCACCCGCCTTGCCGTGCCGGCGCGCTCGCTCTCCTCGGCCCCCGGCGGCGGCCTTGAAGTGGTGCTTGTACTGGAAGTCCCGCAGGGTCGTCTGCCCGGGATCGACGTTGAGATACACCGACCCGCCCCGCCCCCCGTCACCACCGTCGGGACCGCCGCGCGGCACGTGGGCCTCCTTGCGGAAGGTCGCGGCCCCGTCGCCACCATCGCCGGCGCGGACCCAGATCTTCACGCGGTCGAGGAACATCGGGGCCATTCTCGCACGGGGTCCGGGAGACGCCGGAGCGGCGCCCTGCGCGTGAGCGGCGCGAGTTTCGGTTACAGGTAACCGAGCGGATTGACGCGCGTACCGCCGTTCCACACCGGCCCGCGCCACACCTCGAAATGGAGGTGCGAGCCGGTCGCGAAGCCCGTCGCGCCCATCCGACCGACGCGCTGTCCACGGCCGACGGTCTGTCCCCGCCCGACGGATACCGACGACATGTGGTTGTACGTCGTATACAGGTTCGAGCCGTGGGCGATCCAGACCTGGTAGCCACCGCCATTGTTCTTCCAGCCGGCGAAGATGACCGTGCCGGAGGCCGCTGCGAAGATCGGATCGCCGGTCGACCCGTCGATATCGATCGCCCAGTGGCCGTAGTGGTAGTACTGGCTGATGTGATGGCTCGTCGTGGGCCACTGCATCCGGCCGCCGCTGTAGTGCGAGGGCGGCGGCGCGGACCTGCCACCACCACCGTTCGAACGATGGACGGTCGGCCGCGTGACCAGGCTCTTCGAATGACTGGAGCGCTTCGGCGTCGACACCCGGATCTCCGACCCAAGGGCACCCGGCAGCATCAGGACCTGGCCGACGACGAGGTTCCGGTCGTCAAGGCCGTTCGTCGTCAGGATGTCGTTCTCATCGACCTTGTACTTGGCCGCGAGCCCTGTGAGGGTGTCGTTCGGGGTGACCTCGACGACGACGCCGCTCACCGGCGGGATCCGAAGCTGCTGCCCGATGTGGAGCTCGTTCTTCGACTTGAGCTTGTTCGCCCACCACAAGGTCATCATCGAGATGTCGAACTTGTTGGCGATGGTCGCCAGCGTGTCGCCCGACTTGACCTTGTACGTCCGCAGGAGGTCGCTGCCGTCGGGGACCGACGTGTCGACCGCGACCGGCTTGAGCAGCGTGCCGTCCTCGAGGAACGGACCGTGGATGTGGGCCGGGGCGCCGCCGAGCGCGACCGCCTCCTCGAACCGATTCATGCCGTCGAGGCCGGATCCGAGATAGCCCTCGGTCATCGACGTCGTGTCAGCGCCGCTGGCGCCTTCCGTGCCGTCACCGGTGGCATCGCCGCTGTTGACGTAGTCCTCGACGATCGAGCCGGTGTCCTCGTCGTTCGACGTCCCGGCGATGGCCAGGCGCGGGCCGGGGCCGTCCCCGGTGGGACCACCGGTATCGCCTCGCGGGCCGCCAGGGGTGACGCTCAGGAAGGAGGCCGAAAGGAGGATCCCCGCGGCGGCGATGGCCACGACGCGTTCATGGCCGAGACCCGCGACGGAACGCCGCAGCACGGGCGACAGGACCCACATGAGCTCGCGCGTCGAGAGTCGCCCGAGGTGCACCGATGGCCGGTGCAGCTGCACGTGCGGCCGATGCAGCGCCAGTGCAGGCAGCAGCGTCAGCCGGCGACGCCGCGGTCGCGGAAGCGGGTAGATGTGACGGGACGACAGGATGTAGGCGCGCTGTGCTCGATCAGCGCCCGCGCTCGACCGAGGTCGGGTCCGGCGAGGCATCGTGATCATCGAGTCGATCGAGGTACGGCGCACGCGGCCAAGGACGCGCTGGACGCCGACCGACGCATTGAGCAATACGGTCTCCTGACGTGAGGACGAGCCCGGGCGCGTGTGGGGCAGTTGCGCTGGGATGGGGGTGAAGGCCCGTCCGGGGTCGCGGTATCGAGCGGGGGGTCTCTCTTCGCGGCCGCGTCCGACATCACGTCGGACTTACGACATCATCGGCAAACGTACCACGCTCAGAACGGCAGTGGCAAACGGAAGGGCGCGCCGCCTTGCATTTCCGTGGCGTAAACGCATCGCCCGAACGGGGATGGTGCCGGCGCGCACCTGCGGAGCGGGTCAGGCCTCGAGGTTCTTCGTCAGTGAAGCGAGGAACTCGGCGTTCGACTGCGTCTTCGAGAGGCGGTTGAGCAGGATCTCGATGCCCTCGTTTGTTCCGACCGCCGACAGCATCCGGCGCATCGTCCAGACCATCTTGAGCGTGCCCTCTTCCAGGAGCAGCTCCTCGCGCCGGGTGCCCGAGCGCTGGACGTCGATCGACGGGAAGATCCGCTTCTCGGCGAGCTTCCGGTCGAGGATGAGCTCGGAGTTGCCGGTGCCTTTGAACTCCTCGTAGATCACGTCATCCATCCGCGAGCCGGTGTCGACGAGGCACGTGCCGATGATCGTGAGCGAGCCGCCCTCCTCGATGTTCCGCGCTGCGCCGAAGAAGCGCTTGGGCGGGTAGAGGGCGATCGGATCGAGGCCGCCCGAGAGGGTCCGGCCCGACGGCGGAAGCGCGAGGTTGTAGGCGCGGGCGAGGCGGGTGATCGAGTCGAGCAGGATCACGACGTCGCGGCCGGTCTCGACTTGGCGCTTGGCGATCTCGAGCGCCATCTCGGCGACGTGGGTGTGGTTCTCGGTCGGCTCGTCGAAGGTCGAGGAGATGACCTCGCCTTTGACGCTCCGGCGCATGTCCGTGACTTCCTCCGGCCGCTCGCCGATCAGCGCGACCATGAGCAGGATCTCCGGGTAGTTCGCGGTGATGCCGTTGGCGATCGCCTTGAGCAGCATCGTCTTGCCGGCCTTCGGCGGGCTGACGATCAGCGCGCGCT
>DASSZA010000259.1:0-2593 GCA_035703005.1 Candidatus Limnocylindrales bacterium | reverse complement strand
AAGGTCGAGTTCGACCTCGCCCAGGGCCCCAAGGGCCCACAGGCGGAGAACGTCCGCGTCTCCTGACTTCACCGCGAAGAGCCCCGACCGCACACGGTCGGGGCTCTTCGTGCGTGGCGGATCGGGGCGTCTAAGCGGCGGTAAGACGCACCTGGCCGGCCACGCGGAACGTGCGGCAAGAGCGGACAGTCAGCCCGGGAGTGGCAGGCCCGGGACTATTCCTGCGCTCTTGACGGCGAGGCGGCAACGCCCGTCGGAGAGGCGGCAGGTGATGATATCGCCGACTACGCTGAATCCGCCTTGTGCGAGCGCGAGGGTGTCGTCGTCGAGCCACTCGAAGATGGTGAAGTAGGTCCCGACGTCTGAAGCCGAGGGCTGGTAGCCGGAGGGGAGGCGGAGCCGTACGGGTTGGCCGGTGACGGTGAAGGCTCGGGTCGGGGTGTCGTCGTCAGTCGACCAGCCACCGGCGTCCACAGGAACCAGCCGCGAGCCGACCAGACGGAAGTAGTCCGGGTTGGAGCCGCCCCTGGCTTCGGTGGCGGCACCGGTCTGCCAGGTGTCGCCGAATACGAGAGTCCGCGGTTGGGTTCGCAGGTCCTCGAGGTACGTCCTCTGACCCGCGCGGTGGACCTGGCGGCTCGTCAGGTCGAACCGGTACTGATGCTGAACGAACTGATTCTCGTCGTTGAAGTGGCCGACGTACACGTGCTGACCGACGAGCGCGTCCGGCATACAGGCCGACCGGGGCGAGGGCAAGCTCGCCGGGGCATGGGCGGATTCGCACGAGGGGACCGGGTGTCGGGCCACCTCGCGACGAAGGCTGGTGTCATAGACGACCAGGTCACCACGCGTGGCGGGGGCGCAGTCGAACCACGCGACCAGTGGACCCGCGTTCCCGGTCGCCAGGCCGAGACTCTGATAGTCCCCTGCCGAGATGACGCACGCCTGCGAGGCGATCTTCCGTGGGCGACCGCCATCGGTGAACCACACGCTGCGGTCGTCCTGCGCGTATACGGCACCGGCGTCCGTGACGAACATGGACCAGTCCCGCACAGAGTGCAGCTCCTGGTCGATCTCGACTTCGCGGTCGCCCACGTGGAGGGTGCCGACGCGGCCGCCCGCAAGGTCGTTGCTGTAGACGATCTTGCGGGTCTGCGGCTCCGCTGGCCGCTGATCCTTGTCCGTCTTGGTCGGCTTGTCGACCGGCCCTTGAGAATGTTGCTGCACGCTGCTCGCGACGATGCCGCCGACGGCGATCAGCGCAACGGCAGCGACGCCTACCAGCACAGCGGTCATGCGGCGTCGGTGCAGCCGCTGCTCGCCCTGCACGATGACGTGGTTCGAATCAAGGGTGGGGATCTCGACGTTGTCCGCGTCCTGGCGCAGTAGGTCTCGAAGTGTGTCGGTCATGTGTTCACCGCCTCGTCGCCGAGCGGGGCCGTGAGGAAGTTCGCACCCAAGCGGTCTCGAAGCCGGCCCAGGCCGGTTGAGACGTGGCTCTTGACCGCGCCGACAGAGCAGCCCATGACTTCAGCCGTCTGAGTCTCGGAGAGGTCCTCGTAATAGCGCAACACGATCGCGGCGCGCTGTCGTGGCGGCGGGTGCGCAACTGGACCACGATCGATGCGTGAGTCGTTACTGCCTCGCCAGGGTCGGGCACAGCCGTGTCCGGCAGCCGTTCCGTGGGTCGTTCGTGGAACGATCGCCGTCGGCGCCATGAGATCGCGGTCGTGACGATCGTCTTGCGCGTGTACGCCTCGGCCTTGCTGACGTCTCGAAGTCGCGGCCAGGCGATGTAGGTCTTGATCAGCGACTCTTGCAGTAGATCCTGGGCCAGCTGGTGATCTCCCAAGATCAGGAAGGCCGTGCGGAACAGGCTCGCGGAACTCACGGACATGAACTCGGTGAAAGCCATGGCCTCCCGCGAGCTTCGCACTGCCATGACCACCCTCGATCGTCAGGAACCGACGCGCACAACAACATCGTCCACCTGTTAGACGCAGTCAGCACCGACGAAGGTTCAGAACCATCGGCCTCGGACGTGTACTCGTCGAACGCCTGCTGGGGGCAAGGGCGGGTTACGCGGCGTGATTGACGATGAACTCGAGGAATGTGCACCAGGCCGGGTCGAGGCCGGAAGCGCTGCCTGACGTAGGCCCGATCAAGCGCGCTCCCCAACGCCTGCAACTCAGCATGACCGCGCGCGATCGCGGCGGGGAGACGCAGGTGCCGACCGCACCCTCGCGGCAGAGATCCGAAAGGAGATCGCCAACTCATCCGACGCCTGGAGCGAGCCCGATCGTCCGCAGGAACGCCACCTGGTCGGCCGCGACGGATGTCGTCGCGTCGCCGATGAAGGGGGAGAAGTGGTCGTGCTCCCGGTACCGCTGGAGGGTCGCGTGCGAGGTCCGGGCGGCGAACCGCTCGATCGCCTTGTTCGACACACTGATGTCGCGCTCGCACAGGCCGATCCACGTCGGGACGTTCATCTTCGCGGCGAGCCGCACAGGTCTGAAGGTCGAGAGGGTTGTGAACAGGCCGGGTGTGACCTCGTTGCGCCACGGGGAGCCGGTTCCCACTGCGCTCATGAAGC
>DASSZA010000139.1:0-7445 GCA_035703005.1 Candidatus Limnocylindrales bacterium | reverse complement strand
ACCTACGCCATGCCTGCGCCACCCTGCATCTCGAAGCTGGTGAGGAGCTGATCGTGGTCTCGCGAATCCTTGGTCACTCGACGATCAGCACCACGGCCGATGTGTACGCGCACGTCACGCCGGCGATGCTTGAAGGGACCGCCGACCGCATGGACGGGATCCTAGGACGGAAGACCGACACCGCGTAAATGGGTACAACGATGGGTACAAGCCACAAAGAGACCCCCGGCGGAAAGCCCGTCGGGGGTCATTTCGTGCTTGAAATGTTGGCTGGCGAGGAAGGATTCGAACCTTCGGTCTCCTGATCCAGAGTCAGGCGCCTTACCGCTTGGCCACTCGCCAGTAGCGTGACGCATCCCATGGGGTTGCGCGCGGGGACCGAGTCTACCCCGGGTGCGCGGTTGCCTCAACCAAACCGCGACCGCATGTCGTGACGAGCTAGCTGTCACGACCTGCCGATACGTTGGGGGCATGGACACCACCACCAGCGCCGATCCGCCGTCCGATGGCTGGCTTCGTTTCCGACTCTCGGCGGTTCGCTCCGGCGTCGAGGCGGACGTCCGGCTCCGCCGGGCCGGCGACCGATGGGTCTCGGTATCGGACTCGATGGGTCGCGACGTGACCGGGATCGGGTCGACTGCCCGCGCGGCGATCGTTGCGAGCCTCGATCAGCTCGGTCCCGTCGCAGTCATGGAGCTCCTCGCCGACCTGCGGCTGCTCGACGTGTCCATGTGGCTGACCGAGGTGCCGGCGGTGTGAGCCAAGCGGGCGGTCGTGCGCGAAGCCCGCCTACCGATCAACGCCAGTCGACGGCGCGGACCGTGACGGGGTCACGCACGCCCTTGAGGGTGAGCTCTCGCGGTTCGAAATACGGGTAGGCCATGGCACTTGATTCGTCCGTGGCCGCGGTCGTCGCAAGGATCTCTTCCCGGCCGGCTGCCGCCCCGACGCGGGCCGCGATGTGCACGCCGCGTCCGGAGTAATCGCTGCCGCGCCGCGTTGCCTCGGCCGTGTGCAGCCCGATCCGGACCCAGGGGGCGAACCCGTGCTCGCGGCGATGGCGCGCCAGACGGCGCTGGATGTCGACGGCACAGTCGATGGCGTCGGACGACCGGTCGAACGCGACGAAGAAGCCGTCACCCGTGTGGTTGACCACCTCGCCCTTCGAACGCGCGAACGACTTTCGCAACTCCCGGTCGTGCCAGCTGAGCATCTCCTCCCATGCCGCATCACCGATGAGTTCGAGTAGATCGGTGGAGGTGACGATGTCCGTGAACATGAACGTTTTCGTGACCGTGGCAGCCGGTGCGGTCTTCCCGCCGTCGGCATCGAGGATGGCGTCGATGCGCTGCACATCAAGCGTGGCGCCGAGCGCGTCGAAGGCCTTCCGGGCCGCCATCAGATCGCGCTTCGCACCGTCGGGGTCGCCCTCGGCCGTGAGTGCCTCCGCGTAGCGCAATCGAGCTTGGGCGGCCTCGTACGGAAGATCCGTCGTCTGCCACAACCGCCAGGACTTCCCGAGGATCGGCGATGCCTCGATCGGTTTGTGCTCGCCGAGGAGGAGCTCGCCCCGCGCGGTGAGGGCGCCGGCCTGGTGGAACGGGCGCTCGAAGTCCGAGGCGATGACCTCGAGCTCCTCGACGGCCGCCCGCGCTCCGTCGAGATCGCCGCGTGATAGGGCGATCTCCACTTGCGTCGGGAGCAGGCGGCCTCGCGCGGCGCGGTCGATGAAGCCACCGTCGCCCGTCGCGACGGCCAGTGCCCGCCCGATCGACTTCTGCGCTTCCTCGACCTGGCCACGCGCAAGCTGGAGCTTCGCGAGTCCGGGTTGCCCGTCGTGACCGAAGCGGTACGCCTCATCGAAGGCCTCGGCCGCCCCATCGAGGTCGCCCATGCGAAGCCGAACTTCACCGATCGCGTTATGGGCCATCCCGACAGCGTCCAGGAGGTGGAAGCGCTGTAGTTCATCACACGCTTGTCGGGCGTCCTGCTCCGCTTCCGACCATCGCCCATGGAGCATCTTCAATTCAGCACGATGGATCCGGCAGATCCCCGGGTAGCCGCCCGCGCCATTTCGCCGCATCCAGCGCTCGCTCGCATCCGCCCATTGCGCGGCTCGCTCGAGATCGCCGAGGTTCCTGCAGGCACCGATCGTGATGCACAGGACATCGCTTGCGGCACGGAGCTCCAGGTTCCCCGACATCGCCGCCGCCGATGCCTCATCGAGCAGCGCGAGTCCCTCCTTCCATCTGCCGGCGATGACGTCCCCCATCCCCTTGAAGGCCATCGCGATATAGAAGGCCTCGTAGTTACCCCGTTCACGGGCCATCGCCATGGTTCGGTCGGCGTGCTCGAGACCGGATTCGATCCGACCCTGATCCATGTCGCCAGCGGCCTCGAAGATCCCCATCCAGGCATAGAGCGGCGAGTCCGGAAAGGCCTCGAGAAGCCGGCCTGCCTGGGCCGCCCAGCCGGCACCCACCGCGAATGCCATGGCGCGTGACGCCTGATAGGCGAGGTAGATCGCGATCCTGGCGGCATCCTCGGGGCGGCCCGCCGACTCGTAACCGGCGAACGCTCGTTCGAACGCCTCACTCGCTTCGTCGGGCCGACCGGCCCACCATGCGGCATTCCCGAGCAACTCGAGGTCGTCCGGCGACAGGCCGTCGTCGCGGTCCGCTGCCGTGAGCGCTTCGAAGGCCTCAGGCCATTCGCGACGGCGGGCCGCGTCTCTGCCGTTCTCGAGCGAGGCGATCATGTCGTGCTGGATCCTCAGGCGAGCTTCGGGCCGACGACCAACCGATTATGGGCACCGTGACTAGTCGTCGACAGGGGGACTCCCGTCTCGTCTGCTACCCTGCCGCCCGTGTCAGGTGAGGGGACCGGCCCCGTCAAGCCGGTAAGACCTGGTCGCGATCAGGCGCGGCCGATGCGTCGGAACGGTGGATCGTCGGGCGGGGAGGTGCGGCGTCGCTACGTGCCCGCGCTGCTCGACGCGCTGTTCCCGGGGCTCGGCCATCTGTTTGCAGGGCGTCGTCGTCGGGCGGCGATGTTCGCGGTCCCCGTCATCGTCGCGATCCTCATCGGCGTCCTCATAGTCGCGACGAGCAGCCTTCCGCGGCTGGCCGCGACGCTCTTCGATCCCGCCGTGCTCTGGGGGCTGCTCGGTCTGCAGCTCCTCTTCCTCGTGTGGCGTCTGCTCGCGGTCGCCGCGAGCCTTTGGGAGCCGAGCCTGCCGCGCCCGGGTCGCGTCCAGGTCATCCCGATCGTAGGGATCATGTTCCTGGCGGTGATCGCGCCGCAGGCGTACGCCGGGTACGCGACCGAGGTTGCGCGCGAGACGGCCGACGAGATCTTCTCCCAGCCCTCGCCGACGGCGCTCGCTGGCCCGCTGCCGAGTGCCGAACCCGACCCGAGCTTCCTGATCCCGGCATCCGCATCGCCGAGTGCGAGCGCGACCGCGAGCCCGTCGCCGACCGCGACCCCGGCCGTACCCCGCGTCAACGTCCTCCTGGTCGGCGTCGACGCGGGCGTCGGTCGCAACACCTATCTGACCGACACGATGATCGTGGCTTCGCTCGATCCTGAGACCGAAACCGTTTCGATGGTGTCGGTACCGCGCGACATGGTCGATGTCCCGCTCGCCGACGGGCGCCGCTATCGGGGCAAGATCAACAGCCTCGTCTCGTACGCGCGCCACCATCCTCGCCAGTTCCCGGGCTCGGACGGGACCGGCTTCGACGTCCTGCGTGGCGCGCTCGGCAAGCTGTTCGGGCTCGAGATCGACTACCACGCCGCGGTCACGCTGCAGGGCTTCGTCAACGTCGTCAACGAGCTCGGCGGCGTGAACGTCTATGTCGCGCGCTCGTTCTGCGACCCGACCTACGACGAATATGGCTTCACGCGCGGCTTTGCGATCACCAAGGGCCGCCACCATCTGAACGGCCAACAGGCCCTGGGCTACGCGAGGATCAGGAAGGCGGCCGGCGAGAGCGACTTCACGCGGCAGGCACGCCAGCAGGAAGTCCTGTCCGGGATCCGCGACGCGATCGTTCACGGCGACTTCATCAACGACCCTATCGGGCTCATGCGGGCCCTCGGTCAGACGATCACGACCAACGTGCCCCGCAAGATCCTCCCCGACTTGGCAGACGCGATGTCGAAGATCAGTCGCGAGGACACGTTCCGCGCGGTGATCTCTTCGCCTCTGGTCTCGTCGGGCTACGACGCGCGCGGATCGATCCAGATCCCGAACCTGAAGCGGATCGCCGCCCTCTCTGCGTCGATCTTCCCGGACAGTGGCACGTTGCCGCACGCACGCTACCGAGTCGCCAAGGCCGCGGGCGGCACGCCGATCTCCGGCGGCGTGGGCGGATGCGCGCCGGCGAGGCCCAAGCCGACGCCGAAACCCACACCGAAACCCACACCGAAACCGACGCCCAAGCCGACGGCGAAGCCGACAGCCAAGCCGACCGGTACCCCGGCCCCCACGGCTGATCCACCCACGCCGACCCCGACGTAGGCCGCATCGTCTCGCGGTACGTTCAGGGGAGTGGCACGGCCACCACGGTGGGTGGCACCCTTGGCCGATGCGGATGCCCGACCGCCGATCCCGTTTCGTCGTCCTGTTCGTCGCTGCCGCCCTGGTCACAGGCCTCGCCGCGACGTCAGCTTCGGCTGCTACCGCGCTGCCGGCGTGCAAGGTCGGGGACACGCTGACGAAGTACCGGGGCTATGCCTACTGGAACAGGTCATTGCTCGATCTCACGTACCGCCTTCCCAGCACGTATGCCCCCGGCGATCTCCGCTCGACGTCCCTAGCCGGTCTGAACGGTGGCTTCTCGGTCCGGTCGCTCGTCATCGCGGATCTGAAGTCGATGGCCTGGGCCGCGCGTGCGGCGGGCGCTCGGTTCTCCGTACAGTCGGCGTATCGAAGCTACGCCACCCAGAAGTCGACCTTCGCCTATTGGGTTCGCGTCCACGGCTATGCGACCGCCCTCAAGGAAAGCGCGCGTGCCGGGCACAGCGAGCATCAGCTCGGGACGACGCTCGATCTCAAGGTCTATGGCGGCAAGGCGCCGTGGGACTACTCCTACGACTGGGCGACGACCAAGGTCGGCGCCTGGCTCAAGAACAACTCCTGGAAGTACGGCTTCGTGATCTCCTACCCGAAGGGCAAGTCGAGCGTCACCTGCTACCAGTACGAGCCGTGGCACTTCCGCTACCTTGGCCGCGCGCGTGCACGTGTCGTCCAGCAGAGCGGCCTGACCTTGCGCGAATTCCTGTGGCGTGAGCAGAATCCGACCCCGATACCCACACCAACACCGACACCAACGCCGACACCCACACCGACACCGGCGCCGACGGCGACCCCCACGCCGACGCCAGACCCTGGAGGATGATCCGGGACAAGCGCTGACGGGGACCGCGCTTCTCGATCGATCGAAATGGACATCGAGCACAGATGACCCTGCCGACGCTCACGCTCAACGCCGACGGGACGATCGCTGATGCGAACGACGCCGCCCTCGACCTGCTTCGGGTGACGCTGCAGCAGGTGCGGGAGCTACCGCCGGGCGCGTTCTCGGCCGAACCGCCAGACCCTGCCGCGGACAAGGCATTCCGCGAGCAATGGGAGCGCGAGGGCACGCCCGACATCGGTGGGGAGGGGACACTCCGGCGTCCCGACGGTACGCCGGTCCGCGTGAAGTTCGGCATCACGCCCGTCGACGACGGCCGCTTCCTCGCGATCCTGGAGGAGATCGACGCAGAGCATGACGCTCCGCCGATCATCTACACCGCGGGTCAGGTCCTCGCCGAGTGGCGCGCGGCGGAACGGCGCCTTGCCGCGATCGTCGAGGGCTCTCCGGAGTGGAGGGCGGTCAGCGACGAGATCGAAGTCTTCCGGCGCCGCTATCACGCGTTGTTCGACCGGCGAGCAGGCGCGACCTAGCGGCTACCTGGCGAGGACGGGCAGCTCGTTTGATGTGGGCCGCGTGTCGTCAGCCGCCTGGGGATGTGCCTCCGGCATCCCGGTCGCCTGAGCCAGATCGATGATCGCGTCGACGACGTCTCGCGGGTCGACCGCGTGGAGGCAGCGGTTGTGGCCGAGCGGACAGACGCTTCGCCGGCAGCCCTTGCACGGTACGTCGACCGACAGGACCCGACTCGGGACGGCCCATGGGGTGTGCTGGAGGTTCGTGAGCGCATAGAGGTCGACGACGGGCGTCCCGACGGCTGCGGCCATATGCGCGGGCAACGAGTTGTTCGTGAGCAGCATCGGAGCGATCGCGACGAGTGCGGCCATCTCGGCGGTCGTGAGCTGTCCGGCCAGCGATGTGCCGAGGCCGTCGGCCGCGTACCGGATGTCGTCGACGAGTCGGCGCTCTCGGCGGCTCCCGGTCAGGACGATGCGCCACCCTGTCCGGACGTAGAGCCGTCGCAGGACCTCCGCGAAGCGGTCGGGCGGATAGCGACGTGCTGCGGCCGTTGCTCCCGGATGGACGACGATCCATGGGTCCCGCGGACCGATGCCCAGCCCCTCGAGTCGCGCCCGCATCGCGCGGCTCGCGACGTCGGGGACATGGAGCGACAGGTGGTCATCGGTCGCGTAGATGCCGACGTGCGCCAGCAGATCGAGCTGCCGGCGCACCTCGTGGCGGAGCGGCTGCTCGGTCTCCGGGTCGGGCACCCAATCGGTGAGCAGGTCGTACGGGTTCTCGTGGCAGTGGGCGAGACGTCGCGGGATGCCGGCGAGGTACGCCATGGTCGCGGCGGGCAGCGGGCTCTGGGTGTGCACGGTGAAGACGACCGCAGCGTCGAACTGCTGTGCACGGAGTCCATCGATGAACGCGCGGTCGATGCCGGGGTCCGCGACGCCCGAGCCGTCCTTCATCCACGGGGCGTCGTAGACGATCACGTCGTCGAGCTCCGGGAGGAGCTCGGCGATCCCCGAACCGCTCGTCGAGGTCAACAGCGTCAGTCGCTCGGGCCGCGTCGCTCGCAGTGCCCGCAGCGCCGGGGTCGTCATGAGGACGTCGCCTGCGGCGTCGAGCCGGATCGCGAGCACCCGCTGCATGCCGACCCACGGACGCACCCGCGGTGGTCGGCGCGGGACGATGACCTCGACGGGGCTGACCCCGCTCATCCGACCGTCGCTGGCTCGGTGGTCCGGGCCCGACGGATGATCCCGGTCGTCGATCGATCGTCGACGAGCGGCAGGATCTGGACCGTGCCGCCGAGTCGCTCGACAAGGGCCGCCTCGGGGAGCGTGTCGCGCGTGTAGTCCCCGCCCTTCGCGAAGACGTCGGGGCGGACGGCCTCGATCAACGCTTCGGGCGTATCAGCGTCGAAGGCCACGACGTTATCGACGCAGCTCAGCGCCTCGAGGACGAGCAGCCTGTCGTCGAGGTTGTTGATCGGACGGGCGGGCCCCTTGAGGCGGC
>DASSZA010000106.1:0-2651 GCA_035703005.1 Candidatus Limnocylindrales bacterium | reverse complement strand
AGCGCGCGGTCGGCGACGGACCTCGAGATCACCACCCTCGGGCGCGGCGGCAGCGACACGACCGCCGTGGCCCTGGCCGCGACCCTCAAGGCCGACCGCTGCCAGGTCTTCACCGACGTCCGCGGCATCTTCACCGCGGACCCGCGGCTCGTGCCGCGGGCGCGGCAGCTCCCGGTCATCGGCTATGAAGAGATGCTCGAGCTCGCCCACCAGGGCGCCCAGGTCATGCAGGTCCGCGCCGTCGAGCTCGGGTGGATCAACGACGTCGTCATCGAGGTCCTGAGCTCGTTCGAGGACGCGCCGGGAACGCTCATCAAGGAGGACCCGCTCGTGGAGCAGCGCAACAAGGTCCGCGGGCTCGCCCACGACCGGAATGTGGCCAAGGTCACGATCGTCGCCGTGCCCGACCGGCCCGGCATCGCGCGCGCCATCTTCGAACCGCTTGCTCAGGCCGGCGTGAACGTCGACATGATCGTCCAGAACGTCGGCCATGGCGGCGAGACGGACCTGTCGTTCACCGTGCCGCAGGTCGAGCTCGGGAAGGCGAAGAAGGCGCTCGACCCGGTCGTCCGCGACCTCGGTGCGCGTGAGCTCACGACCGATGCGTCCGTCGCCAAGGTGAGCATCGTCGGCGCCGGGCTGCACAACGCCCCGGGCTATGCGGCGCGGATGTTCGGGACCCTGGCGGACGCGAAGGTCAACATCGAGATGATCTCGACGTCCGAGGTCCGGATCACCTGCATGATCGCCGAGGACGAGCTCGAGACGGCGCTCCGCGCGCTCCACGAGGCCTTCGAGCTCGAGCGACCGGAGCCCGTCGAGGTCGCGGCGGCCGGCTGAGCTGCCCACCGATGCTGCCCTTCATCAGCCGCCAGGAACGCTTCGACGTCGTCGGGTCGACGAACGACGTCGTCCGCAGCTGGCTGGCCGGCGGGACGCCAGAGGTGTGTCTTGCAGTCGCGGACACGCAGTCGGCGGGACGGGGCCGCGAGGGTCGGACCTGGACCGCGCCCGCTGGTGCCGCACTCCTGCTGTCTCTCGGGTTCCGGCCGGTCTGGCTGCGACCCGATCAGGTCTGGCGGCTGGCCGCGACCGTGTCGCTGGCGATGGCGGAGGCGGGCGAAGAGATCGCTCGACTCCCGTCGGGGACGATCGCCCTCAAGTGGCCGAACGATCTGGTCGTCGAGGGCGTGGACGGGTCGAAGAAGCTGGCAGGAGTGCTCGGGGAGACCGACGGGCTCGGCACGGACGGTCCACGTGCCGTCATCGGCATCGGAGTGAACGGCGACTGGTCGCGTGACGCCTTCCCGCCACATCTCGCCGACACCATGACGTCGCTGGCCGAGCTGGCATCAGGGCCTGTCGACCACGACGCGTTGCTCGACGCGTTCCTGGCTCGCCTCGAGTCGCGTGTCGCGGACCTCCGTCGCGGGCAGTTCGACGGTCCGGGCTGGAGCGACCGCCAGATCACGACCGATCGCGAGGTCGATCTCGTCGCTCCGGACGGGTCGCGGACGACGCTGACTGCCACCGGCGTCGACACGGACACCGGGGCGCTCCTGGCGGGCGGCCGCTCGGTATTCGTCGGCGAGATCGCGCACGTCCGACTGACGACCCCGGTCGCCACTCCGGGCGGGGTGTAACGCGATGGCCCGCCCGGCATTGAGGAAGATGACGCGGCCCGTGGAGGCCCGTCGCGCTCGGCTCGCCCCCCTCGACCTCGATCGGTCGCTCGTCGAAGCCGCGCGCGCGGATCCTGCGCGGTTCGACGCGCTGTATCGGAAGTACGTGGCACAGGTGTACAGCTTCGCGGTCTACGAGCTCGGCGATCACCACGAGGCGGAGGACGCCACTGAGCGGACGTTCCTGTCCGCTCTTTCCGCGCTGCCCCGGTTCCAGGAGCGCGCGAGCATCGATGACGACGGCCGTGACGCCTCCACGTTCCGTGTCTGGCTGTTCCGGATCGCCCGGAATGTCATCGCCGAGCGACGGCGTCGAACAAGGCGTAGACCGGAGGCGCCCCTCGACCTGGCGGCCGCGACGGTCGATCCGCTCGACATCGAGGCGGTGGTGGTCGACCGCGAGGCGGCGAGCTCGGCGTGGGCGGCCGTCGATCGGCTCGCCGGCGATCGGCGCCGTGCCGTGATCCTGCGGTTCGTCCACGAGATGTCGACGGCTGAGATCGCGGCAGTCCTCGACCGGTCCGAGGGTGCCGTCCGTGTCCTCATCCATCGCGGCCTCCGAAGCGTGGCCCGCGATCTCGCCCGGCGCGGCGAGGGGAGGGCGTGACCCTCGAGCAGTCGACGCGCGACGGGGAGATCGAAGCGTTCGTCGTCGACCGGTATCTCGAGTCGCTGCTCGCCCGGACGCCGAGGGATCCAACCGACGTCCCGGCGGACCTGCGAACGACAGCTGATGCGCTTGCCGCGCTGCCTCGCTACCACCCATCGTTCCGGTTCGTCGAGGCGCTCTCCGCGCGGCTGGCGGCGACGGCGTCGGGCCAGGACGCGTCCGGCGAGCTCGTCGCCTTCCGGGTCATCGACCGAGCGGTCGCGGCCGACCCGCGCGCGCAGGTCCGACCGGTCGTCATCGGCGGGGTGCTGACCTCCGCCGCGATCTCGCTCGCCGGGGCGGCGTATGTCGCGTGGCGG
>DASSZA010000208.1:0-2185 GCA_035703005.1 Candidatus Limnocylindrales bacterium | reverse complement strand
GGGATGCGCCATGCATTGGAAGTTACTGATCCGATTCGAGCCGCCTCGCGCATAGCTCCCATCAGGCCCATCAGGACGAGCGGGCCGCAAGCAGAGAGGGATGGTTCTCATGCGCAGGATCGCGCTCATCGCGGCGTTGATCGCCGCTGCCATCGCCGTGCCTTTGAGCTTCGGCTCGAGCCACCGCGAGGCGCCGCTGACGTCGATCGACCCAACGGCCGACGACACAGACCTGTACGCGTACACGGCGAATGACGCGCCGGGTGCGCTGACGGTCGTAGCGAACTGGATTCCGTTCGAGGATCCGGCGGGCGGCCCGAACTTCTACAAGTTCGACGACCGCGCGCATTACTACATCAACGTGGACAACACCGGTGACGGCGCCTATGACGTCCGTTACCAGTTCGCGTTCAAGACCAAGGTCGGGAATCCCGACTCGTTCCTGTACGCGCTGCCCGGCGTCAGCTCGATCAACGACTCGAAGCTGAACGTCAAGCAGACGTACACGCTCACGCGGATCGCCTACAAGAACGGCAAGGCCCGTTCGTCGAAGGTCATCGCGCGCGGTGTGCCGGTCGCGCCGAACAACGTCGGGCCGCGCACGTTCCCCAACTACGACGCGGTCGCCAGCCAGGCGATCCGCTCGCTCCCCGGCGGCGGCAAGGTCTTCGCCGGCCAGCGCGACGATCCGTTCTTCGTCGACCTCGGTCAGACGTTCGACGCGATCAACTTCCGCCCGAACGTCGGCACCGGCAACCAGGGCGGAGCGAAGGATGACCTGGCGGGCTACAACGTCCACTCCGTCGTCCTGCAGATCCCCGAGCCCGACGTGACCCGTGACGCCAAGGCCGTCTCCGGGCCGGCCGCGCCGAACGCCGTGATAGGCGTCTGGGCGTCGACCGAGCGTCAGGCGCTGACCGTCAACTCGTCCGGCAAGGGCCGCGGCAAGTGGGTCCAGGTCTCGCGCCTGGGCAACCCGCTTGTCAACGAGGTTGTCATCCCGCTCGGGCAGAAGGACAAGTTCAACCGCACGCAGCCGAAGGACGACGCCAAGAACTACGGCAAGTACGTCGTCAAGCCGGAGCTGGCCGCGGTCATGAACCTGCTCTACAAGGTCGGTGCCCCCGAGTCGGGCCGTGACGACATCGTCACGGCGCTCCTCACCGGTGTTCCGAACGCGACCCAGATCAACGGCGCCAAGTCGGCAGCTGCCGACACGCTGAAGGTCAACCTGGGAATCCCGCCGACGACCGACAACCCGAACCGCTTCGGGTTCATCGCCGGCGACAACGGCGGCTTCCCGCAGGGTCGCCGCCTGGCCGACGACGTCACGGACATCGAGATCCGTGTGGTCGCCGGGTTCCTGAAGGGCAACAAGGTCCCGCTGGGCGACGGCGTCGATCAGAACGACGTCCCGTTCCTCGATTCGTTCCCGTACGTGGCGCCGCCGCACTCGGGCTACGACTCGCAGCTCAAGCGCACGGAGCCGGGCCACGACCCGACGCCGGCGCAGCCGTAAGCCGATCCGTCCTCCGGATGGAAGGGTCTGACCCTTCCAGCCGGGGGACGCCGGCTCCGCCCTCACCGAGGAGGTCCAGATGATTCGCACCGCTCTCACCGCAATCGCCGTGGCCGGCGCCACCTTTGGTGCCACCTTCGGAGCGATCGAGCTGGCCGGCCGTGACAGCGCGACGACCACGGTCACGCCTCATCGCCGGACGACGGATGAGCTGATCCGCGACTACATGGCCGCGATCAAGCAGCGTCCGGACGACGCGCGCGGGTACACGGCCCTCGGACAGGCTTTCGTCCAGAAGGTGCGCGAGACCGGCAACACAGACCTTTACCACCGGGCGGACTCGCTGTTCCGCCAGGCGCTGCGGCGCGACCCTGCGAATGCCGGCGCAATCATCGGCCGCGGGGGCGTCGCGAACTCGCGCCACGACTTCGCGGGCGGACTCCGGTTCGCCGGCAAGGCACGGCGCGTCGCGCCCGAGAGCATCGGGCCGCTCCCGGTCCTCGTCGACAGCCAGATCGAGCTCGGCCGCTACGACGATGCCGCACGCACGCTTCAGCAGCTCGTCGACCTCAAGCCAAACGTCGCTGCCTACACGCGCGTCTCCTACTGGCGCGAGCTCCACGGCGACCTCGACGGCGCGATCGAAGCCGTCCAACGAGCGGTGTC
>DASSZA010000168.1:0-17863 GCA_035703005.1 Candidatus Limnocylindrales bacterium | reverse complement strand
CACTTGAACGAGCTCGAGTAGTTGAACGCGAACCGGGCTTCGGGGAAACGCTTCCGGATCTCCGCCGTGAACGTCTCGACCGGTTCCCGATCCGACGTCGGGAACTCGCACCAGAGCAGATCGGGGACGCCGCTGTCGAGGTAGCGCAGGCCGCGGTCGATGGCGAGGTCCATGCCCCGCTCCGGCTGGGGCGCGTCGACCGCTGAGAGGCCGTCAGTTCGGGCGATGACCACGAACTCGGGGTTCCCGAGGTCGTCCGCGACCGCGCGCATCATCCGCAGCTTGCCGATCATCTCGGTCGCGGGGACGAGTGCCTTCCCGCCGATGTGCCCGCAGCGCTTCGGGAGGACCTGGTCCTCGAGATGCGCAGCCGCGACACCAGCGTTCACCAGCAGCTCGGTCTGGCGCTGGACGTTGAAGATGTTCCCGTAGCCGGCGTCCATGTCGACGATGACCGGCGGGATGTCGAGATGGCGCGGGGCGAGGCCCTTCTCCGGGTCGCCGACCGCCGCCGTCAACTGGTACTTGCGCAGCGCCGAGACGGTCCTGCGGGCACCGTCCGCGATCTCCGGACCGCTGTACAGGTCCATGTCGGTCGTGCCGAGATGGCCGATCGCGAACGAGTACCCGGAGAAGTACACGGCCTTGAAGCCGTGATGCATCACGAGCTGAGCTCCCATCGGGTCGTAGACGCCTGGCCCGAACAGGTACGGCTCGGTGCGAAGGAGCTCGCGCATCCGGACCGATGGGTGCGTCCAGCGGGTCGGCGGGACGCCGAAACCCGGCGGAAGGAGCGGGGTCTCGACGATGTCAGGCTGGCCCCGGACGACGCGGGGTTCGAGGGCGGTCATCGAATGGCTCGGCTACTCGTTCGCGTGGTCGCGTTCGCAGAACTCCGGGCACTCGCAGTCGGCAGTCACCGCCGAGGGCTCCACGGTCGGGAGCACCTGGGCCGTGGCCGGACGGGTCGGTGGGAGGCCGCCCTGGCGCCCCGGATCGTCGAACGCGATGAGCTCCATGCGCGCGGTCGCCGCTTCGTCGACCCCGAGGATCCACGTTCGGGATGGCAATGCGGCGTCCCGGAAGTCGATGGTGATCCGGCTCGGGACTGCGGTCGGGCTCATGGCTCTTCCCCTTTCGACCCCGCCGGGGCTGGCGAGGCGGCAAGGCTAGAGGTCTATCAGCCATCAGTCCAATCGAATGATGTGATGTCGTGTATCAAACTCATTGATATCTGACGTAGCATGAACTCGTGTTACTGAGCCAGATCGAAGGGTTCCTGGAGACCGCGCGACACCGGAATCTCAGCCGGGCAGCGGACGCGCTGCATGTGACGCAGCCGGCACTCACGGCGCGGATCCAGACCCTCGAGTCCGAGCTGGGTACGGCGCTGTTCGTCCGCGGGCGGCACGGGATGGACCTGACCGATGCGGGCCGAGCCTTCCTGCCCTACGCGGAACGCGCGATGAGCGCCCTCGACGCCGGCGCGAACCTCCTGACCGAACTGCGACGCGGAGGGACCGGCGAGCTCGTCCTCGGCGCGGCTCCGGCGGTGAGCACGTACGTCCTGCCGCTCCTGCTCGTGCGCTACGCGCGGGACTTTCCCAATGTGCGGCTCGTGGTCCGGACCGGCCATTCGGAGGAGATCCTTGACCTCGCCGTCCGGCGCGAGATCGACCTCGGGCTCGTGCGCGAGCTCCGTCATCCCGACATCGAGGCCGTGCCCTTGTACGAGGACGAGCTCGTGCTCGTCGCGGCCGGCAGCCACCATCTCGGCGAGCGCTCGACCGTCGGCGTCCACGAGCTCGAGAGCGCGCGCCTCATCCTCTTCGACCGGACCTCGAGCTACTACGAGCTCACGAACGCGTTCTTCCGCGAGGCGGGGGTCGCGCCCAGCGGGATCATGGAGCTCGACAACATCGACGCCGCGAAGCAGATGGTGGGGCAGGGCCTGGGAGTCGCCCTCCTGCCCCATACGTCGGTGGCGTCGGAGCTCGGCGACGGGCGGCTGCGCGCGATCGACATCGAGGGTGCCGCACCGATCCGTCGGCGCATCGTCGCGATCCGCAGACGCGACATCGGCCCTCCGTCAGGCCCGGTCGCCGGCTTCCTCGACGTCCTCGGCCGGGTAGACGAGGTACTTCCACCCTCGCCGGTCCATGACGCGGCACCGGACTCAGAGCACCGCATTGCCGACAGCGCGGCACAACGAACGGCCCCCGAACCCATCGGGCTCGGGGGCCGTGATCTAGCCTGAAACCAGGGGTCAGCCCTCCGAGGAGCCCTCCTGTGAGCCGGACTCGCCGGCCGGCGCTTCGCCCTCGGCAGCACCCTCGGCGGCTTCGCCACCCTCTTCGCCCTCGGCGCCCTCCTCGCCTTCGGCGACGACGGGCTCCTCCTCGACCTCGATGCGCGGCTGCTGGACCTTGGCGATGACCTCGTCAGGGTCGGTCAGCAGCGTCACGTCATCGGGGATCGACAGGTCGCGCACGTGGATCGCGGCATCGAAGTCGACGAGCGTCTCGATCGAGTACTCGATCGACTGCGGCAGATGGTCTGGCAGCGCCTTCACCCGAATGCTCTCGGTCGGATGGAGCAGCGTGCCATTGAGCTGCGTGACCGCGGTCGCCTCGCCGGTCGGGACGAGGCGAACGTCGACTGTCAGCTCCTCGGTCATACGGACGAGGAACAGGTCGGCGTGCAGAGGCCGTCGGCTGACGGGATGGATCTGGACGCCGTTGATGAGCACCGGGTCCGACTTCTTGCCGTCGACCGACAGGTCGATCAGCGCGTTCGGTCCCACCCGCTTGCGCAGGAGGTCGAACTCGTGCGCGTCGATGCTGACGTTCGTCGAATCGACACCGTGGCCGTACACGACCGCCGGCAAGCGACCGGCGGTGCGGAGCTTCTTGACGGCCTTGCCGGTGACCTCGCGGGGTTCGGCGGCCAACGTCGGGCGGGCGGTTGCCATGGACTGGGACCTCGGGATGGCGGTTGATCGTTCAGCGATACGGGCTGCGACTCGCCGGCGGGGCCGGTGATGGCGAGGCGCCCGGAGCGGCCCGCAGGATACCACGGGCGAGGCTCCCGCCCGAATCACTTCCTCGGAGTAGCATCCCGGGCGTGAGTGCGACCATCCTGATCGTCGAGGACGAATACGCGGTCGCGCGCGGCATCCAGTACGCGCTCCAGCAGGAGGGCTACGACGTCGGCGTCGCGCGCTCAGGCGAGGAGGGCCTCGAGATCGCCACGCGCGAGGCGCCGGACCTGGTCGTGCTCGATGTGCGCCTGCCGGGCATCGATGGCTTCGAGGTGCTGCGCCGGATCCGGGCAGCGAGTGGCAAGATGCCGATCCTCGTGCTCACGGCGCGCGATGACGAGGTCGACAAGGTCATCGGGCTCGAGCTCGGCGCCGACGACTACCTCACCAAGCCGTACAGCCTTCGTGAGCTGTTGAGTCGGATCAAGGCCCTGCTCCGACGCGCCTACGGCGACCTCGCTGATGCCGCCGGCGGACGCGTGCTCCGGCATCGGGATCTCATCATCGACCTCGAGCGGCGCCGCGTCCAACGCGGTGACAAGCGCATCAGCCTCACTCCGACCGAGTTCGAGATCCTCCGCCACCTCGCGTCACGACCTGGCCGTGTCTACACCCGTGGCGAGCTGCTCGAGCTGCTGCGCGACTACGAGGCGCTCGACCAGGACGAGAAGACCATCAATGTCCACGTCAGCCACCTCCGCGAGAAGATCGAGGACGACCCGGCGACTCCCGCCTTCGTGCTGACCGTCCGGGGCGTCGGGTACGCCTTCGCGGAACGCTGAGACGCCGGTGATCCGGCGGTTCTCCGTGGTGCGCCGTCTCCGACGGCTGATGCCGCGCACGCTACAGGCGCGGCTGAGCCTCGCCTTCGCGATGGTCATCGCGCTGACGCTGGGGCTCGTGTCGGTCTTCGTGCTGAATCGCCTCGACGACTACTTCACGCGCCAGCAACGGACCGACCTCGAGGAGCGGCATGCGACCGTCGCCGCATTCGTCAGCTCCGTGGCGGACGGCGCCGCTCGTGACCACGCGGTGGTCTTCCCCGACGGCACGGTGAACCCCGTGGTGCTTGCCGCGTTCGATAGCCCAGGCGTCAGGCAACTGATCGCGGACCAGACGGCCCAGGCTGATGTCATCGTCCGATTTGGATCGATGACCGGTTCCGGCGACGAATCGAAGTTCGTGCCGATCGAGGACGCCACCGTTGTCCTCCAACGCCACGCCCCGCCGAGGCCGGGACAGACGCGCGAACGGACGTCCGTCACCGGCCGCGTCACCGATGGCCCAGAGAATGCTCGATACACGATGGAGATCACCATCGCGGATCCATACACGTACCGGGCGACGGCGATCAACAACGTCACGGGACTCCTCATCGCGATCGGCCTGTTCGCCCTCGGTCTGGCGGTCGTCGTATCCGCCGCTCTTGCCCGCCGGTTCACCAACCCGATCCGTCAGCTGACCGACGCGTCCCGCGCCCTGGCCGAGGGCGACCTCACGCGACGCGTACCAGCCGCCCAGTTCCGTGCTGGGTCATCGGAGATCGGCGAGCTCGCCGTCCAGTTCAACACCATGGCCGACCGCCTGGCGGAGAGTGTCGAGCTGATCAGGCGCGACCGCGACCGCAGCCGCGACTTCCTCGCCGACGTCTCCCATGAACTGCGCACACCACTCGCGGCGCTGCGCACGTTCAACCAGCTGCTGATGGAGGGTGCGGCCGAAGACCCAGAGGCCCGTGGCGAATTCCTCGAGTCGAGTGCCGGCCAGATCGACCGCCTGGACTGGCTCGCCCAGAACCTCCTGGAGCTCTCGAAGCTCGATTCGGGTCTCGTCCTGCTCGATCTTCGCCCCGACGACCTGCGCGGGGCGGTCGAATCGGCGACGCATCAGCACGACGCGCTCGCCGAGCGCCGCGGCGTAAAGGTCGAGCTCGACCTCCCTGCCGGGCCGGTCCGGATCCGGCACGATCCACCACGCATCGGCCAGGTCGTGGCGAACCTCGTCGGCAACGCGGTCAAGTTCACGCCGCGCGGCGGCGTCGTCCGCGTGTCCGTCGAGTCCACTGCCGACGGCGCTCGGATCGATGTCGTCGACACCGGCGTCGGGATCGACCCGAACGAGCTACCCCACATCTTCGAACGGTTCTACCGCGGGTCACGTGCCAACGAGGCACGCGGATCGGGCAGCGGGCTCGGGCTCGCGATCGTCCGCTCGATCGTCGATATGCACGGCGGGACCGTGACGGTCGAGAGTGGGGCCAACACCGGGAGCCGTTTCACCGTCCGACTGCCGATGGATCCTCGGAGCATCGAAGGCACGCCGGCTGCC
This sequence comes from Candidatus Limnocylindrales bacterium, assembly GCA_035703005.1. Lineage (GTDB taxonomy): Bacteria > Chloroflexota > Limnocylindria > Limnocylindrales > CSP1-4 > SPCO01. Next base: position 12,495 of record DASSZA010000168.1, on the reverse strand, counting down.
GAACGGGCCGACGTCGCCACGGCCGCCGAAGGGACGCGTCGGATCGCCGCCACCACCGACGCCGGCGACCTCCCCGGGCCCTCAGAAGCGTCTCAGGATGCCGAGCGCATCGTGGAGGAAACTTCACCGTCCGACGCTCCGCATGTGAATACGGCGTCGGCACCCTAGACAGCGACACCGGACCTTGACGGGCCGCTCACCGGCCCGCGGAACGGTGGCTTGAGGAAGCCAACGACGCATGACAGACCCCCGATCCGACGATCCAGAGAGCACGCAGCGCCACGAAGTCCCGACGGAGCCGGCACGACCGCCTGTGATCCGGACCTCGGGCGAGCCTGAGCGCTACTCTCCACCGCCGACCGAGGCTCGTCCCGAATGGACGCGCCATGAAGCTGCTCCTACCAGCACTGCGACCCCCGAGCGCTGGTATGAGCCTGCCGCGACCGTCCCCGCCACCCACGTGCAGGAGGGCGCCGTCAAGGGCGGCTCCGGCACCAACCGGGGCATCGGCACGATCCTCGGCGCGGCTCTGCTGTCCGCGGTCCTCGCGTCAGGTGGCACCGTCGTCGCCCTCAGCGCCTCGGGCGCGCTCGACAAGCCGACCGCCACGACCTCCACGGCTCCGACGGGCACCACCGTCGGCGCGCCGAATCAGCCCGTCACCATCGACGAGTCATCGGCGACGGTCGATGTCGCCGCCAAGGCGAGCCCTGCCGTCGTCCGCATCAAAGCAAGTGGCAACGTCGACACGTCGCAGGGCGTCATCCCGGAGACGGGCGTCGGTTCTGGGGTGATCTATGACGCCCACGGGTGGATCCTGACGAACCACCATGTCGTCCAGGGCAGCGACCGTCTGCAGGTCGAGCTCAATGACGGCCGCGTATTCCAGGGTCGCGTCTACGGGATCGACACGCTGACCGACCTCGCGATCGTCAAGGTCGATGCGAACGACCTCCCGGTTGCGAACATCGGCCGCTCGAGCGAGCTCAAGGTGGGCCAGCTGGTCGTCGCGATCGGCAGCCCGCTCGGGACCTACTCGAATTCGGTGACGAGCGGGATCGTGTCGGCCAAGGGCCGCCAGATCACGACCGACGGCAACCAGAACCTCAATAACCTGATCCAGACCGACGCGGCGATCAACCCCGGCAACTCGGGGGGTCCGCTGCTCGACGCCGGTGCCAACGTCGTCGGCATCAACACCGCCATCGCCGCCGACTCGAACGGCATCGGCTTCGCGATCCCGATCGACATCGCCCGCCCGATCATGGACCAGGCACTCGCCGGCAAGGAACTGTCGAGGCCCTACATGGGGGTCGTCTACCGCTCGATCGACCGGCAGTTCGCCGACGCGAACAACCTTCCGGTCAAGGAAGGCGCGCTCGTCCAGCGCTCAGCCGGCGGCAACGGGACGGCCCCAGCGGTCGTGTCGGGAAGCCCGGCTGACCAGGCGGGCATCCGCGAGGGGGACATCATCACCAAGATCAACGACCAAGCGATCGATGGCGACCATCCCCTCGACGCGACCCTGAGCATGTACGCGCCCGGTGACACCGTCACCATCACGCTGCTCCGCGACGGTCAGACCACGACCGTGCAGCTCAAGCTCGGGACCCGTCCGGCGAACTGACCGAGGGCGGCCTAGCCGTCAGATCGCCCCTAGCGACGACGACCGTTCGGGTTCTTCCCGGATGGTCGTCGCCATATCTCGACCGATGCGTGGTCGAGTGGTCCGCCGAGCTTGACGGCCGGCTTTCGGACACGGACGCCGACCTCATCGACATCGAACGCGACGAGCACCTCGTGGCTGATCGCCTCGGCGATCGCCTCGAGCAGCCGGAACGACGTCGACTCGACGATCTGTCTGGCGATGTCGTAGACGCGCCCGTAATCGACGGTCTTGGTCAGATCGTCATCGACACCTGCCGGTTGGAGGTTGCGAACCAACTCGACATCCACCTCGAACGGCTGGGTCGACGTGAGCTCCCAGTCGTAGTAGCCGTGCTTGCCCTCGAACCGCATGTTCGAAAGCACGATCCGATCGCTCAGGCGCCGCCTCCCTCAGGTTCGCTCGTCCACCGACCGCGCACGATGGCGTCCGCGACGCGCGCCGCTCGGACGTTCGCGCGGACATCATGCACACGGACGATATCGACTCCCGAGGCGACGCCGAGCGCGGTCGTCGCGAGCGTTCCCTCCAGCCGCTCGTCTGGTGGCAGGTCGAGGATCCGGCCGATCGTCGACTTGCGCGATGTCCCGAGGAGGATCGGTCGGCCTAGCGCGGTCAGCGCATCAAGGTGCCGGAGGAGGGTGACGTTGTGGTCGGCGGTCTTTCCGAACCCGATTCCCGGATCGACGATGAGGTCTCCGGGCGGGACGCCGAGCCGCTCGGCTCGGTCGAGCGCGGCGCGCAGGTCGTCGATGACCTCGCCGACGACGTCGTCGTAGCGTGCCTCTTCCCGGTTGTGCATCACGATCAGCGGGACGCGTGCTGTCGCGGCAAGCTCGGCCATCCCGGGGTCCGGGCCGACGCCCCACACGTCGTTGAGGAGCGTCGCGCCGGCGGCGAGCGCAGCTTCGGCGACGACGACCTTCGTCGTGTCGATGCTCAGGGGGATCTCGGGGAGCGCGTCATGGACCGCGGCGACGACCGGGATCACGCGGCCGATCTCCTCGGCGGCATCGACGGGCGCATGGCCGGGGCGGGTCGACTCGCCGCCGATGTCGAGCAGGTCAGCGCCTTCCTCGACCATCCGCATCGCTTGATCGAGGGCCGCCCGCAGCGGATCAGGGTCGCGGATCAGCCCATCCCCCGAGAACGAGTCCGGAGTCACGTTGAGGATCCCCATGACGAACGTGCGCTCGCCCCAGGCGAACGTCGCCGGCCCGATCGTCGTGGGAGTGACGGGACGCGCGTTCACGGCGCTGGTGGGTCGCGCAGTTCCGGGTCGTCGATGAGATACCCGCGGACGGCACCGACGAGGTACAGCGACCCAGCGACGACCACGGTCCCCCCACGGGCGGTGGCACGCTCGACGGCCTCGAGGGGATCCGCTACGGCATCGACTTCCGCGACGTGAGGCACCCGAAGCCTCCAGTGAGCCGCGAGATCCTCGGGTTTCATGGCCCGTGCCGAATCGACGGTGGTCGCGATGATCCTCGCCCCGAGAAGTGCCCCTGCGCCGGCCAACGCATCGATGATCCCGTCGACATCCTTGTCGGCCATAGCGGCCATCACGAGCGTGACCGCGCCGGCTGCCAGGTGGGGCCGGAGATCATCGATCGCCTGTGCCAGCGCGGCTGCACCCGCTGGGTTGTGCGCCCCATCGAGCAGGACGTCGACGCCGTCACGGGACACGAGCTCGAGCCTGCCCGGCCACACGGCGGTGGCGTAACCACGGCGTCGGGCATCGTCATCGGCGGTCGCGATGCCAGCCTCCTCGAGCGCATCAAGGACGGCGTCCGCGACGGCGACGTTCGCCGCCTGGTGCCGCCCCCGGAGTCCGACACGAGTCTGCCCGAGCCGCGGCAGCTCGACGGTGAGCCCATCGCGATCCCAGTCGACGATCGGTGCGGGTGACACCGAGGTCAGCGGGGCCGCCACCCGCCGAGCCCGGCGCCGGATGATCTCGAGCGCCTCGCCATCGGCGCCCGTCACGGCACGGTCGCCGTGCTCGATGATCGCTGCCTTCTCGCGGGCGATCGCGGCGATCGTCGGTCCAAGCTGTTCCATGTGATCGAGGCCGACGTTCGTGACCGCGGCGACGCCACCGTCCCAGGCATGCGTCGCGTCGAGACGGCCGCCGAGCCCGACCTCGACCAGCGCGACGTCGATACCCGTTTCGGCGAAATGGCGAAAGACGACCGCGGTCAGCAGCTCGAACTCGGTAGGGTCGCCGTGCCGCGCTGCGACGTCGTCGGCGATCGCCAGCACCGCGTCGACGTGTCGCGTGAAGTCCTCCACGGAAATGGGATGGCCGTCGATCTCGACCCGCTCGCGATAGCTGACCAGATGCGGCTTCGGGGTCTGCCCGACGCGCAACCCCGCCGAGCGAAGGGCCGATCCCGCGAGCGCGAGCACGCTGCCTTTGCCGTTGGTCCCGCCGACGAGCGCGCCACGCAGCGACCGCTGCGGATCCCCGAGGGCCGCGAGCAGGGCCCTGGTTCGCCCCAGGCCGAGCCGGATACCGAACCGGCCTCGGGCCGCGAGCGCTGCAAGCGCGTCGTGATACTCGGTCGCCAGCGCTGCGCCGCTCACTCGCGCGTCAGCTCGTCCTCGTAGAAGACGCACTGGTTGAAGCGCGGGGTCAGGCACACGTCGTTGACGTAGCCCTGGTCGAGGTGGACGCCGCCGCGCAACTGGCACCGCGAGACATTGGTGTCCTGGCGGATCAAGGCCTTGAGCAAGTGCGGCGCCTGGATCGGGATCGCGCCGCGTGAGCCCGTCATGTAGAAGTGCGGGCAGACGTTCCGCCGAAGGTTCGGCAGACCGAAACCCGGTCGCGGCGGGATCGGCATGGTCGCGGGCGCCGAGCGGGTCGCCAGCGGCGACGGCGTGACGCGGGCGATCGGGCCAAGCCCGAAGGCTGGACGACCTGGTGCGTTGCCCGGGGTAGCGCGCCCCGTCGATGCCGGACGACCCGACCGATCGGGTCCTTGGCCGCTGACCGGTCGTCCGGTCCGTGGATCACGGGCCTGCACGCAACCTCCCCATCCTGCGCGCACCGCTACCGTCGGCACGCGCGACCGCGCAAGAGTACAGCGCACTGCCTCCTTTCGACCGTCGGCGCCGCGACACCACATCCTTGCCGAACGTGACAGCGCCGACCGACCGACCGACTGGCGGCGGCGTGCGACAATCGCCGCCGATGGCGACCCGCCGCCGAGCAGATCACGTCAGGCCCCGCCCCCCGTCCGGCGGCCGTTCCACCCCCGTCAAGACCCGACCTCGAGCGCCAGCGCCCGGGCGGATCGCGGTGCACGGTCCGGTCCGGCGCAGCCGCGGCATCCCCCTCGTCGGCCGCGTGGCCCTGGGCATCGGCGTCGTCGTCGTCGGGCTCTTCGTGCTGTACATCGGTGCCGGCGGTCTCGGCGTCGTAGCGAGCGCCGTGAGCGGGACGCTCACCTCATTCGTCCAGGGTGTGACTGCGACACCGGTGCCCTCGACGACGCCCGCAGTCGTCGAAGACGCGCCGAAGGTCGAGTCGCCGACCGAGCCCTATACCAACCAGAACCAGGTCGACCTCGCCGTCACCGTCCCGACGCGTCTCGCCGGCAACCCCGACTACCTGGTCCGCGTCTACCTCGCGCTCAAGGACCAGGCTCCGACGCCGATCGATGAGCGTCCGCTCGCCGCGGTCCCGCGCATGGTCATCCCGGTCAAGCTGACGAAGGGGATCAACGACTTCAGCGTCACCCTCGTCGGTCCGGGCGGCGAGTCGGAATCGTCGCCGCTCGTGCGCTGGGTACTCGATGTCGAACCGCCGGCCATCAAGCTGACCTCGCCGAAGGACGGGGCGATGATCAACCGGCAGGCGGTGACGCTCCAGGGGCGGACACAGGGGCGGTCGACCCTCAACGCGCGGAACATGAAGACCGGCCAGTCGATCGGCGGGACGGCCGCCTCGGATGGCACGTTCTCACTAAGCCTGCCGCTGGATACGGGCACGAACCCGATCCGCCTCACGGTCACCGATCCGGCCGGGAACCAGAGGGCCACGGAGCTGTCGGTGCGGCGGGGATCCGGTCGGCTCAAAGCCTCGGTCAGCCTGTCTTTTTACTCGATCAGCCAGCGGCAACTGCCACAGCAGATCCGCCTCGTCGCCAACGTCGATGACCCGGACGGCGGCGCACTCGCTGGAGCTCGCGTCACGTTCACGCTCAGCATCCCCGGGATCAAGACCATCACGGGCGACGCAACGACAGACGCGCACGGCCAGGCTTCGTTCTCGACGCGCATCCCGAAGGGTGCAGATGTCGGCGTCGGGTCGGCTGGGATCCTCGTCCGGACGACCGATTTCGGCCGGACGACGGACGAGACGGTGATCACGATCCGTCGCTAGGGGCTTGTCGACACGCGACGAAGTCGCAGCTACCATCCCCGCATGCCGATGTGGCGGTGTCCGCATTGCGGGACTCCCCAGGCCGAGACGGCGCGGTGCTGGGTATGTCGGCGGTCCTCCACCTCCTGCGGCACGTGCCGCCACTACCGACGCTCGGTCGCGGGTCAGCTCGGGTACTGCGGGCTCGACCGCGGCCGCCAGCCACTGACCGGCGAGGAGATCCGTGGCTGCTGGGAGAGCTGGGCGGTCGCGACCGGAACGTCCGTTCCACTGACGATCGCTGCGGCGCCGCTGGGCGAGGATCCGCGACCGCCACTCGAGTTCGTCGAAGTCGGCGCGGTCGTCACTGGGGATCCTGCCAACGAGGCGGACGACCCGGCACCGCTCGCGCCCCCGACTCACCCAGCGACGGAGGCGGGCTGGAGTCTCTGGGGCGACCTCGAACCCTAGGACTGGCCCCGATCAGGTCGGGGTCGGCGTGGGTGCCTCGGTAGGAGGCGGCGGCGTCGGCGTCGGCGCGACGGTCGGGGTCGGGGTCGGCGGGGGCGTGGGCCTGGGTGTCGGTTCCGGCGTCGGCGAAGGCGTCGGGCTGGGTGTCGGCGACGGCGTCGGCTCCGGGCCCTTCGAGATCACGTAGTCGACGGACGAGCCCTTCGCGACGACCACGCCCGGTGCGGGGTTCTGCGACGCGACGAGGCCCGCCGGGACGGTCGGGTCAAAGGCCTCGGTCTTCACGCCGGGCTTGAGTCCAGCCGTGACGATCTCCTGCACGGCGAGTGCCTCGCTCTTGTTCCTGAGGTCGGGCATCGGCACCTGTTCGACACCGGACGCCACCGTGACACGGACCGTCGACCCGGTGTCGACGAGGGTCTCAGCCACCGGGTCCTGATCGAGGATCGTCCCGACGGGCTGGTCCGACGTCTGGTCGGTGACGTCCAGCTTGAGCCCGACCGACTCCGCCTCCTGCGTCGCTTCGGCAAGGAGCTTGCCGACGAAATCGGGCACCGCGACCTGCCGGGTGGGTGTGGTCGAAGGACCGGACAGCATCTGGAAGACGATGAAGCCGATCGCCGCGAGGAGCAGGATCGCGGCGATGCCGGCGATCCACACGACCGGGCTGGTCCGGTTGGCGTCATCCTCGACCACGCTCCGTCGCCCGGTCGACGTCGGGGAGTAGGGCGGTGGTACATCGTCCGCGCCCGCATACGCATCGCTCGGATACGAGACGACGGTCGGATTGGAGCGGGCGACGCCGGCCGAGGCGGCGACGCCACCGGCCGCGGCGGCCGCGGTCCCGGCACCCACACCACCCGTGGCCGATCTCGACGACTCGATCGCCTCGGCCATCGCCGTGGCGGACGCGAAGCGGTCGATCGGGAGCGGGGCAAGCGCCTTGCGTGTGATCGCGGCGAGATCCGGCGGAACCGATGGCCGGACGGCCGCGGGATCGGGCACCGGGCCGCTCAGGCGGGCGAGCGCGACGCTCGCGGCGCTGTCGCCCTCCCATGGCCGGACGCCCGTGAGCATCTCGTACATGACGATGCCGAGTGAGTACACGTCCGACTCGTTGGTCGCGGGCTCGCCGCGCGCCTGTTCCGGGCTGAAGTAGTGGACAGAGCCGAGCGTGGTCCCCGGCAGCGTCATCTGCGCCTCGGCGACGGCACGAGCGATCCCGAAATCGACGACCTTGACGCGCCCGTCCCGCCCGATCAGGACGTTCCCGGGCTTCACGTCACGATGGACGATCCCGCGCGCGTGCGCTGCGGCGAGTGCTCGAGCAACGGCTGCGGAGATGCGCGCTGCCTGTGAGGCCGGTAGCGCCCCGTTGCGGCGGAGGATCGTCGCGAGGTCCTCCCCGTCGACGAGCTCCATGACGATGTACGGCCCGTCGGGGTCCTCGCCGTAGTCATACACGCTGACCACGTTGGGGTGGTTCAGCGATGCGGCGTTCTGCGCCTCCTGGCGGAAGCGGCTCGAGAAATCGGGGTCGCGCAGGTACTCGGGGCGGAGCAGCTTGATGGCGACATCGCGTCCGAGCTGGGTGTCGGCCGCCCGGTAGATCGTGGCCATGCCGCCCTGCCCGAGCAGCTCCACGAGCCGATAGCGACCGCCAAGGATCGTCCCGATCTCAGCCAAACGTGCCCCTCGAACTGCGCCCGACATGGATGCGCGCGCCGCCGACGATCGCGACGCGCTCGGCCGGCATGGTACCCCATGCCCCCGTTCGAACGACCTGGACCGACGCGCCGTATCGCGCCCGCGATGTGGGTCTAGAGCTGGAGCCCGCTGAGGTACGTGCGCAGTTCGCCGCTCAGCTCGGGGCGCTGGAGTGCCAGCTCTACAGATGCCTTGAGCCAGCCCATGGTCGTGCCCGCGTCGTAGCGCGTCCCCTCGAACTCGTAGGCGTAGACCGCCTGCTCCTCCATCATCGCCTGGATCGCGTCGGTGAGCTGGATCTCGCCGCCGGCGCCGCGCTGGGTCTGCTCGAGCTTGTCGAAGATCTTCGGCGTAAGGACGTAGCGGCCGATGATCGCCAGGTTCGACGGCGCCTTGGCCGGTTCCGGCTTCTCGACGAGCTGGGTCACCCGATGGAGCCGGCCGTGGTCGAGCGGGTCCTGGCTCGGCTCGGCGGCGATCACGCCGTAGCGGCTCGTCTCCTCCTTCGGGACTTCCATCACCGCGACCACCGATCCGTGGGTCTGCTCGTAGGCGTGGATGAGCTGCCCGATGCACGGCCGATCGCCGACGACGACGTCGTCCGGCAGGATCACCGCGAACGGCTCATGGCCGATGAGGTCCTTGGCCATCAGCACGGCGTGGCCGAGCCCGAGCTGTTCCTTCTGCCGCACGTACGCCACCTGGGCGAGGTCGCTGATGTGGCGGACCTGCCGGAGCATCTCGATATCGCCCTTCTCCTCGAGCAGGTGTTCGAGCTCGTAGGAGAGATCGAAGTGGTCCTCGATCGCGCGCTTCTGGCTGGAGGTGACGATGATGACCTGCTCGATCCCCGCCGCGACCGCTTCTTCCACCGCGTACTGGATGATCGGCTTATCGACCAGCGGCAGCATCTCTTTGGGCTGAGCCTTGGTCGCTGGCAGGAACCGGGTGCCCCAGCCGGCGGCCGGGAATACCGCTTTTCGGACGCGCATGGAACCTCTACGGAAGGGGTCGGGTGGGTCGGGCCAGTCTAGCACCGGGCCCTTTCACCACCGTTGGCGCGCCCCGGCGGGGGACTTGCGGACGGCTGGCGTGACGGGTTTCGGGATGGCCGAGGGGCGGTCGATCAAGCCTCGTTTTCGAGGCCGTGTTGCACGGCCAGCAGCGCTGCCTGGGTCCGGCTGGTGAGCCCGAGCTTGGCGAGGATGTTCGAGACATGCGTCCGCGCGGTCCGCTCGGTGATCCCGAGGTCGGACGCGATCTGACGATTCGGGTAACCACGTGCGACGCGCGCCAGCACGTCCCTCTCGCGCGCCGTCAGCGTCGCGATCCCGTCTGCGTGGTCCCCCGTCGCGCCGCGGCTCCCGTCGCGCATCCGTCGCGCGACGATCGACGCGACGGCCGGATCGAGGTGGACCTCGCCGGCCGCGGCGGATCGGATCGCAGCGGCCAGCTCGTCGGCTTCGGCGTCCTTCAGGAGGAAGCCCGATGCGCCGGCCTCGATCGCAGCGACGACGCGCGATTCCTCGATGAAGCTCGTCAGCGCGATGACCTCGACGTCGGGCAGCGCCACCTTGATCCGCGCGGTCGCTTCGATGCCATCGAGGTTCGGCATCATCAGATCCATCACGACGATGTCCGGCTGCAGCCTGGTGGCCTCCTCGACCCCCGCTGCGCCGTCACCGGCCTCCCCGACGACTTCGATGTCGTCATGGAGCGAGAGGAAGTCGCGCATCCCACGTCGGACCATCGCATGGTCGTCGACCAGGAGGACGCGGATCGGCGCGGCAGCCATGGCCTGAGTGTGACGCTACGGGCCGCCGGGTACCACTACGGAACGCTCGGCTTCGGGCTCCGGCTCATCCTCAGGATGGGCTGCACGCTGCAGGAGGACGGCAGCGCCGAGGATCGCGATGGCGCCGACGACCTGGATCGGCGCGAGCGCTTCCGAGAGGAGCCACGCCGCGAGCGCTACGCCGACCACCGGCTCGAACAGCATCAGGATCCCGGCCCGCGTCCCGCCGATCAGGCGGATCCCGGTCAGGAATCCGAACGACGGGATCGCCGCAGCTGCGACCCCGGTGAAGATCAGCAGAGGCAGCACGCTCGGATCGGTGATCGGCTGAGCCAGCGCCCCGACGCCGTTCGCGACGAGTGCCACGAACACGGCGCCGAGGAGCGACACGAACAGCACGGTCGTCATGGCCTGCTCCGTCGGCACCTCCGGGTAGCCGTCCCGTGCCAGGATCACGAAGAGTGTCTGGCAGACAGCCGCGCCGAGTGCGAGACCGATGCCGATGGCGTCCAGGCGGATCCCGGCTGCGGGGTCGAGCTGCGACGCGACGACGGCGATCATCCCGGCGCTCGCCAACGCCAAGGCGGCGAGCCGCGATCGGTCGAGCCGCTCGCGCCCGAGCAGGACGTTCGCGATCGCCACGAGCGCCGGATACGTGTAGAAGCCCAGCAGCGCGAGCGCGATCGTGATGCGGTCGAAGGCGAAGAACATGCACAGGTTGAGGACGGTCCCGGCGAGTGCTGCTGCGAGCATCGCGACACGGGCGCGCGTCGGCAGCGTGCTGAAGCGGATCAGTCGTGTGGTGCCGTTACGGACCCGCCAGCCGACGTAGGTCGCGAGGGCCAGGAACCCGAACGCGGCGCGCCACGCGACGAACGCTGGCGGCTCCATCCCAGCGTCGTAGGCGAACCGCGACAGCGGGCCGAGCAACCCGAACAACGACGCCGAGACGATGACGATGACGAAGCCGCGCACCGGGGATCGCGCCACGGACGGCGGCTGCCGGGCGCCCGGAGACAGGGCCGTCGGAGGTCAGAGACGGGCTGGACACCGGCGAATGGTAGGCGGGTGGGCGGTCGGCCGCTGTCGGAGCGTCTCAGCGAGCGGTCGCGCCCCCGGCCGGCGCCTCGGCAGGGAGGTCGGGCGCCGCGGTCGCCTCGCGACGAGCGGTCGCAAGCCTGATATCGGTGAACGGGATCCGGATCTCGTGGAAGACCTCGATCGAGACGAGGAACCCGAGGAACAGGAACACGACGCCGAGGAACTTGCCGAGCTGGAACAGCTCGGTCGACCCGAATCTGTTGAGCGAGTCCGTGAGCGTCGGGATGAAGGCACCGATCGCGATCAGGATCGTTGCGGGGACCCGGCTATGGATGCGGCCCGTGAGGAGCGCCTTCGCCGCGCCGGGCAACGAGGCGATGAGGTTCACGGTGATCGCGACGGGCGCGATGAGCAGGTTGAACAGGAACTGGTCGCCCGGCTGGTTCGGGTCGAGCGAGTACGAGAGCACGCGCCGCTTCGGCATGAACATGTACGTGCTGAAGACGGCACCCAGGATCAGGGCGAACGCACCCGTCACGTTCATGAACGGCGTGAGCAGGCGGAGCTGGGGCGGCAGGAGCGTCGCGACCGGCATGTTCGTCGTCGGGTCCACGGCGTACCCGGGCGCCGCGATCGTCGTCGTCGCCATCAGCACGAGGCTCAGCAGCGTCGCGCCGACGACGGCTGCCGCCGCCAGCATCGGCCAACGCTCATTCTGGAAGTACGTCTCGACCGCGACGGCAAGGGCAAGGATCCCAGCAGCAAGGAAGTAGAGGAGCGGAAGCGCTCCGGCACCCGCGTACTCGGGCCGGTTGCGGACGAGGAACGTGAACAGCCCAGCGAGGAACAGGCAGAGCGCGAAGCAATAGCCGAACCGGGTCCTGCCGAGAAGGAACGTGGTCCCGAGGCCGAGCCAGCCGGCTGTCCATACGGCGCCGGTCAGATACCAGGTGCGATACAGCGTCTCGTTCCAGCCGTTGGCCCCGGCGATCGCCTCACAGCCCGAAGCGATGCCATAGAAGAGCATGCCGATCGCCCAGATCAACTGGAAACCGCCGCGGCGCTCACGCCACTGATCGAAGAGCGCGACGCTGAAGATCAGCGCGAGGATCGATGTGAGGGCGGGAAGCGCGACGTCGATCTGCATGGATCAGGGGTTTCGCTGATGTGTGTCGATGAACCTGAGCAGCAGCCGGTCGAGTAACGCCCACGCATCGCCGTACAGCTCGGCGAGGTGGGTCGGGTCGAGTGACCGCCGGCGGCCGATCGCCGCAAGCTCCGCTACGAACGGCTGACGGGCCCCGACGAACCGTGTCATCGCGTCGGCCAGCGTCGCGCCGCTCTCGGCAAGTCGACGGGCCTGATCGTCGACGACCGTCCCGGCCTTGGATTCGAGGCGCCGCCGGCGTCTCAGGTCCTCAGGGTCCGCATCGAGGTAGGCGA
>DASSZA010000287.1:0-14872 GCA_035703005.1 Candidatus Limnocylindrales bacterium | reverse complement strand
CCCGGGACACAGCGCGTTCGGGTCGCATCTCGGGGCGAAATAGGTCGCCAACATCGCTGCGGGTGATGTCTGCGAAGCGCGCGGCGGCGCCGCTCACGTAGCACCGTCCGGGCTGATATCGGCGACAAAACCAGCGCTGGCGGGTTGGCGGCACCGCCCCTTGCGCGCCTGGCGGCCGCCCAGCACAGTCGCGCTCGGCCGAGGTAGCGCGAACGGGCGCCCGGACGACGTAGCGCGAACGGGCGCCCAGACGACGTAGCGCGAACGGGCGCTCGGCCGAGGTAGCGCGAACGGGCGCGGCCGAGCTGGCGCGAACGGGCGCGGCGGAGCTGGCGCGCCCGACTCAGCCCGCGGCGGACCCTACTGGTCGGCGTTCGCCTCGGCGGCCTCGATCGCCGCCGCGAGATCCGCGCCTGTCGCGCCGCGCGGCTCCTTGCCCTTCGGCCAGTAGAGCTCCTTCTTGACCGCGTCCTCGCCCATGCCCAACTCCAGGAGCGTCTGCTCGGCGGAGATGATCATGTCGGGGTTGCCGCACAGGTACGCGACCGTATCGTCGTGACGCAGCCCGAGCTCGTCGAAGATCGGGCTGACGATCGTCTCGACGCGTCCCGTCCGCCCCGTCCATCCGGCGTTCGCGGGATCGTTCGGGCGCGACACCGTCGGGATGTAGCGGACGGGGTACTCACCGCTCGACTCCCACCCCTCGACGAGATCGCGATAACCGAGATCGCGCGCGTACGAGACGCCATTCAGGAAGACGGCCTTCCGCGGTCGGCCATCGGCGAGCATCTGCCGCATCATCGCGATGAACGGCGCGTTGCCCGTTCCCGAACTGACGAACACGTGCACCCGATCGTCATCCGGCTCGAGCATGAACTTGCCCTTCGGGCCGATCATCCGCATGCGATGCCCGACCGGTAGGTCCCACAGGATCGGCGTGAAGGTCCCGCCTTGCACCAGCCGGAGATACATCTCGTAGCCGGTGTCGCCAGCATCAACGGGGGCCGATGCGACCGAATACGGCCTCTGCACGATCCGCCCGTCGACGAACACGCCGATCGTCATGTACTGCCCGGGCTCGAACGGCGTGGGATCGCCGTCGAACTTCACCCAGAAGTAGCCGAGGTTCTCGTGCTGGTCAACACGACGTACGAGTGACGCGTTGTAGCGCTCGTCTTCGGCGGCGACGATGCCGGGCGCCGTGGCATTCGCAAGCTCGGTCACGGAACGATGGTACCCGGCGGGAGGGCACCGGGCCGAGGGCCGAACGTCACGAGGCGGACGGGCCAGGGAGGGGCCCGCCCGCGGCGTGACGAGTCTTGCGGCTACGAGAGGGCGGCGCAGACGTCCTCGACCGAATGGGGGAGTCGAGTCATCGATCGGTCGTCATGACAGCGCCGCGCAGATATCGGTGATCCGGCCCGACCACGTGAACGCCGTGGTCTGGTTGACGTTGAAGTCGACGGTGTTCACGGCCGTTCCGTTGATGCGATACAGGCCGGGGCCGGCCATCACGCCGCCGAATGGGCTGGCATCGCCGGGCCAGAAGACGTAGTCGCCGAGGCCGCTCGTCGTGATGACGAGGATGTTCGCCGTCGGGTCGTACACGTCGAGCTCGGACCAGCTGTCGTTGACCCAGTAGCGCTTGCCCGTGTCAAGGTTCTCGTAATAGCCCTTGGCGTGGATGGAGCGCTTCTCGCGACCATCCGGGAAGTCGATCACTGCGACGAACCCGCTGGTCGGCACCCCGGCCACGGGGAACGTGCACGCCTGTCCGGCGGGCATGACGAAGCCATTCAGCGAGCGGACGATGCGCGTCGGTGTCGTGGCGGCCGCTGCCGGCGCCGCGACCATCAGTGCGAGGGCAACGGCGATGACGGCACCACGCGCCGTCCGCGGGATTCGGGTGATCACGGCCGAAGGGGCACCCACGCGATCTGCCATCCCTATTTCCTCCGAAGTCGCGGCATCTCCGCCGTCTCCGCGGGAGCTTCGTTCGCAGCGACGATGCCGTCATCGGTCGAACGACCGATGACACCGGTCATCTCGGACCTACACTGCGGGGCATGACAGCGGTGATGGCCACGGTCCAATGCCCGATCCTCGTCGGACGCGACGAGATCCTTGATCTTGCCGATAAGGCGCTTGCGGACGCGGCCGCGGGACATGGCCGGACGCTCCTTTTCGCCGGTGAGGCCGGGATCGGGAAGACGCGCCTCGTCCAGTCCATCCTCCGGCGCGCTCGAGCGATCGGGTTCCACGACGTCGGCGGCGACCTGGCGCCGCAGGACGCGGATGTGCCGCTGGCGGCGCTTCGCGACCTCTTTCGCACGATGCGGCAGGACGTGTCCCTCGCAGACCTGGGACACGAGCTCCTTGCCCGCTGCGATCAAGCCGCTGCGGACGGCGATGCCTACAGTCGGACGCTGGCCCTCGACCTCGTCGACCGCATCCGACACCGGATCGATCGCCCGACCATCCTCAGGTTCGAGGACCTGCAATGGGCCGACGACATCACGCTCGAAGCGATCGCCGAGCTCGCGCGGTTCAGCACTGGACTCCCCCTGCTCATCATCGGGGTGTACCGCCGCGATGAGACGCCCCCCGGGACCCCCCTCCGGGACTGGCGATCGCGCCTGCTGACACAGCGGCGCGCCGAAGAGATCCGGCTCGAGCGGCTTTCGTTCGCGGATACGGCGACGATGACGACGCTCCTGCTCGCGACCGGGCTGCCGGCATCGATCGACGTCGTCCGCGCGGTCTACGAACGCTCCGACGGCCTACCGCTTCACATCGAGGAGTTGATCGCGGCAGCGCGCTCGACGGAGCGTCCCGTCGATGCCGACGCCATCAGGGCCGCGGACGTGCCGGATACGATCGAGGACGCCATCCGCGCCCGCGCCACGCGGCGGTCGAAGGAGGCGCAAGCGGTCGCACGGGCTGGCGCGGTCATGGGCCGCTGCTTCGAGCCGAGCGTACTGGCCGGCGTCATGGACCGTCCCGTCGAAGAGCTTGATGCGCCGCTGCGCGAACTCGTCGATCACGGGTTCCTGTACGAGTTCAGCGTCGTCGACGTCGGCTACTTCGACTTCCGTCACCAGCTTCTGCGCGACACCCTCTACCGCACGGTCCCGGAACGCGATCGTCGCCGCTACCACGCGAGGGCGGGCGAGTTCGGCACGAGGCTCATCGGGGCCACCGAGATCCACGCATCGCTCCATTACGAGCGCGCCGGGCTGAATGACCTCGCGTTCAAGGCGGCGAAGGCCGGTGCAGACGAGGCGGTGCGGCTGTCCGCCCATCGCGAGGCCTTCGAGCTGTACCGGCGGGCCGTCGAGAACATGCCGAGCGACCTATCGGACCTCGAGCGCGCTGAACTCCTCGAGCAGTACATGAGTCAGGCCGGCGCGATCGAGGAGAACGCGATCGCCGAGGAGATCACCTGGGCGGCCCGGGCGGCGTATCAAGCAGCAGGGATCCCCACCAAGGCAACGCTCCTGCTCGTCTACATCCTCACCTTCTGGCGCCGTAACGGTCGTCCCGTGAACGACCGGCGTGCCTTGATCGACCAGGCCGAAGCAGAGCTTGCCGAGGTGCCGCCGGGCGACGAACGAGACGAGGTTGTACGCGAGCTTTCGTACGACCGCCTCATCCTCGAGGTCGACACGAATGACTTGGCAGCGGCACGTCGAACCGGCGTCCGGGCTCTCGCCGCGTTCCAGGCAGCCGGTGATTCGGGAACCGCGTTGGCGGTCGCGACGCGGCTCGCGATGATCGACATCCTCGCTGGCGACCCGGATGCGGGCCTCGTGACGATGGCTCGCCTCGCCGACGAGGCGCGCCAGAACCGCGCCGAGGAGACCGGGGTCACGGCCTTTCGCGACACCGCCGTCATGGCGACACGCGTCATGGACTACGAAAAGGCGGAGGCGGCCCTGTCTGAGGGACTCGCCTATGCAGATTCGATCCAGCAGTCGCACTGCGCCCACATCATGGCGGCCCTGACGGCTGAGACCGCGTGGGCCGCCGGACGCTGGGACGAAGCGATCCCATTCGGCGAACAGGCTGTGGTCGACCGAGGCTGCCGTCGGGCGCCGAACATGGCGCGCTGGTCACTGGGCTACGTCGCGTTCGGCCGAGGTGAACTCGATCGCGCACGCGTGCTCCTCACGGAGTCGCTCGCTTTCGGCGAGTCGAGCGACATGCTCGAGTGGCGCCTCCCGCCGATGTGGGGCCTTGCTGAGACAGCATTGCTCGGCGGGCATGTCCAGGAGGCGATCGATCGGTGCGAAGCCGGGCTCGCGCTCTGCATCGAGACGAGCGAGCGCGCGCTTCTGGCACCGTTCATCGTGACCGGCGTGCGCGCGTATCTGAACGCCGGCCGCCCCGGCGCGGCTGAAGGGTGGCTATCGCGGTGTGCTGCGCATCTCGCCGCGACCCCGGCGTTCGGACGCGCGGCCCTGGATCATGGTGCTGGGCTCATCGCACTCGCCACTGGCTCTACCGGTACAGCGCGCACGTCGCTCGAGGCCGCCGTCGCCGGATGGGATCGACACGGCCGGATCTGGGAAGCGCAGTGGGGGCGGCTCGACCTCGCCACCGCCCACATCCGGGCGAGCAAGTTCGCCGCCGCGGTGGCCATCGCCGCCGAGGTCCGGGAGAGGGCGGAACGTCTTGACAGTCCAAGTCTGCTCGCCCGCGCCGACGAGCTCCTCCGGCAGGCTCGCGGTCGCGTCGCCATCGACGAGCCGTGGCGCCCGCTGACCGCGCGCGAGTTCGACGTCGCCCGCCTGATCTCGGAGGGCCTCACCAACGCCGAGATCGCCGACGAGCTCGGCATCGCGCCGAAGACGGCGAGCTCGCACGTCGAGCACATCCTCGCCAAGCTCGGAGCGTCGCGGCGCGCGGAGATCGCGACGTGGGCCGCCAGCGTCGAACGGAGCGCCGCTCCGCACTGACCGCCGCCGCATAGCCCGCCGGACCCCGGTCGGCTGTCCGTCTGGACGCCCAGGGACGAATATCGAGTCGAATCGGGCCTCGACGCACCCGTAATCAGCGAGCGACCGGCAGCGACGCACGTCGTGGTCGCACGGACGGGGCATGGATACCGAGCTTGTGACCCGCGCGCAGCACGGCGACGAGGAAGCATTCGCCTCGCTGGCCGTCGCCATCGGCGACCGGCTGCATGCCGTCGCGCAACGGATCCTGCGGGACGTCGATCTTGCCGAGGACGCGACGCAACAAGCCCTGCTCTCGATCTGGCGCGACCTGCCGCAGCTCCGCGACGCCGCGAAGTTCGATGCATGGAGCTATCGACTCCTGCTCCGCGCGTGCTACGCGGAGGGACGCCGGACCCGCCACTGGACGCCGACGCTGCGCGTGCTCCCCTCATCGGGTGCGGAATCCGATGCGTCCGGTCTCGTCGTCGATCGCGACCAGCTCGAACGCGGCTTTCGGCGGCTGTCGATCGACCATCGCGCGGTCGTGGTGCTCCATCACTACCTCGACATGCCGATCGACGAGGTCGCCGAGACGCTTGGCGTGCCGCCGGGAACGGTCAGATCGAGGCTTCACTACGCGATGCAGGGTCTCCGTGCCGCCCTGGAGGCCGACGCCCGACCGGCAACGGAGGTGGTCGGATGACGGCCGAGGTCGACACCACCCGCGTCGTCCGCGCCTGGCTCGAGGAGGGCGTGACGCGCCTGCCTGACCGCGTACTCGATGCGGTCCTCGCGGACGTCCCGAGCACGCCGCAGCGGCGCCACGCCGGCTTCTTCGACCGAAGCGGGTTCCGGCGGTCGACGCAGGTGCGGCTCCTCGTCGCGCTGATGGCACTGGCGATCGTGGGCGCATCGCTTGCGGTGGCGACGGGTACGTGGCGACTTGCGCCGATCGCGCGGCCGTTCGACACCGGCCCGCTGGATGCCGGCCGCTACGTCATCGATCGACCATTCCCGGTTCGCATCAGCCTTGACCTGCCCGTCGGCTGGATGGGAAATGATTTGGGGAACGACACCGCCGCTATCGTTCGGTCCGATACCGGTGAGGGCGGCCCCGCCCTGACGTTCACAGAGGTGGACGGGGTCTATCCCGATCCGTGCCACTGGGCCGACGGCTCGATCGTGCCGATCGGGCCAGGCGAAGATCTCGCGGCCGCCCTGGCCCGGACCGGTGGGGTCACGGCCACCGTCCCGGTCGCGACGGATCTCGGCGGCTACCCCGCGAAGCACCTGGCCATGACCGGACCGCCCGACTTCACTGGGTGCACCAGCATCGACGACGCCTTCCACGTCTGGGGCCTCCCACAGACGCACTCCCTCCTGCCTGGGGAGCATGACGAGATCTGGATCGCGCAGGTCGGATCGACGCGACTCGTCGCTTACAGCGAGGTCTATCCGACCACGCCCGCCTCCGTCATCGAAGGACTCGATGCGATCGTCGCGTCGGTGCGCCTCGAACAGTTCGCACAGGTCCCGGAGCCAACGGTCGCACCATCGGAGGAGCCGATCGGGTCGTGGCCGCTGATCGTGGAAGGCGGACCCCTCGAGCACGCCGGGTACGAGCAGCCTGTCGAGCTGTACACCTACGGCCTCGACGGGACGGTCCAGCGGGCATCGTCTGGGTACGTCGCTGCGCTGCTCGGCGAGTCGGGTTGGATCGGGCACCAGGGCGGGATCGCGAGCGATCCTGGATCGTCACCGAACGCGCGGGTCGCCTGGTCGAGCATCGCCACCGTCTACCTCGACCCCTGTCATTGGCAGACGTCGACCCTCGGCACGGCAGCGCCGCCGCTGATGCGGGATCGGGACGGCCTCACCGCCGCGCTCAGCGCGTGGTGGCCGACGACGACGGATTCGAAGGTCTCTGCGGCCTATGCGCCCCCATCGTTCGCTCCCGTCGTGGCACCACCCAAAGCGGTCGCGTGGAACTCGCTCCTTGTCCAGGAGCTCGGATTGACCATCCCGAACGATCTCGATCTCGCATCCTGCGACGACGGCGAGTACCGGCTGTGGGAAACGCACGAAGGCGCGCCCCGAACCGCACAGCCCGGCGAACGGTTGCAGCTCGACGTCTCGGACTTCCAACCGGGTCTCATCGTCCGCGAGATGGGCTGGCAAAGGTCGGCATCGACCGCCGTGCTTGAGCAGATGCGCGACGCGTGGGACTCGCTGTGGATCGGCCAGAAGCCCGGTACCCAGTCGCCGAGCGCGTCGTGAACGAGTCACAGCCTTTCGCGTAATACGCGGCTCAGGAGCGCGTCTGTAGGGCGACTCGTCCGGCGATGTGTCGGACGGGGTCGCACAAGGAGCGCCTCCGATGCGTAGTCCATCGCCTGGTCGGCGGACCGGCTTACTGTTCGTGATCGTTTCCGTCATCGCGGCGGCATGCGGAGGCGGTCCCGCCCCGTCAGGCGCCGCTTCGCTCGCGCCGGAGCCGCTGCGGTCGCCCGCAGCGAGCGCAGCCGTTGCGTCATCGACGCCTGCCTCGTCTCCGTCAGCCCGGCCGTCGACGCAGCCACCCCCGCGCGTCGACGTCGTCGAGGCATTCCGCTCGAAGATGGGATCAGCGGGATCGTTCGAGGCGACGATCGAAGGGATGGTCACCGTCGGCGAGACCATCGTCCCCGTCGGAGGCACGTTGCAGGTTTCCGGGTCGGACTCGCATCAGGTGCTCACGATCATGCCTGGCGGCGAGCCCCGGACGACCGAGACGATCAAGATCGACGGGACGACCTACACGCGCCGTGGAGACGCTTGGTTCGCGGCGGCGCCGTCGAGCACCGGAACCGGCGGCATCGACGACGCGTTCGTCAAGGCCATGACGGGGTTGACCGAGATGGGAACGGTGTCCAGGGATGGCCAGACGTTCCATCGCCTCGCTCCGGCGGCAGGCACGACCTTGCTGCTCAGTTCGTTCGGGGCAGCGACCACGGGCTCGGCCGACGGCCCGATGACGATCGAGTTCTACGCCAAGGACGACGGGACCCCCGCGGGTATAGGGATCGATGGCACGTGGACGCAGAAGGTCGACAAGGTCGACCAGACGGCCACCATGCACCTCGACTTCGCTCTCGACATGGCCAAGACGGTGACGATCGACAAGCCGTCGCCGATCTGGGTGACTGGCACGTCGAAACGTCTCGGCTATGCCGTCGCGTACCCGTCGGAGTGGGACGTCGAACTGGCACGCAAGACGTCAGGTGGCGATTACTACTACGGGCTCAACGGCGAGGGTTTCGCCGTCACGCGGACCGCGAAATGCCGCTGCACGCTCAATCGGACCGCGCTCGAGGTGATCCGCTACGAGCGACAGCACGTCAAGGGGTTCAAGGTCATCCGCAACAGCACGACCCGCGTCGCCGGTCTGCGCGCTCGCGTCGTCGAGAGCCGCGGGACCTACGAGGGCAGCCGATCCTGGGATCTCACCTACCTCGTCGTGCGGGGCAAGTACCTGTATGTGTTCGACTACAGCGCGCCGCATCCACTGAAGGCTGCGGATCGCGCGATGGCCGAACAGCTGGTCGGGTCGGTCGCGTTCCGCTGACCCGACTTGCCGAGGCGGCCGCCCGTGCGCGGGCGGCCTCCTCGTGACCGTCCCGCAACCTGATCCGAGGCGCTCCGCGGGTACAATCCGCCGATGACGACGACGATCGACTCGGCTGCGACGGAGCGGCCGCACAAGGCGGGCAAGCGGTACATCTACGCGTGGGGCGACGGCACCGCCGAGGGCAACGCCGGCATGCGGGACCTGCTCGGCGGCAAGGGCGCTGGCCTCGCCGAGATGACGATCGCCGGTCTCCCGACCCCGCCGGGCTTCACGATCACGACCGAGGCCTGTAACGACTACTTCGCCAACGGCGAGCAGCTGCCGGACGGCCTGTGGGACGACGTCCTCGAGGCGGTCAAGGAGGTCGAACGGCGGACGGGCAAGGGCTTCGGCGACCCGTCGAACCCGCTCCTCGTCAGCGTCCGTTCCGGTGCCAAGTTCTCGATGCCCGGGATGATGGACACCGTCCTCAACCTCGGCCTGAACGGTGACACGCTGCACGGCCTGATCGCGCTCACGAACAACGAGCGCTTCGGATGGGACGCCTACCGACGCTTCATCCAGATGTTCGGGCGCATCGTGATGGAGGTCAGCGGCGAGCGCTTCGACCACGCGCTCGAGGCGTCGAAGGAGGCCCACGGCGCCAAGCAGGACACCGACCTCGATGCGGCGGCGCTGCGCGACCTCGTCGACGAGTTCAAGTCGATCGTCAAGGCGGATACCGGGCGTGACTTCCCGGACGATCCGTACGAGCAGCTCGACCTCGCGATCAAGGCCGTCTTCGCGAGCTGGTTCGGCAAGCGGGCCCGCGACTACCGCAAGAACCAGGGCATCCCCGACGACCTCGGTACGGCTGTCAACGTCGTCACGATGGTCTTCGGGAACATGGGCGACGACTCGGGCACGGGTGTCGCGTTCACGCGCGACCCGAACACCGGCGAGAAGGTGCTCTTCGGCGAGTACCTCACTAACGCCCAGGGTGAGGATGTCGTGGCCGGCATCCGGACCGCGCCCAAGATCGCCCAGATGCAGACCGACATGCCCGAGGTCTATGCCGAGTTCCAGCGCATCGGGCAGCAGCTCGAGACGCACTACCGCGACGTCCAGGACCTCGAGTTCACGATCGAGCGCGGCCGCCTGTACATGCTCCAGACACGGTCCGCGAAGCGGACGGCGGCCGCGGCTGTGCGCATCGCCGCCGACATGGTGGATGAGGGCGTCATCACCAGGCAGGAGGCGATCGCCCGCATCGAGCCGGCGCATGTCGACCAATTGCTGCGCGACACCTTCGACCAGAACGCGCTCAAGCAGGCGACCAAGATCGTCAACGGGCTGAACGCTTCGCCGGGCGCGGCGGTCGGGCGTGCCGTGTTCGACGCCGATACCGCCGTCGAGTGGGTGAACAACGGCGAGAAGGTCATCCTCGTCCGCATCGAGACGTCGCCCGACGACTTCCACGGCATGGCCGTTGCCCAGGGCATCATCACGGCCCGCGGCGGCGCGACCAGCCACGCCGCCGTCGTCGCCCGCCAGATCGGCAAGCCGTGCGTCGCCGGTTCCGCGGACCTCGCAGTCGACTACGCGGGCAAGCAGGCGCACTGCAGCGTCACCGGGACGGAGTTCAAGGAGGGTGACTGGGTCAGCCTCGATGGCTCGACCGGCGCGCTCTACATGGGTGCCCTCCCGACGGTGAGTGCCCGTTTCGAGGACCAGCCGGAGCTCCAGAAGATCCTCGGTTGGGCGGACGAGATCCGGCGCATGGGCGTCTGGACGAACGCCGACAAGCCGGAGGAAGCCGCTCAGGCCCGAAGCTATGGGGCCGAGGGAATCGGCCTATGCCGCACGGAGCACATGTTCCGAGAGGGCGACCGGCTCGAGATCGTCCGTAGCGCGATCCTCGTAGCGAACCAGGCGACTCGCGCCAAGGCGAAGGAGGCGGCCGCCGAGACGCTGACCGCTGACGAGCTCCATTCGATCGCGACGTTCGACGGCGCGATGGCCAAGCTCGAGCAGCTCCAGCAGGGCGACTTCGAGGGCATCTTCCGCGCGATGGACGGGCTGCCCGTCGTCATCCGCCTCATCGACCCACCACTCCACGAGTTCCTGCCGAACCTCGAGGACCAGCTCGTCAAGGTCACCCGAGCGGAGGCCACCGGCGGGGCGAGCGAGGAGGACAAGCAGCTTCTCGCCGCGATCAAGTCGATGCACGAGCAGAACCCGATGCTCGGGCTTCGCGGCTGCCGGCTGGGC
Organism: Candidatus Limnocylindrales bacterium; assembly: GCA_035703005.1. Classification (GTDB taxonomy): domain Bacteria; phylum Chloroflexota; class Limnocylindria; order Limnocylindrales; family CSP1-4; genus SPCO01. The sequence goes on along the minus strand of DASSZA010000287.1, from coordinate 4,075 downwards.
CTCATGATCCCGGACTTCGTCAAGATCCAGACCCGGGCCATCCTCAACGCCCAGATCGCGGTCCGGAAGGCCGGCGGCAACCCGATCGCCAAGATCATGATCCCGCTGGTCGGCCACGTGAACGAGCTCTCCCGCACGCGCGAGATCCTCGAGGCTGAGGCCAAGGCGATCGACGAAGCGGCCCCTGGCGTGGACGTTGACTACAAGTTCGGCACGATGATCGAGGTGCCGCGCGGGGCGCTCACCGCCGACGAGATCGCCCGGGACGCGGCGTTCTTCAGCTTCGGCACGAATGACCTGACGCAGATGACGTTCGGTTACAGCCGTGACGACGCCGAGGGCGGCTTCCTCCTGAAATACGTGGAGGACGGCATCCTCCCGGTCAACCCGTTCCAGACCCTGGACGACGCGGTCGCCGGGCTGATGAAGGTCGCGGTCGACAAGGGGCGCGCTACGCGCCCCGATCTCGAGATCGGGATCTGCGGCGAGCATGGCGGCGACCCGGCTTCGATCATGAAGTGCGAGAAGCTCGGCCTCGACTACGTGTCGTGCTCGCCGTTCCGCGTGCCGGTCGCCCGTCTCGCGGCGGCCCAGGCCGCCCTCACGTCGGCGGCCGAGCGGGACAAGTAGGGGAGTAGCGACTCCCCGACGGGGCATAGCAGGGACATTTCAAATTCGTTCCTGAGCACGGAATCCAACCGCCGCGCGGGTTTGCAGCGGTACAGAGCGGTGTAGTCTAGGGCCGTGCAGGGGGCGTAAGCGTGCAGGTCGACGTCGAACACTGGTTAGCCGCGCTTCGAGCTGGGATCGGCCTTGTGCCGCCCATCTTGATCGCCATCGTCCTTCTCGGGGGTCCCACCGCCGCCTGGCTCCTGTATCGCTTCGTCGTCCAGCCGCGCGCCAAGCGCATGAGCGGCATGGACGCATCGTCGATGTGGGTCTGTGCCAATTGCCGTTCCGTCAACGAGCTTCGGATGTCGCGCTGCTACCGGTGCGACTCGCCGGCTGACGAGGATCTCGAGGTCATCGACGCCCACCCGACCGGCCCGACCCGCTTGACACCCGTCGGCCCGGGACTCGATCTCGGCGGCGGGCGGACACCGGAACCGCGTCCGATCAGCCGCATCGAACGCGCGGAGGACGTCTGGGTCGAGGACGAGGCGCTCGAGGCGTTGCAGGCACGCCAGGATCGCGCGGCACTCCCCGATGTCGCCGCGATGACCGAGGTCGCCGAGGCCACCCATGGGCGACGGGTCGCCAGACCGCCCACGCCCGTCCCGGTCGGACCCGGCCACCCGGTCGGTCGACCTGCTGTCGCACGCCCGCGACGTGCGGTCGTTGCGGGCCCGGGGCGAGTACCGGATCCTGACGACACGCCCGCGGCGTGACAGCCGCGCCAGTCGGCTGGGCCCGTCATCGGGTCCTCATCGTCGGCGGCGGATTCGCCGGACTGTACGCCGCCCGTAGCCTGCGGAGCGATCCCGAGGTCGCGGTCACCCTGCTCGACCGCCGCAACTTCCATCTGTTCCAGCCGATGCTCTACCAGGTTGCCACCGGTGCGCTCGCGCCGGGCGAGATCGCGCAGCCGCTGCGCTCGGTCCTCTCGCGCCAGAAGAACGCGACCGTGATCCTCGGTGAGGCCGTCGGGATCGATGTCGACAAGCGCGAGGTCCAGGTCTCGGACGGCGGCACGATCGCGTATGACACGCTGATCGTCTCCACCGGGGCACATCACACGTTCTTCGGGCACGACGACTGGGCAAAGCACGCCCAGGGCCTCAAGACGCTCGAGGATGCGATCGAGATCAGGCGGCGCATCCTCATCGCGTTCGAGGCCGCGGAACGGGAAGCCGATCCGGAGCGGCGGCGCGAGTGGATGACCTTCGTGCTGGTCGGTGGCGGGCCGACGGGCGTCGAACTGGCAGGATCACTCGGCGAGATCGCCCGCGACACGCTGCGGAGCGACTTCCGGGCCATCGACCCATCGGATGCCCGGATCGTCCTCATCGAGGCGATGGACCGCGTGCTGCCGACCTTCCCGCCCGGTCGATCAGCGTCGGCCAAGCGCCAACTGAAGCGTCTCGGCGTCGAGGTACGGCTCGGCATGACCGTCACCTACATCGACGAGTCGTGCGTGCGCGTCCGGCCGACCGCCGACAAGGAGGCCGCCGAAGAGACGATCCCGACCCGGACCGTCCTGTGGGGCGCGGGCGTCGTCGCGTCCTCGTTCGCCAAGAAGGTCGCGGCCGCGACCGGCGCCGAGACCGACCGAGCGGGACGCGTGATCGTCGGGCCGGACCTGACGATCCCCGAACATCCCGAGATCTTCGTCGTCGGCGATGCAGCCGTGCAGCCGTGGAAGCCTGACCGCCCGACGCCCGGTGTCGCCCAGGGCGGGATCCAGGGCGGGTCCTACGCCGCGAAGGTCATCCGCCGGCGCCTCCTCGGCCGTCCGTACGAGCCGTACCGCTACAGCAATCACGGCGACGTGGCGGTCATCGGCCGGCTCTCGGCGGTGACCGACATCCCGTGGATGGGCCCGTTCGGCCAGCAGGGCGGCTTCACGGCGTGGCTGCTCTGGCTCGGCATCCACATCGCCTATCTGATCGGGTTCACGAACCGGCTCGTCGTCTTGACGCGCTGGGCGTGGTCGTTCGTCACGCACGGCCGCGGGTCGCGCTTGATCACGGAAGGTGAATTGCTGCCCCCGATCGCGGAGCCGGAGCCGCCGGTGATCCCACCCCCGGATGAGGCGGCGATGCCGCCGCCCCCGACCGAGCGCCGAGCCCGAGCCGGCGACCCCGAGCGGTCGAGCCCCGCGGAACCCTCTAGAACTCGATGATCTGGCGGACGTAACGCCCGGCGCGCATCTGTTCGAACGCGTCCTCGATCTGGTCGATCCCGATCCGCCGATCGATCAGCCGGTCGACGGGGAGGCGACCCTGGAGGGTCCATGACGCGTACCGCGGGAAGTCGATCGCCGGCTCGGCGGAGCCGTAGTTCGAACCGATGATCCGTCGCGCACCGTCGACGAACGGGAAGACCTCGAAGGCGGCACGTTCGCCGATCGGCGTCAACCCGACGAGGACGGCAGTGCCGCCGACGGGCAGCGCGGCGATCGCAAGCTCGACGGTCGAGGGCCGACCGATCGCCTCGAAGACGAAGTCCGGGCCACCGTCGGTGAGATCGCGGAGCTCGGCAGCCGTTTCACTCGGTTCGTCGCCCGCAAGCAGGCCGTCGGTCGCCCCGATCGAACGCGCCACGTCGAGCTTGGCCTCCACCCGGTCGATGGCGACGATCTGCGACGCCTCAGCGAGGACCGCGCCCATCACGACCGACAGGCCGACGCCACCAAGGCCGATCACCGCGACCGATGAACCGGCAGGGACCGCGGCGGTCTTGAGGACGGCCCCGACACCGGTCGTCACGCAGCAGCCGATGAGTGCCGCCGCTCCAGGGTCGACGCCGTCGGGGAGCGGGATCGCCGCCGCAGCCGGCACGACAGAGGCCTCGGCCATCGTCGCGATCGCGCAGTAGGAGCGGACGGCGGCGCCGGGATCGCCACGGAACGCCGGCTCGCCGTCGAACAAGAAGTGGCGATAGGACGGCGAGTCCGGGCATTCCCAGATCCGGCCCCGACGGCATGAACGGCAGACACCGCAAGGGATCAGCCACGACAGCGCAACCAGTTCTCCGACCCGTGGCGTCGTCACGCCCGGGCCGACGGCCTCGACGATCCCCGCACCCTCGTGCCCCATGACGATCGGGGTCGGTCGATCCCACTCGCCGTCGCGGACGTGCAGGTCGGAGTGGCAGACGCCCGAAGCGAGCATGCGCACCCGGACCTCGCCGGCGCGTGGCTCGATGAGCTCGAGTTCACGCACGACGGCGGGTCGCCCGACCTCCTCGAGCACGACCGCGCGAACGCCGGCACTGCGTCTCGGCTGCGCCGTCACCGACTCGAACTCGTCCTCACCGACCCAGTATCGTTGCCGAATGGACGCGTTGCCCCCCGGCTTCCGCTGGCCCGACGGCTACCGAGCCGCCGCGATGTTCACGTTCGACGTCGACGCCG
>DASSZA010000118.1:0-5416 GCA_035703005.1 Candidatus Limnocylindrales bacterium | reverse complement strand
CCGATGCCCATGAGCGCGGAGCCGGCGTCCTTCATGATCGCGCGGACGTCGGCGAAGTCCTGGTTGATCAAGCCCGGCATCGTAATGATGTCGCTAATCCCCTGGACGCCCTGGCGGAGGACGTCATCGACGACGCGGAAGGCGTCGAGGATGCTCGTGTTCTTCTGGACGACGTCCTTGAGGCGGTCGTTCGGGATGGTGATGAGCGCATCGACCTGCGTCTTGAGCTCCTCGGCCGCTTTCTCCGCCACGAGCTTGCGGCGGTTGCCCTCGAACGCGAAGGGCTTCGTGACGACGCCGATGGTGAGGGCGCCCGAATCCTTGGCGATCTGGGCGACGATCGGGGCGGCCCCGGAGCCGGTGCCGCCACCGAGACCAGCGGTGATGAACACCATGTCCGAGTCCTGGATCGCGGACGCGATCTTGTCCGAGTCCTCTTCCGCCGAGCGCTGACCCATCGACGCGTCGCCGCCCGCGCCGAGGCCGCGAGTGACCTTGTCGCCGATCCGGATCTTGTGTGGTGCGTCCGACTGGAGAAGCGCTTGCGCGTCGGTGTTGCAGGCGATGAACTCGACGCCCATCATCTCGGCGCGGATCATCCGGTTGACGGCGTTGCTACCGCCACCCCCGACACCGATGACGCGGATCAGCGCGAAATTCTCGGAATCGGAACGCAACGCCATGGGGTTTTCCTCCGGTGACCCTCGGCGGGTCTTGGGCGGTGTCATCGGTGGCTCTGGGTGTCTCTGGTCTCGCGCGCTCGGGCGACCCGTGCCTCTTCGTGACGGGTCCGTGAGTCGCGGAGTATACCGCCGTGTCCGACAGGCGGACTATCGGGCGGGCGACTCTGGGGGAGTCCGGTGCGGACAGTCACCGTCCGGAGCTGCTGCGTGGGCGGCGCGATCGGCGTGCTCTGCGGCCTTCGGAACCCCGGCCAGATCTGGAGCATCCTGGACCCGGCGTCCGGCGCGTCTGGAACAGGCCGCGTTCCCGCGACGTCCGAAACCCCTCGAGCGACGTTCCCTTGGTCACTTGGAACATGTCATGTTCCAAGTGCGGTCAGTCTCGGTTCTCGGGCGGAAGGTGCCTGCGGTAGTCGCGACCGGTCACGATCAGGATCACCGACGTGGCCGACCCGAGCGCCGCCGAGGCGATGCTGATGGCGTCCGGCCCATCGGTCGCGAGCTGCCAGACCATGTTCCCGATCCACAGGACCAGCAGGATCACGCCCAGCGGCAGGACGGCTCGCAACAGCCAGCGGGCCCGCGGCGACACGTCCCCCGGGCGCCACCGCTGATCGGTCATCCCTCGATGAAGCTCAGCCGGACGGTGCGCTCGGCGTTGTCGGCGTTCGGGTCGAGCAGGCAGATCGATTGCCACGTGCCGAGCGCCATCCGACCGCCAGTCACCGGGATCGTCAGCGATGGTGGGGCCAGCAGCGGCACGACGTGGTCGGCCCCGTGACCGGCGGATCCATGGCGATGCCGGTAGAGCCGGTCCTCGCGGGGCAGCAGCCGGTCGAGCGCGTCCATCAGATCATCGTCGGAGCCGGCACCGATCTCGACGACGACCAACCCCGCGGTCGCGTGCGGCACGAACACCGACAACAGGCCGTCATCGGCGTCGACATCCGACAGGAACGCTGCGCAGGCCGCCGTCAGGTCGGCGACGCCGCGGGCTGAGCCCGTTCGGACCGTCAGCTCGCGCGTATCCAAGCGCGCTACCGCGGCCTACGGGAAGATCGAGCGGAGCGCGTCCCGGATGCGGCCGATGCCACCGCCCGCCGGCGCCGACTCGTAGCGCATCGACTCGCCATCGACCAGCGTCGTCGCGCCCCACTGGAGGAGCCCGACGCTCGTGCTGTAGGCCGGCGTCAGGAGCGTGTCAACGAGACCGCCGATGCCGGTCGGTGCGGCGACCCGCACTGGCATCTCGAGCACCTCTCGACCCAGCTCGGCGATCCCAGCAAGCTGCGACGAGCCGCCCGTAAGGATCACGCCCGCGGGGAGCTGGCGGACGCCGGCCGCGCGGATCTCGTTGCGGAGCAGCTCGAACGTCTCGCGCATGCGGGCCTCGATGACCTGGGACACCTCGAGTCGGCTGACGGTCCGCCCGGCGTCCTCGCCCAGGACACTGACGCTGATCTCCTCGTCCTCGCCGACCGTGCGCAAGTCCGCGGTCCCCTCGTTGATCTTCAGCTCCTCGGCGGTCTGGAGCGAGGTCTTGAGGACGGCCGCGATGTCGTTGGTCACGTTGTTCCCGCCGATCGGCAGCACCCGGGTGTGGAACGGCGATCCGTCGAGGAACAGCGCGAGGTCGATCGTCCCGGCGCCGAAGTCCGCGACGGCGACGCCGAGCTCCTTCTCGGTCTCGTTCAGCACGGCCTCCGCCGAGGCGAGCGAGTTGACGACGAGCTCATCGATCTTCACGCCCGCGGCGGCGACGCACTTCGAGAGGTTGGTGACCGGTGTGGCTGCGGCCGTCACGATGTGGGTCTCGACCTCGAGGCGCAGCGCGCTCATCCCGAGCGGGTCCTTCACGCCCTCCTGGCCGTCGACCGAGAAGCCGCGCCGCTCGACGTGGACCACCTCGCGGTTCGACGGGATCGGGACGGCCCGCGCGACATCGATGGCGCGGTTGATGTCCTCCCGACTGACCTCGCGGTGATGGCCGGTGACCGCGACCTGGCCAGGCGAGTTGAGGCTCTCGACGTGCTGGCCGCCGACACCGACGAACGCGCGGTCGATCTTCCAGCCGGACAGCCGCTCCGCCTTCTCGACCGCCTCCGCGATCGAATGGACGGTCTGGTCGATGTTGATGACGACGCCCTTCTTGAGGCCGGAGGCGGGAACGGTCCCGTGGCCCATGATCGTCAGCCGGCCGTCGCGCGCGACCTCGCCGATGAGCGCGCATACCTTGCTCGTACCGACATCGATGCCGACGAGGACCGCTTCACGTTCCACTGTTTCCGTTCGTCTCCCCTCTGGGCCGGCTTACAGGAAATGCCGGCGGATGAGCGCGACGTTGTCGAAGATCCGAAGCCCGAAGGCGAGAAGGGCCACCAGGTACAGGTCCAGCCCGAGTCGATCGCCGATGAACGTCAGCAAGACCGCGATGATCGCGTTGACGAGGAAGCCGCTGATGAAGATGCGATTGTCGTAGACCCCATCGAGCTCCGCACGGACCGCTCCGAGCACCGAATCGAGCGCGGCGAGGATGGCCACCGCCGAGTACCGGCTGAGCTCGAAGCCGACGTTGATGTTGAGGACGAGGCCCGCCAGGACGCCCACGAGGAGCCCGAGCAGGGGAAGCAGCACGTGGTCCCTGGTCCTCCTCCGTCAGGTTTCGGCAAGGCTATCACGGTGCGGGACTCGCGCTGGGATGGGCCGTGGCCTTCGCGCTGGGGAGCGGCGTCGCTTTCGGGATGTACGTCCCGTCGGTCTCGGACGCGAGGATGACGCGCTCGACGAGCGGCTCGCGGCCGATCAGCAGGCTGCGCAGCAGACGGACCTGGCCCGGGATCAGCTCAGGCGTCCGCAGGGTCGGCGTGTAAAAGCCGAAGACCGCCTCCCACGACGTCGGCTGGGTCCGGACGGTGAAGCCGTTCACATCGTTGACGAACACCGCCAGCCGCTGGGCAGCACTGCCGACGTCGGCCGGGAGCAGCGATCCCAGGCGGGTCGCCGCGTCGAGGTCGACCCCGTCGAGCGACTGCCCGACCGACAGCCCGACCGACGCCGCCCGCCGGTCCTCGACGACCGGGAGCGCCGCGGCGCTGTCAGGTGGCACGTCGGGCATCCGCGCGAACAACCGCCCCTCGGAATCGACCAGGTAGCGGCGCTCGCCCACCCGCCACACGAGGATCGGCGTCCGCTCGCGGAGCGTGACACCGAGGGTGTCCGGCAACCGGACGCCGACATCGACCGAACGGACCGTCGGCAGTTCGCGGATCTTGTCCTCGAACGGTTTCGTCACCATCGTGAACAGGTTCGAACCGCGGGCGTCATCGAGTGCTGCGACGACCGCGGCCTCGTCGGTGAACGAGGCACCCTCCACCGTCGTATCGGCATACGCGAAGACGGTCGAATTCGCGACTCCGTATATGGCAGCGCCCGCGAGCAGCATCGCCAGGATGGCGCCCGCACGGACCGGTGTCAGCCCGGCCGATGCCCGCCGGATCGAACGTGTCCGACGCGCCGGCGGGGTCCCGGGTCCTCGCCGCGCCCCCGGTCGTGTCGGCGCGAGGCGACGAGCCGGCTGCCGCGGACGCAGGGTCATCGTGGGAGATCGTTCGGCGTGAGGTGGGACGCGGGCCGCTGCGCGTGGCGTTCGAGGGCGAGCTCGACGACACGCACACAAACGTCAGTGAAGGAATAGCCCGCTTCCGCTGGCATCGTCGGGAAGAGGCTGATCGGCGTGAAACCCGGGATCGTGTTGATCTCGGAAACGACGATCCGTTCGCCCGCCATCAGGAAGTCCACCCGCGCGAAGCCCTCCGCGCCGATGGCCCGATACACGTCACGTGTCAGCTTGTGGATGACGGCCTTCTCGACGTCGCTGACCTCGGCATGGGTCGAGGTCTCCGATAGACCGGGCGTGTACTTCGCCTCGTAGTCGTAGAACTCGTGGCCGCTGATGATCTCGCCGGGACCGTACAGCTCGAGCTTCGCGTGGTCGTTGCCGATGACCGACACCTCGAGGTCCCGCGCGTCGGCGACGTACAGCTCGACCAGCGCCACTGAGTCGTAGCGGAACGCAAGGTCGAGCGCGGCGGCCAGCTCTGCGGCGTCGTGAGCGAGGGTCATCCCGACGGAGCTGCCGAGGCCGGCGGGCTTGACCATCAGCCGCGGATCCGCCGCGCCCGCCGCGAACGCGGCCATCTCGCGGCGGACGCCGGAGCGATCCGCATCCCAGCGCGATCGGCGAACCTCGCGCCAATCGACGACCGGGATGCCGAGGCCGCGGCACATCCGCTTGAACAGCGCCTTATCCATCCCCAGCGCCGACGCCGCGACCCCCGATCCCGTGTAGGCGAGACCGGCAGCGTCCAGCAGCGCCTGGACCGTGCCGTCCTCCCCGAACGGGCCGTGGAGGGCGATCATCACGACCGGTGCGGGGTCCTCGGCCGCCAACCGGTCGATCGCGGCACCGACGGCGGACGGCCCCTCGGCGCCGAGCGTGGTCGGGTCGTCGTACGCCGCCGCCGACCGGTCGCCGCGGCGGTGGTCCTCGGGTAGCCACCACCACCCTCCGTCGAGGTCGATGAGGACCTGACGCACCGAGGCACCGGCGGCGGCGAGTGCGGCAGCGATGGCCGTGCCGGAGACGACGGACACGTCGTGCTCCGCCGACGGCCCGCCGAGGAGGACGACGACGGGCGGGAGGTGTGCGGCACTGCCTCCCGCTGCAGCCCGAC
>DASSZA010000116.1:0-3227 GCA_035703005.1 Candidatus Limnocylindrales bacterium | reverse complement strand
CGTACGGCGCCGGCGTGATCACCACCATGGCGGTGGCGAGCTCGACGCCCGCGGCCGTAAGGGAGCCGGCGACGGCCCCCGGCGCGGCACCCGTGATCAACACGCATCGGATCGTGCCGGGGCCGAACGAGTACTGAGTATCGGACCGGTAGGCCAGACCGGCGCCGTTCCAAGCCGGCGCCGGTCTAAAGGCATTCGGAACCCTACGGGAGAAATAAAGGAAGCCCTCCCCGTAGAACTGAGTGGACGCCCGATGGCAGCCGGCTCGGACGCGCCTAACGTCCTAGCCAGGTCAAGCAGCTGCGGAACGTAGACCACCAACAGCAGATCGGAGGCTGAGAGATGAACCAGCAGAGCATCGCCCCGGTGGCAAAGCGGACACCCATCCTGCCGTTCGCGGTCGCGTTGGTCGCGGCCCTCGCATACGGAGCCGGCGTCATCACGACGACCCTCGTCGCGTCGAATGTCACTCAGCCAGCCAGCGGCGATCAGGGTGCGCCGATCGTCCGCACGATCCAGACCCACCGCGTCGTGGCAGGACCGAACGAGTACTAGCCGCCGATCGGCGGCATGACCGGCGCCGGCCGACCCGGCGCCGGTAGTTTGTGCTTAGTCGCCGGTTTCGAACCGGAACGTGTCGAGCACGGGTCGGACGGTCGCCTCGAGATCGTCGAGCGTCTTGCCGTTCGTCGAATCGAGCATCACGATGACATTGCTCCCGTGCCCGTCGTCCAGGATCATCAGCCGGAGGCGTTCGGGCCCACTGACTCCCCAGAACGCCGGCTCATCCGCGACGTTGTCATCGAGGAACAGCGCAACCGACGGAACGCCCTTCATGAACGGGCAGTCCTGCTTCCAGCCGGGCGCGACGCCGAGGCTGATCACGCTCCCCTGCAGACCGCCGACCGTGATGCGCTGGGGCGTGGTCACGACGAGGCGATGGTCGCTCTCGTATGCCTGGATGAGGTCCAGGGCCCTATGGCCGGTACCAAGCGCAGCTTCCTCGGGGCAGTCGAGTGCGCCGGACGCGACCCGCATGTCGTACCAGACGCGCAGGCTCTCGGAGTCGTGCACGTTGTCGGGATGCAGGCCGAAATGTCGCGGCATCGCTTCGCTCAGGTACCAGTCCGCTGGGACTCGCATCGTCACGTTCGGCGTTGCGTTGTCGAAGACGTACGTGCCGCCGTCGAGCTTCTTCGCATAGCCAGCGAGCCGCGCCGGCGACACGGCGGCTGACGTCGATGGCGATGGCGCCGTCGACGGGGGTGCCGACACGGATACCGACGCTGCGGGTGAGCACCCAGCAACGGCAAGGAGCAGGGCAGCACAAACGAGGGTGCGGGTCATGACTGGGTCTCCTTTCAGGACGCTGACGGGACGGGCAGTGGTGTCTCGACAGGTCCGGTGTCGAAGGTGAAGCTTTCGATGATCGGCATCGAGCGAGCGACGAGGTCATCGAACGTCGTGCCGTCGGCGGAGTTGACGATGAACATCACGTTCCCGCCGCTACCGGGACGGTCGAGGACGACGACCCGCAGTCGGTCGTCGCGATCGACGCCCCAGAAGGGGCCATTGGAGATCTCCGGTCCCTGGTGATCGGTGACGTAGTCAGCGTCGTCGACGAAGAGCGGAACGGTCGGGCTGCCGTCCGTCATGAACGGACATGTCGCTTTCGTTGTCGGGGAGATGCGGACATCGAGCATCTTTCCCGGCAGTCCGCCGACCTCGATGTCGATCGGCGCAGAAACGGCGATCCGCTTTTCCTTCACCAGGTCGTCCACGATCGCGTCGACCGTGGGTGGGATACCGGGCTCGGGTGCTTCCGTGCACGCGGCGTCCTTGGCGGAGATGTGCATGTTGAAGAACACGCGCACCGAGTCGTCCGGCTTGGCATCCACCGGCGCGAGCGAGTAGTCGAGCAGGCCCATGGTCGAGATCTGCCACCCGGCAGGAACGACGAAGGTCGATGGGCCGACGTTGGAGCGGACCAGATAGCGGCCAGGCGCCAACTCGCCGTTGCCCTGGATCAACGGGATGGGCGGTGGCGTCGTCCGCGGCGCGGGGAGCGCCGTCGGGAACGGCAAGGGTCCGGGGACCGGCCTCGGTGAGGCCACGATGAATACGGTCGCCCCGAGCAACGCGACGATCAGGATCGCGGCGAGCACGAGAGCCGGGCGGATCCATGGACGACTCGGCGCGACTTCCCGGCGGACGAGCCAGCCGGGCCGTTGCCGTTTCCGCTCGATGCGATCGGTCACCACGAGCATCAGCCGATCCGGCGCGCGCGTCGAACCGTCGGCGAAGAAACTGTCGAGCACGAGCCCGAGATCTCGATCCTGGGTCATGCCGACTGCCCTCCGGCCGTCGCCAGTCGTGCGTCCGCGTCGAGCGCGGCGCGCATCGCCCGGTGGGCGTGGTGAAGACGGGAGCGGGCCGTCCCCGGCGGGATGCCGAGGATCTCGGCGATCTCGCTTGGCGCGTAGCCCTCGTAGTGATGCAAGACGAGGATCGCCCGTTGATCCGGCGGCAGCCTCTGGAAGCCCCGCTCGAGCTGGTCGCGGTCGGCGAGCGTGAGCAGGTCATCCGGCGCAGCCGGCCCGTCGACCGGCAGGACCCGGAGGTTCGCCACGCGGCGTCGCTCTCGGGTCGCTTGATCGATGCATTCGCGTACGACGACCCGTCGGAGCCAGGCGTCGAAGCGGTCCGGATCGCGGAGCCCGCGCAGATCGCGCCAGGCGATCACCAGCGCATCCTGCAGGGCGTCCTCGGCCCGATCGACGTCGCGGAGGAGCCGTTGGGCGAGCGCGAACAGGCCATCGACGCGCGGATGCATCAGGTCGACGAATGCCGACCGATCACCTCGTTGCGCCGAACTGACCAGGTCGCGATCCACGTCCTCGTCCCTCGGTGGCACACATCGGGTGTGCCGGTCCACGCGCTATGGCCGCGTAAAGCACCCAAGCGTTCAAAACCGGCGGACGCGCGCAGTATCTGCGCGCGCCGTCGCCGGTCGTGGGTGCGGTTCGAGGGACGGACGCCCTAGTTTCGGTTCAATCCGAGATGGTGCGGGAACTGACGGGACCCTGTTCGCCGCCACGGGCGCCCGGTATCCTCGAAGTCGGTCGAGGGGACCGGAGGGAGGGTTGGATGGCGGAGTTCTATCTCTGGTTCGTCTTCGCGCACCTTGCTGGCCTGGTGGTGTTTGCGATCAGCCACGGGGCGTCGGC
>DASSZA010000294.1:0-35541 GCA_035703005.1 Candidatus Limnocylindrales bacterium | reverse complement strand
CCGCGCGGACCTCGCCTCGATCACCGCGATCCTCGAGGCCAACGACGAACCGGTCACCTGGCCCGGCGTCGAACGAGCGCCGTACGTCGAGCATCTGCTGTCCCGCCCGGGCTTGCGTCTGGTCGTCGGAGAGCTCGACGGGAGCGTTGCCGGAGTCGCCGGCACGATCGAGTACGGCCGGCCGGATCGCCGCTTCCTCACCGACCTGTATGTCGACCCGGGCAAGCAGTCGCGAGGCCTCGGCCGACGGATGCTCGAGGCCGCCATGGACGGCGCGATCGAACGGATGACCTTCTCGTCTAACGACCCGCGCGCGCTCGCAGCGTATGTCAGGAGCGGGATGCGCCCATGGTGGCCACTGCTCTACCTCGAGGCGGATGTCGGGCGGCTGCCCGGGGCCCCCGCCGGCGAGGAAGCGCGGTCAGCCGATATCGCGGAGACCGCTCGCCTGTCGCGAGCCTGGACGAGCATCGACCGGACGGCCGACTTCACGCACTACGCGTCGCTGCCCGACGCGGCCGGGTTCGTGATCGCGCTCGACCGTCAGGATGCCGCCATCGGCTGGGCGTGCCGTGAGATCGCCGAGCCAGGCCGCTGGCTGAACCACGCGTCGATCGCCCCCGACGCCGATCCCGCCCGCGTCGCGTTCGCGATCCTCCGGGCTGCCGGGTCCGGAGGCCGGATCGGGGCCGCTGTCCCGGGACCTCATCGAGCCGTCCCACACCTGCTCGATGCCGGCGTCCGGATCGGTGGCACCGACACGTTCTGTGCCACCGACCGTGATCTGCTCGACATCCGCACGATCTTCCCCAGCCCCGGGATGCTCTGAGCGGTCGCGGTCGCGCCCGGCCCCTCCGCCGCGCGCCCGCCCGAAGGCGTCGAGCGTCGCTTCGAGCAACGGCAACATCGCGCTCACCCGCCGCAACCGGATGATCGCGTCCCACAGCGGCTCGAGGCGCTTCCATCCGCCCGCATAGGCGAGGTGACGCATCGTCCGATGAGCCGTCGATTGCCCGAACGCGCCGCGGAAGATCGAGCCCCACGTGTAGAAGTCGCGGTAGGCGCGGTGATAGCCGGCGAGGAGCATGTCGGGTGCCATCCCGAGCGGTCGATAGACGACGTGACGCGTGTCGTAGTGGTCCCAGTCGAGATCCGTGATGCGACCCTCGCCCGCCACACGGTCGTGGAGGGCAGTGCCCGGGTAGGGCGTCATGATGTGGAAGGTCGCCGTCTCGATGCTCCGCGACACGGCCCAATCGACGGTCCGATCGAACACGTCAGGTCCGTCGTCGTCGAGGCCGAACACGAAGCTCGCGTTGATCATGATCCCGAGGTCGTGGACGCGGCGGATCACCTCGTCGTAGTCGCGGGCGAGGTTCTGGCGCTTGGCGTGGAGCCGCAGGTTCTCCTCGTTGATCGTCTCGAGCCCGACGAACACGCTCCGCATACCCGCGGCTGCAGCATGCTCGATCAGGTCCGAGCGCAGGATCGCGTCGACCGTGCTGGCGCCCTGGAAGACGCGGCCCATCCCGCGCATCCCGTCGAACAGCGCCCGCGCGAAGCGTGGGTTCCCGAGCAGGTGGTCATCGAGGAAGTAGACGTGCTTGCCGGGCATCCGCTCGATCTCCGCGAGGGCCTGGTCCACGGCCTGCGTATAGAACGAGATGCCGCCGCGATAGAACGCGTCCTTGTAGCAGAAGTCGCAGTGGTGGGGGCAGCCCCGGGAGACGACGATCGAGTTCGGGCAGAGGTAGCGCCGCCGGTCGATGAGGTCGCGCCGGATCGGCGGCGCGCCGACGAGACTCCGCCGCTGCGAGACATACCGACCCGCCGGCGAACCCCGCCGGAAGTCGTCGAGGAAGACCGGCCACGTGTCCTCGCCCGGTCCGATGAAGACCGTGTCGGCGTGGCGTGCCGCCTCGTCGGGGAGTGAGCTGACGTGGAGCCCGCCGAGTGCGACGTGGCTGCCCCGCGCCCGATAGTGATCGGCGAGCTGGTAGGCGCGCTTCGCGGACGTGATGTACACGGACATCACGACGAGGTCGGGGGCATCGTCGAGGTCGAGCGGCATGACGTGCTCGTCCTCGAGCGTCGCATCGTCGCCGGGCGGCAGATACCCCGCGAGCGACGCGAGGCCGAGTGGCGGGAAGAGCGCGTACTTGATCGGACGGAACCCGGGATCCGTCGCTTCGAGCAGGGCAGGCAGGATGAACTTGACCTTCATCGGCCGTTTCCTCGGAGCGAGCGACGTGGCTGGGCGGTCGCTATCCCCGGGACGAGGCACGGTCGCGCAGGTGTGACGCGACCGACGGCCGGAAACACGGAACGGGCGCCAGTCGGCGCCCGTTCATCGTGGGTAGGAGAGCGGCGACGTCGGTCGCCGTGGATCAGTCGCCGACCCCGACCGCCACCGGCTTCTCGATCGGCACACCGATGAGGCTGCCGTACTCGGTCCAGGAGCCGTCGTAGTTGCGCACCCGCTGGTAGCCCAGGAGCTCGTGCAACACGAACCATGAATGCGACGACCGCTCGCCGATGCGGCAATAGGCGATGACGTCCTTGTCGGGTGTCACGCCCTTGCCCTCGTACAGCTGGGCCAGCTCATCCGTCGACTTGAACGTCCCGTCCTCGCGAACGGTCTGGGCCCACGGGATCGAGGCCGCTCCGGGGATGTGCCCGGCACGCTGCGCCGTCTCGGGCAGGTTGGGCGGAGCGATGATCTCGCCGTTGAACTCGGCCGGCGAGCGGACGTCGACCAGCGCGAGCTCCGGATCACCCAGCCGCGGCAGGATGTCGTCGCGGTACGCGCGGAGGGCGAAGTCGGGCTCAGCGAGCTCGTAGCCGGTGGCGTCATAGGACGGCACGTCGGTCGTCAGCGGCAGACCCTGGTCGAGCCAGTACTTGCGCCCGCCGTCGAGGATGCGCACGTCGTGGTGGCCGTACAGCTTCAGCTGCCAGTACGCCCAGGCGGCGAACCAGTTGTTGTTGTCGCCATACACCACGATCGTCGTGTCCGGGCCGATGCCCGACTCGGATAACAGTGTGCTGAAGTCCTCGCGGGTCGCGATGTCGCGGCGGACGCCGTCGGACAGCTGGCTCGTCCAGTTCCAGGCGACGGCTCCCGGCAGATGGCTCTGCTCGTAGCTCGTCGTGTCGACGTCGACTTCGACGAAGCGAACGTTCGGATCGTCGAGATGCTGCTGTGCCCAATCGGCGTCGACGAGGGCGCGGGACGGGGAACCTTGGTTACTCATGAGAAGAAGGACCTCCCCTCGCGAACGAGGTGACTGCGTGACGTTCGGACGGTGTCTGGGTCGCGGCGGTCGGGTTCAGTCGGCGGACGTAGGTCGGTCCCTGCGACTGAACTCGGCGAGCCGCTCGGTACACTCCGCCGCCGCCCGCATCGCCTGCCGGACGATCCACGGATCGACACGGCTCGAGTCTTCGATCGTGAGCGTCGGGCCGACCGGGCCGTCATCGACCTGGATCCCCGAGCTGTTGCGATAGTCGGCCATCCAGTTCGCCTGGAGCTGGAGCGCGACGTCACCGACGACCGAGACCGGGAACAGCCAGTCGAGATACGACGCGTTCAGCCGGTCGGCGATGTCGGCGAGCCGGATCGGGCGCCCGCGCTCGACGCGAGAGATGAGATCGACGACACGGACGGTGGTGAACGGATCGCGCGCCTCGCCGACGGTCGGCGGCGTGATCGCCGGGTCGGGCATGCCCGCCGGCGCCGGGCGCAATGGACCCAGGCCGATGGTCGCGGAAGGGGCGTCGGTCACGACGTGCGTCATCTCCGAGTCGAGCACTAGGGATTAGCGAGTCTACTGCATCGTGGTCGAACCTTCACCGGTCACCTTCCCTGCCCTGAACCGACTTGCGGCATCCTTCGTCGTGCCGGACGAACGTCCGGCGCAGTCCGCGCGGCTCCCGTGCGGACGAGCGTTCCCGCCGCACGAGCCCGATGCCACCGATGGACACTGACCGGATCCCGACCTCACCGACCACCGACGTGGAGCCACCCGCCGTGACCTCGGTCACGTCCGGGTCCTCCCAGGCTTCCGCGTCTCCGGCGGGCGGCCGCAGTTTCCGGATGGCGATCATCGGCGCGGTCGTTGCGCTCGCGTTGGTGGTGACGTTCACGGCCGGGATCGGGGTCGGTCGCCTCGTTTCGCCTGACGGCGCATTCGACGGCTCGGCCCCGAACCCTGCCTCCTCCAAGTCACCGACGACCTTCGGGTTGATCAGAGAGGCGTGGGACACGCTCCACAAGCAATACGTCGGGCGCGATCAACTCGATGACCGTGCGTTGATCTACGGCGCCATCGAAGGCATGACCAAGGCGGTCGGCGACACGGGGCACACGGACTTCATGACGCCCGAGGAGCGCCAGCAGCGCAACGACTCGCTGTCCGGGTCATACGTCGGCATCGGTGTCCGGATCGAGCCGGACGACGCCGGCCAGCCACGGATCATCGGCGTCTTCGACGGCAGTCCGGCCCAAAAAGCGGGACTTGTCCCCGACGATGTCATCGTGGCGGTGGACGGCAAGCGGACGGAGGGCGCCTCGATCGACGACGTAGCCGGCTGGGTCCGTGGCAAAGCCGGCAGTACGGTCAAGATCACGATCCGTCGCGGGACCGACGGTAAGGAGCGGACGTTCTCGATCGCGCGCGCCGATGTCCCGGTCCAGGCGGTGACGTGGACGATGGTCCCCGGGACGAAGACCGCCCTCATCCAGCTCGAGCAGTTCTCGAATGGCGCCGCCGACGCCATGGTCAAGGCGCTCAAGGATGCGCGCGCCGCGGGCGCCGACCGGATCGTCCTCGACCTTCGTGGCAACCCCGGCGGCTACGTGAACGAGGCCGTCGGCGTCGCGAGCCAGTTCCTGTCCTCCGGCCTCGTCTACGTCGAGCGCAACGCTCAGGGCGAGACGACGGACCATCCGGTCTCCCCGGGCGGACTCGCGACGGATCTGCCGCTCATCGTCCTCGTCGACGGCAACACGGCGAGCGCGGCGGAGATCGTGTCTGGTGCGCTGCAGGAAGCCGGTCGGGCCAAGGTCGTCGGCGAGACGACATTCGGCACCGGCACCGTCCTCGGCGAGTTCGACCTATCCGATGGCTCCGCCCTGCGGGTCGGGACCGTCGAGTGGCTGACGCCGAAGGGGCGCCGGATCTGGCACGAGGGCATCGCCCCCGATGTGTCGATCGTGATGCCGAGCGGCGTCCAGCCACTCAGCCCCGACGATGTCGGTCGACTGAAGGGCGCGGCCGTCGCGACCATCAAGGACACGCAGCTCGCCAAGGCACTCGAGCTCGTATCGGCGGAGCGGGTCGCCTCACGCGACTGACCGACGACCCCAGTCCGTGGCAGCGGCCGTCGGCGCGCGGCAGGCGATGTGGCCGAGCCACGATCGGTGACGCCTCGCTTCGTGGCTGATCACTGACGCACTCGCCGAATGGCCCACATAGCATCGCGTCGTGAGGCGTCTCGACGACCGCGTCGCGTTGATCACCGGTGGGGCCGGGGCGATCGGGCGAGCGACTGCGCGACGGCTCCTCGCTGACGGGGCGAAGGTCGCCATCGCCGATCGGTCCGAGGCAGCACTGGAGCGCGTCGCCCGGGACCTCGCCGACGGTCCGTCCGACCGACTGACCACACACGTGGTCGACGTCACGTCAGACGCCAGCGTCCGCGACCTGGCCGACGCCGTCGTCGCGGTACACGGCCGGATCGACGTGCTGTTCACGTGCGCTGGTGTCCTTGCGGCCGGGTCAGTGACCGAGACGTCGCTCGAGGATTGGGATCGCACGATCGCGACCAACCTCACGGGGCCGTTCCTCGCGTCACGCCACGTCGTCC
This sequence comes from Candidatus Limnocylindrales bacterium, assembly GCA_035703005.1. GTDB lineage: Bacteria > Chloroflexota > Limnocylindria > Limnocylindrales > CSP1-4 > SPCO01. The sequence continues at coordinate 29,673 of DASSZA010000294.1, read as the reverse complement.
CGGTGATGCTCGCGAACGGCGGCGGCGCGATCGTGCACATGGCCTCGACCGCCGGTGTCGTCGCGGAGGGAGGCATCGCGGCGTACTGCGCAAGCAAGGGCGGCGTCGTCATGCTCGCGCGGCAGATGGCCGTCGACTACGCCCGGAGCGGCATTCGCGTCAACGTCGTGTGCCCGGGCTGGATCGACACTCCGTTCAACGATCCTGCGATCGACCGCGCCGGCGGCCGCGATGCCCTCGCCCCGTTCATCGATGTGATGGTCCCGATGGGCCGGCAGGGTGCCCCCGACGAGGTCGCCGACGTCGTGGCCTTCCTGGTGTCGGACGACGCCAGGCTCATGACCGGCGCCGTGGTCGTCATCGATGGTGGCTTGACCGCGCAGTGAGCGTTCCGGTTGTCACCGACAACGCGAGGCCCGTCTATCTGTCGCTCACCGCCATTGGCGGCGACCCCTCGCGTCCCTAGCGTCCGCGGGCGAACGCGCGGGACGCGCGGCTGAGGAGGCAGGGATGGGCGAGGCGGTCGCGACACCGGGCATGGCGGGCCACGCACCCGCGCAGCTGTTCAGTCGGGAGTCATCCGGGCTCGTCAGGGTCGGCTCGCCCTGGCGGATGCTGCTCCTCAACGTCGCCAACATCGGCGTCGTCTACATCATGTTCACGTACTGGGCGCACCCGGCGGTGTTCCCGGAGAGCAACCTGCTCATCGCGATCCCGGTCGCGGCATCGATGGCGATCTTCTTCAACCTCCTGTACGGGATGTTCGCGGCGATCATGCCGAGGACGGGCAGCGAGTACGTCTTCCTGTCCCGGACCTTCCATCCCGCGATCGGCTTCATGGCGAGCTTCGCGGCTGCGACCAGTCAGGCCTTCTACGTCGGGATCGGCGGGTATTGGATCAGCCAGTACGTGCTGGGTCCACTGCTGACGTCATACGGGGCAGTGAGCGGCAACGAAACGATCTCCTCGCTCGGCGTGTGGGCGAGCGATCCGCAGACGCACTTCATGTTCGGCACGCTGTTCGTGGTCCTCGTCGCCGCCTTGAACATCCTCGGCCTCAAGGCCTACCTCCGGTTCCAGGACATCAACTGGATCATCGGGACGCTCACCGGTCTGCTCCTGATCGTGATCTTCCTGTTCGCGTCCCAGGCGGCTTTCCAGGCAGGCTTCGACCGATACGCGGCCGCGACCGGCATCCCGACCTACCAGGGGACGCTCGACCTCGCCAAGGAGAGCGGGATGCCGACGGGCTTCAGCCTGAAGGACACCCTCGGGATCATCCCGATCATCTGGCTGGTGGCCTGGGCGTCGACCTACATCGGCGGCGAGGTCCGCACGCCGGTCAAGACCCAGCTGCGCGCGACGGTCGGCGGGATGCTGCTATACGCCGGGATCGCGTTCGGCCTCTGGTTCGCGATCTCACGTCCGGTCACGACCGAGTTCAACCAGGCCCTGACCTGGCTTAGCTACAACTACGCGGGCGACCAGACGGTCGAGGCGTACCCGGTCTTCATCCTGTACGCGGGCGTGCTCATCGACAACCTCGCGCTCTTCCTGCTGGTAGGCGCGGGCCTCGTCCTGTGGAGCTACCTCTGGATCCCGTCAGCGATGCTCATCGCGACGCGAGCGATGTTCGCCTGGTCCTTCGACCGGGTGATGCCCGACAAGCTATCGGCGGTCCATTCCCGCTACAACTCGCCGTGGGTGGCGGTGCTCGTCGTGGCGGTGATCGGTGAGCTGTTCCTGATCCTGTACCACATCGGCGTGTTCCAGTTCCTGACGCCCGCGCTGGCGTACTACTTCGTGTTCTGGCTCGTGGCCCTGTGCGGGCTCGTGTTCCCGTTCCTACCGAGGACCAAGGTGCTTCTCGAGGGCAGCGCCGTCGACTGGCGCGTCGCCGGCATCCCCGTGATGTCGATCTGCGGTGCCATCGGTCTGGTCTTCTTCACCATCGGCCTGTACTTCATGCTCACCAACGACCTGCTCTTCCTGAACAGCCCGCAGCAGCTTGTGACGACCGGTCTTCAGTTCGTCATCCCGCTCGTGCTGTTCTTCGTCGTCCGCTATTACCGAAAGCGGCAGGGCCTTCCCATCGACGCGGCGTTCAAGGAGATCCCGCCCGAGTGACCGCGGGGGCCGAGCGGACGATCTTCTACGTCGCGGACATCCATGGCTCGGACGTCTGCTTCCGGAAGTGGCTCAACGCGGGTCGCTTCTACGGGGCGGACGTCCTGGTCATCGGCGGTGACCTGACCGGGAAGATCCTGCTTCCGATCTACCCGGCGGCGGGTGGCAACGGATCGTGGACAGCGACATGGCGTGGTCGCCAAGTCCGTCTCGAGACGCGCAGTGAGGTCGACGAGCTCATCCGGACGGCACGCGATGAGGGTTCGTACGGGTATGTGACGACGGTCGACGAGGTCGCCGCGATCCAGGCATCTCCTGACCTCGAGCGGTCGACGTTCACACGGCTGAAGGTCGACGCACTCGCCGACTGGATGCGTCTCGCCGACCAACGCCTGGCCGACGGCTCGATCCGGGCCGTCGTCATGGCCGGCAACGACGACCCGCCTGAGATCGACGCGGTCCTCGCCACGTCGACGCGCCTGGAAGACATCGGCGGCGAGGTCGTCGAAGTCGCACCGGGCATCCACATGGCCTCCGTAGGCGAGTCGACCCCGACGCCGTGGCACACCCCTCGCGAGCTACCGGACGAGGAGCTGGGCGGACGGATCGCGCAGACCGTCGACCGGCTCCCGCCCGGTCGCACCGCGATCTGGAACCTCCACATGCCCCCCCATGCCACGGGGATCGACGCCGCGCCGGAACTCGACGGTGGCCTACGCGTGCAGTACGACTCCGGCGGCGAGCCCCGGATGCGGCCGGTGGGCAGCCAGTCGATCCGGCGGCTGGTCGAAGAGCGCCAACCGACGCTCGCGCTCCACGGCCACATCCATGAAGGTCGTGGTCGCTACAAGCTCGGGCGGACCGTCGGGATCAATCCCGGCAGCCAGTATCAGGACGGCGTCCTGATGGGTGTCCTCGTCCGGGTATCGCCGACCTCCGGCGTCCGCGACGTGACGTTCACGGCGGGCTGACGCGCGGCTGACGGCCGATCGACGGGAGACCTCACGCGGATGTCGAGGGCGGCGCCAGCGCGACTTCGCCTCTGGAGCCATCGAGCACGTCGAGGATCCGGAGCGCGAGCGTGAGGTCGAACACGGCCGACGGCTCGTCGAGCGACCGCCCCAGGAGCTGCTCGATGCGGTTGATCCGGTAGACGACCGTGTTGACGTGGATGAAGCAGCGGGCGGCGGCCCGGCGCTGCACCCGGTCCTCCTCCAGGTAGACGCGCAGCGTCCCGAGGAGGTCTGCGCCGTGGCGCGCATCGTGCTCGACGAGGGGTTCGAGGGCGCCTCGCGCGAAGGCCTCGAGTTCGTCGCGTTCCGATGCCTGCAGCAGCAGACCGTACGGCCCGAGCTCACGAGCCCCGACGACCGCCCCACGGCGCCCCAGCTTGAGCATGAGGTCCAAGGCGCGGCGGGTGGCCGCGAAGGCGTCCGCATAGTCCGAGGGCCGGTTGCACGTCTCGCCGAGCGCGATCGTCACCGCTCCCGTGCCCACGACCGGTTCGAGCGCGCCGAGGACCTCGTTGGCGATCGCCCGCCCGTCGCGCTCACCACGGCCACGGTTCGACGCGAGGACCACGATCGATCCCGCGTGCAGCACGGTCAGGCTCCGCGGAGCGCGCTTCGCGAGCACGTCCCGGATGATCGCGACGTACCGTCGCTCCGCGTCCGGCCCACCGCCGCGCGCATCGCCGTCGTCGACGAATACGCCGGGCGAGGTCGCAGGACCGACGTCCACGAGCATGAGCTCATGTGGGCTGCTCAGGTCGTGGCCGAGCCGCGCGGCGCGTGCCGCCATCGCCGGCTCATCGGGGTACGTCCCCCCAAGGAGATCGGCGATCGCCTCCCCTCGAAGCCGCTCCTCGACCTCGAGCGTGGCGCGGATCTTGGCGAACTCGAGGGCCACGCCGGTGACCGCGACATCGACGAGGGCGCGATCGATCGGTGCGAGATCATGTTCGGCGGACAGCACGAGGTGACCCGCCACCTCGCGGCCGACACGGATCGCCACCGAGAATGGCTCCGGCTCGGGGGTGCCCTCGACAAGCGCGCGCCAGTCATCGCCGCCCGCCGGCGAGGCACCGGCGATGACCCGCCGGATGTGGTCCTGGATGACGACCCTCCGGCCGAGATTCTCCGCGAGGACCTCGGCGATCCCCGCAGGCCCGCGGTCGAGCAGCACCTGTTCGGCGAGGCGCTGCTGGACGACCAGCGACCGGCTCAGCTCAGCGTTCGTCTCGGCGAGGACACGGCCGAGGTGGACCTCGTTCTCGTAGCGCCGCGCGTGGTCGAGGGCGATCGCGGCATGCCCCGCGAACGCGGCAAGCAGCTCGGCGTCATCGGGCCCGAACCGATGGCCGCCCTGCGTGGCGTGAAGGTTCAGCGCACCGATCGCCTGACCGCGGAACAGCAGCGGTGCGCAGATCACGGACCCGAAGTGATAGCGCTCGAGACCCCGCGCGCGATGCGGGTAGGTCGCGTAATCGTCGACCCAGATCGCCCGTTGCGCGAGGATCGCCTGGGTCGAGAGCCCCTCACCAAAGGCCATCTCGAAGCCGAGGAGATCCGTCGGCCGCTGGGAGACCGCTACGACCCGGAGGCGATCGCGCTCGCGATCCCACAGCAGCATGTCGCCGCTGTCCGCCCGTAACAGCGCGCGAGCGTCTTCGACGATCGCCGACAGGACCGTGTCGAGGTCGAGCGACTCGGTGATCCGGACGGCCGTGGCGAGGAGCGCCTCGACCTGCTCGGCCCGTCGGCGGCCTGTCGCCGCGACGGCGTCACTCGTGATCCTGGTCACCGCGGACGACAACTTGTCGGCGGCCTCGCCGCTCAACCCGGCTGCTGCGATCGCGTCGCTCAGCGCCGCGACGATAGGCTCCGGCCCAGCCTCGGACGGACCCTCCGGCGACCGCCCCTCGACGGCTGACGCTTGCGCGCGCATCAAGGCGGCATCATAGCGCCGGGAGCGGTTCGCGGACTATGGTCTCCCGACAGCGTTCCTGCCATCCTTTCGTGGTCGGGCCACATACGACTCGTGAGTCCCGGCTGGTAGCGTCGAGGCCCCGACCCGATGATCCGGGCCGCTTTCGCGCGGCCGTCACGCGGAGGCAAGGTGACCGCTTCGCAGCACGAGACGACCGCACCCGACGTCCTGGTCATCGGTGGCGGGATCGTCGGCGCGGCCTCCGCCTATCACCTGGCCCGACGCGGGTCGTCGGTCACGCTGCTCGAGGCGAACGAGCTCGCCTACGGCGCGACCGGGCGGAATCTGGGCTACATCTGGCTTCACACACGACGTGTCGGGCCGGAGGTCGACCTCGTGATGCACCTCCGACGTGAGCTCGAGGAGCTGCCCGGCATCTTCGACGACGACTTCGGCCTGCGGACGGAAGGTGGCCTGCTCTACGTCCAGACCGAGGCGCAACTCGAGACCCTCCGCGAATTCGTCGAGCAGCGCCAAGCCGACGGCGTGGACGTCCGTCTCGTCGACGGGGACGAGGCGCGTGCGCTCGCACCGATCCTGCCCGACACCGTCATCGGCGCCTCGTACTGCCCCCTCGACGCCCAGATGGAGTCCGACCGCTACGTCCGCGGCTTCGCCTCTGCCGCCGAACGGGACGGCGCGCGGATCCTCGAGCGGACACCTGTGCGATCGCTCGAACGCCAGGGCGACCGGATCGTGCGCGTCGTCACGGACACGGAGACGTACACGCCTGGGCACGTGGTCGTGGCCGCTGGCGCGTGGACCCCCGAGCTGCTTCGCAGGGTCGGCATCGACGTCCCCATCCACCCGATGCGGCTGCAGATCGTCCAGACGGGACCGATGGAGCGCGCGCTGGGTCCGATCCTCTACGGCCCCGGAGCCGTCAAGCAGTACAAGATCTTCCGCGACCTCACGTCGTTCCGTCGGGAGGACTGGTTGAACGAGGCGGAGGACCGCCACGGCAAAGCCCTGCTCGAAGCCGTCTGCCAGCGGGCGGATGGGTCATACCTGCTCGGCTGCGCGATGGATTACCCAGGGTTCGTATGGGAGCCGGATCTCGCCGGTGTCGCCCTCGTCGCCGAGAGTCTGGCGTGGACGTTCCCCGCGCTTCGAGCCGCGAAGTTCGCCCGGGCGTGGGCCGGCATCCTGCCGTACACGACCGACAACCTGCCGATCATCGATGCCGTGCCCGGGCTCGATGACGTCGTCGTGGCGGCCGGGCACGTGTTCGGCAACGCCGCCGGACCGACGACTGGCCGGATCGTCGCCGATCTCATCACCGGAGGTGACCCGATCATGGACATCTCGCCGTTCCGCGCCGACCGGCCCGGACTCAACGACCCTGTCAACACGAGCGTGTGGTGACCATGCAGACCGAGACCCGCCCCGAGACGCAGCCCGCGACGACAGCCGATCGGTCGACTCGCCGCATCGCGTTCATCAATCCGTTCGGGACCGCGTCCTTCGACCGGATCATCGAGGAGACGCTCGTCCCCTACGCCGGCGCAGGCACACAGGTCGACGTCATCCACCTCGATGGCGTTCCCGAGAACATCGACTACTACTACCCCAAGCACCTCATGGAGCTCGCGATCTTCCGCGCCGTTCGCCGCCTCGAGAAGGACGGCTACGACGCGGTCGTCGTCGGCTGCTGCTACGACCCTGGCGTGAAGGTCGCCCGGGAGCTCGTCGACATCCCGGTCGTCGGACCGCTCGAGGCGGCGATGAACCATGCCTCGTATTTCGGGCACCGGTTCACGGTGCTGACGGACCACCGCAAGGCCGTGCCGTGGCTCGAGGACATCGTCCGACTCCACGGAGCGGCGAACTGCCGCGGGGTCCGCTGCATCGACTGGTACGTCACGGACATGATCAAGGACCCGACCGCGGTCGCCGACGATGCCGCCGCACTCTCGATGAAGTGGCTCGAGGACGACGGTTCCGAGGTCATCATCCTCGGCTGCACGATCATCGCCGGCTGCCTCGAGCGCGAGATCATGACGACGGGCCGCCATCGCGAGCTGCCCATCCTCAACCCAAATCTGCTGGCCTTGAAGGCCGCTGAGACGCTCGCCGACCTGTACAGGGCGGGCAAGTATTCCATCAGTCGCGCCGGCCAGTACCAGCGCCACGAGCAGCACGACCGGGCCGAGGCCGAGGACGTCTGGCGCCGCTGGAAGCTCGTCGACATCGACCACCCAGAGGCTGGCGAGTGACGGTCGCTGGGCACACGGTGGCGTCGACCGCGCGTCGGGTCGCGGCGGACTATCTCGGGCTGACGACCGGCGAGCGCTTCGTCATCGTCGTCGATACCCGCACAGACCGCGAGATCGCCGACGCGCTCTCCGCTGCGGCGACGGACCTTGGCGCCGACCCAGAGGTGATCACGATCGAACCGCTGGCGCGAAGCGGAGCGGAGCCACCGGCCGATGCGGCACTCGCGATGCGTGCCGCCGACGCGGTGGTGTGCGCCGCCAGCACGTCGCTCTATCACACCGCGGCGAAGGCGGAAGCGCAGCGCGCTGGTGCGCGGGGCGACTTCAATGCCCCGTTCCGGGCAGACGCATGGCGGAACGGGGCGATGACCGCCGACTTCTTCGCGATCCGCAAGCAAGCCGAGCTGCTCGCCGCGCTGTGGCGGGGTGTTCGCGAGGTGCGCGTCACGTCGCCCGCGGGGACCGACCTCCGGGCGGCGGTCTCGGGACGTGAACCCGTCGCATGGCGGACCGGGATCTGCCTCGCGCCTGGCGAGGTGTCGGCCTTGCCCGGTGGCGAGGTGTCATTGCCTCCGCTCGAGGGTACGTCCGAAGGCGTGATCGTCTGGGAACGCGTCGCATCCGACCTCGGCGCGCTCGATGAGCCCGTCACGATCCATGTCCGGGAGGGTCGAGCCGTCGAGATCCAGGGCGGGGCGGCGGCGGATCGGCTGCGTGAGATCGTCGCGACGGTGCGAGATGCCGACAACATCGGTGAGATCGGGATCGGGTTGAACCGAGCCGCGCGGATCGCGGACGAGATCACCGAGGCGAAGAAGGCATACGGCACCGTGCACCTGGCGCTCGGCGACTCCGCCAACGAGTACGGCGGGACTGTCGAATGCGACGTCCACCTCGACGGCCTCGTGATGTCGCCGACGGTGGCCTTCGATGGTCGCGACGTCGTCGTCGATGGACGGCATCTGTATGCCGGCGGCATCGATGGCTGACGAACGCGCTCCCTATCCCGGGCCCAAGGCGCGCGCGATCATCGAGCGGATGCGCCGGGTCGAAGGGGCTGGCCCGCGGACGGGCGCCGGCGAACCGCTCGTCGTCGATCAGGCCACGGGTGCCACGCTCATCGGCCCCGATGGCGATCGCTATACGGATCTCGCGGGCAGCTTCGCGGCGGCGACCATCGGTCACAGCCACCCCGACGTCGTCGCGGCCGTGGCTGCGCAGATCGGCACGGCGAGCCACGTCTCGACCGCTGCGATCAGCGAGCAGCGTGTCGGCTTCGAGGAGGATCTGCTCGCGATCGTGCCGAACGAGCTCGATCGCGTGCTGCTCGGCATCAGTGGCGCCGATGCGAACGACGTCGCGGTCCGCCTCGCACGCAGCCTCACCGGTCGACGCGAGGTGCTCGCATTCTCCGGCGGCTATTTCGGGCGTGCCGGCGGCGTCGTCGGTCTCAACGGCAAGTCGTCGTTCCGCTCCAGGGTCGGGATCGACGCAGATGCCCATTTCCTGCCCTACCCGGATCGGTATCGATGGCCGGAAGCACTCGGCGGCTCAGCGGGTGCCGGCGCCGCGGCGCTCGATCTCGTCCGCCAGGCGCTCGAGGACCCGGGGTCGGGGATCGGGCCACTCGCCGCGATCATCGTCGAGCCGATCCAGGGCAACGGCGGGATCGTGAGCCCTCCTGACGGCTTCCTCGATGGGCTTCGAGAGCTGTCCGCCGCCCACGGGATCGCCCTGATCTTCGATGAGATCCAATCCGGCTTCGGGCGGTCCGGCCGGATGTGGGCATCGGAGCACTGGGGCGTGGTTCCCGATCTGATGACTGTGGGCAAGGGCATCGGCGGTGGTCTCGCGCTGTCCGCGGTCGTCGGCCGCGCGTCGCACATGAGCCATTGGGCGCCGGGGACGCACACATCGACATTCCTGGGCAACGCCGTGAACCTCGCCGCCGGGCGGGCAGCGATCCGGGTGATGTGCCGCGAGCGACTCTGGGAGCGCTCCGCGGACCTTGGCGCTCGTGTCCTCGAGCGACTGCGAGCGCGCCTCGACGACCATCCCGCGGTCGGCGATATCCGCGGCATGGGCCTCTTCATCGGCATCGAGCTGGTCCGTGACCGCGCTACCAAGGAGCCGGATCAGGAGCTTGCAGCAGCGGTCCGCGGTCGCGCATTCGACGACGGCGTGATCGTCGCGGCGGCCGGTCGATACGAGCAGGTCGTGAAGATCAGCCCGCCACTCACGATCGATGAGCAGCAGGCGAACGAGGCCGTCGACGTCGTGATCGACGCCATCCGGAGGAGTCGATGATCGACACAGGCGCGCAAACGATCGAGGTCCGCAACTATATCGACGGCGGCTGGCGCGACGGCAGCGGGACGTCGTTCGACAGCCGGGATCCGGCGACGGGCGACCTGGTCGCGACGGCGCGGACCTCGACCACCGACGACCTCTCCGCCGCGATCGACGCGGCGCGGCGTGCCTTCGACAGCACTGACTGGCCGACCACCGCCGGCAAGGCACGCTCGGCGATCCTGTACGAGCTGGCCCGCCTACTTCGCGAGGAATCGGGTCGCTTGGCGGACCTCGTCGCGCGCGAGATGGGCAAGCCGATCCGGTATGTCCGCGAGCGCGAGCTCGAGCCGGCCATCGACCGGATCCTGTTCTATGCCGGTGCGGCGAGGTTGATCCACGGCGAGGTGACGAGCAGTGCCCCCGGGCACCTCCTCAACCTCGTGCTGAAGGAGCCCGTCGGAGTGTGCGGGTTGATCACGCCGTGGAACGACCCGGTCGACCTGCCATTGCGCAAGATCGGGGCTGCGATCGCGACCGGCTGCACGTTCGTACTGAAGCCGGCGAGTGACGCACCGGCAGCGTCGATGGCGATCTTCGAGCTGCTCGACCGCATCGACACGTTGCCGCCCGGCGTCGCGAACGGGGTGGTCGGTCAGGGTGAGGTCATTGGCGAGGCGCTGGCCGCCGCTCCGCGGGTCGACAAGATCTCGTTCACGGGCAGCAGCGAGGTCGGCCGGCGGCTGATGGAACTCGGGTCGCGCAACTTCAAGCGTGTCGCGATCGAGGGCGGCGGGAAGGCGCCGGTCATCGTCTTCCCCGACGCCAACATCGACAAGGCCCTCGACGCGGTCGCGGTCGGGATCTTCCTGTACGCCGGCCAGTCGTGCACCGCCGGCTCGCGGCTGCTGCTCCATCGCTCGATCCACGACACATTCATCGACGGGCTCATGGAGCGGGCGCGCGCGCTGAAGGTCGGCTCGCCGCTCGACGAGTCGACGCAACTCGGCCCTATGGTCTCGTCCCGACAGCTCGACCGCGTCCTTGGCTACGTCGAGCGCGGGCGGCGGGAACACGCGCGCCTCGTCCTCGGCGGCGAGCGACTTGGCGGCGAATGGGCCGACGGCTTCTACATGGCGCCGACGATCTTCGATGACGTCAGCCCGGGGATGTCGATCGCGCGCGAGGAGATCTTCGGGCCCGTCTTGTCCGTGCTGACGTTCGACGACGAGGACGAGGCGCTCACGATCGCCAATGACAACCCGCTCGGGCTTGGTAGCGCGGTCTGGACCAGCGACCTCGATCGGGCGATCCGGCTTGCACGGCGACTGCGGGTCGGCGATGTCTGGGTCAACACCCACTACGTGCGGCTCGCCGAGAGCCCGTTCGGCGGTGTCAAGGGCAGCGGCATCGGTCGCGAGCTCGGCATGGAAGGGCTCGACGAATACCTCGAATCGAAGCGCGTCTGCATCGATAGCTCACCGACCTTCCACATCCGCTGACGTGCCGCCACGTCGCCTAATGCCCCGTGCGGACCCGGCGCCGCTCCCCCCACGGCGCCGGGTCCGCGTCACCGTCGATGGCCGATCGATCGATGCGTTCGAGGGCGAGCCGCTCGCCGTAGCGCTGCTGGCCGCCGGCCGGCCCATCCTCTCCCGAAGCTTCCGCTTCCATCGACCGCGCGGGCTGATGTGCGACACAGGCCAATGCGGCTGGTGCGAATGCGAGGTGGACGGCCGTCCGAGCGTTCGCTCGTGCCAGACCCCGGTGCGTGACGGCCTCGTCGCGCGCAGCGAGCACGCATGGCCGTCGGCGGATCGCGACCTCTTCGGGCTGCTCGACGTCGGGTCGCGGCTCGTTCCGCCGACCTTCTATCACCATCGATTCCTGCGTCCGCGGCGACTCCGGAAGCGGTACCTCGACGTCATCCGCGGGTTCGGCGGACGTGGGCGCCTCCCGCTACGCCGACCATCTCCCCCCAGGTCCCGCGTGGCCCGCGACCTCGAGGTCGACGTGCTCGTCGTGGGCGGCGGTCGTTCCGGAGTCGCGGCGGCGGAGGACGCGGCGTCCCGCGGGTCGCGCGTCGCGTTACTCGAGCCCGTCCCCGGTCGCGCCCGGCCGCGCCACCCGGATGTCCGGTTCCTCGAAGGCGCGGCGGCCGTCGGTTGGTATGACGGGGTCGTCACCGCGATGGATGATTCGACGCTCTGGTCGGTCCAGGCCCCGTCGGTGATCGTGGCCACCGGCACCTACGAGCGGATCCCGACCGTACGAGGAGCGGATCGGCCCGGCGTGATGGGCGCGCGACGGGTGGTCGACCTCGTCGCGCGGCACGGTGTCCTGCCCGGGCAGCGGGCGCTGGTCGTCGGCGACGCCACGGACCTCGAGGCAGCAGAGGTCACGCTTCGCGACGCGGGCGCCGAGGTGGTCGCGCGCGTCCCGACGCCGTCCCTCCGTCGGGTCCTCGGGCGACGGCAGGTCACCGGAGCGCTGGTCGTCGGCGACGACGGTGCATCGCGTGAGCTCGACGTCGATCTCGTGGTCGTGGGCGATCGGACCCCGAACCTCGACCTCGTCCTGGCCGCAGGCGCCGCCGTGGAGCGCCGCGACGGCGTCCTCGTTCCCGTCCTGGATGACACGGGTCGGACCAGCGTCGCGACGCTGTCGGTCGTCGGGTCCGCCACGGGCCGAGCGGCGCACGCCGCGCCCACCTCCGTCCCGGGGCGTGCGATCGTCTGTTTCTGCGAGGACGTCCACGCCGACGAGATCCGCGCTCAGGCGGCGGCGGGGTACGGCGACCCTGAGCTGGTGAAGCGGCGCACGGGCGTACTCACCGGCCCGTGTCAGGGCAAGTACTGCCTCCAGGCGTTCTGCGCGGTGCTCGCTGATGCTTCGGGCGCCGATGCCGTCGAGGGCGCGCCGACCACTGCCCGCCCGCCGCTCCGGCCGATCCGCCTCGGCGATCTCGTCGCGGCTGACGAGGCGGTCGACGCATGACTCTCCCGAGAACCGCCGACATCGTCGTCATCGGAGCGGGGATCGCCGGGCTCGGCGCCGCCCGCGAGCTCGCGACGCGCGCCGCGGGTCGTATCGTCGTGGTCGAGCGGGACTATCCGGGCGCCGGCGCGACGGGCCGCAATGTCGCCCGGATCCGGCGGATGCAGCTCACCGAGGAACTGTCGCGCGTCGCGATGGCCTGCCAGGACAAGTACGAGCGGATGGGTGGCGAGCTCGGCTCGAACGTCCTCTTCTACCGGCTCGGCTACGCCTGGATCCTGTACGAGCAGGACGAGGTCGAGCGCATGCGCGACGTGGTCGCCATGCACGAACGGCTCGGGATCCGCAGTGCCTTGCTGTCACCAGACGAGACGCTCCACCACCTTCCCGTGTTCAGGGGAGGTGATCCCGTCGCGGGCTCGGTCCTGAGCGATGACGCCATCGTCCACCACGATGCCGTCGTCTGGGCGCATCTCGACCGCCTCGGCTCGTCGGTGAGCGTCCACCCGCACACCAGCGTCACCTCGATCGAACGCGACGGATCCCGCGTCCGCGCCGTCGTCACCGACCGCGGTCGGATCGAGACCCCGATCGTGCTCAATGCCACCGACGGCTGGTCGACCGAGATCAACACCATGGCCGACGTCCGGATGCCGAATCGGCCGCGTCGGCGCGAGGTCCTGGTCACCGCCCCGCTCCGCCGGACGATCGAGGCGGCCGTGACGTTCTATCGGCCGGCCGAGGGCTGGTTCAACCAGACGCTTAGGGGTGAGGTCGTCATGGGCGCCGTCGATCCGGACGAACCGCTTGGTGTGAACCAGCGTTCATCGTGGGCTTTCCTGCGGCGGACGGCCGAACTGATGACGCGCAAGGCGCCGGCCCTCCGGGACGTGACCGTCATCCGCCAATGGGCCGGGATGTACGACATCACACCGGACCACCAGCCGATCGTGGGTCCGACGGCTCAGCTCGAGGGCTGGTGGCAGGCCGTCGGCTGGAGCGGCCGCGGGATGCTGCTCGCGCCGTTCCTGACGGAACTCCTGGCGGAACACCTCGTCACCGGCACCGCGCCGGACGTGCTTCGCGCGTTCCTGCCCGACCGCTTCAGCGCTACGACCGAGGCCGAAGGCGCGCAGGCCGACTACTACGCCCGCTACTCGCCGGGAGCGGCGGCCCCGAGCGGCTGATCGATCGGCGGCGGCGAGGGTGGCGCCGCGCCGGCATCCGACCCGTCGGTCGCTCGACCAAGGCGTCGGCGGATGCGATCGGCGGTGAACCCGACGGCCAGCAGGATGATCCCTTCGACCAGCAGGCCGACCTCGGTGCGGTCCGACAGATACGAGAAGTTGAAGTCGGTGAGCGCCACGATCATGCCGATCGCACCGGCGACGACGAACGCCGCGGACGAACGCCGAAACGCGCGCTCGACTAGCACCGCTGACACGATGAGGATCGCGACCTGGGCGACCCACGGTTCCAGGACCCTGCCGTACGACCCATCCGGCAACGGCGCGCTGCGAGTGACGGCAGAACAGAAACCGGCGATGGCGACGATGCCGGCCCACAGGCGCGTGAGCGCCGCCCGATATTCGGCACCGGGGACCGTGCCCTCCCGACGCGACTCGTAAAGCCCCATCAGCCCGAGGACGACGCCGGTGACGAGCCACCATGCGGCCGACCCGATCGTCATCAGGAGCTGTTGCTGCTCCGTCGCGGCTGGAACCGAGGAGCCGGTCTGCGTCCCGAAGACCGACTGCTGGATCCACATGAGCAGCGAGAACGACAGGTACGTGGCAGAGGCAAGCAAGCTGGCCTGTGTCGTCAATGCGGGGTGGAGGCGCCGTGCGGCAGCGGCGAACAGTACCGCTACGGCGCCGGCAAGCACCGCGCCGACGACCGCCTCGATCCCGACCGCCTGCGTCGTGAACCATGCCGCGACGCCGGCATGCGTCGTGGCCACCAGGAAAGCGACGCCGCCCGCCCGCTGACGCCGCGCATCGCCGCGGATCAGCGAGAGCCCGATAGCGAACAGGACCACCGCCTGGATGGCGGATCCGACCGCCAGGGTGATGTCACCCTCAGGCCCGATCGACGTTCGGCCGAGGAAGACATCGGTCGCGGCGAGAAGGAACGCCGCGCCGATGTACGCGAACATCTCGCCGATCGAGATGCCCGGTCCGAAGATCGCCGCGAAGCTCGGCCTGCTGGAGGAGGGCTCGGCCCCGAGCTGCTGGGCGTCCCAAGCCGCGATGCGCGCCGCAGTCGCATCGTCGATGACTCCGGCGGCGCGCCATATCGCGAGATGGCGTTCGGTATCACCCATGTCGACTACCTCCCGCGAAGGGGACGCTCCGACCACGGAAGTGTCACAGGCCGGTGTTGGGCCGGTCGTCGTTCGTGGTCGGCTCGGGGGTATCGGGCTCGTCCTCGTCCAGGGTCGACTCGTCGCTGTCGGGCGGTCCGTCGCCAGGGAAGATGACCTCAAGCCCGTGGCCCAGCCCGGCAAGGCCGCGCACCGGTGGCGTCTTCTCGACGACCTCGTGAGCCGGAGGCAGGTCGCGGAAGATCTGCTGATCGAAGCCCACGAGGATCCCACCGATCGTCTCGCCGACCGGCCGGCGACGCTTCTTGCTCATGCCGCCGCCGATGCCGGTGCCACTGCCTCGACGTCGGGCCCCTTGCGGCGGATCGCGAGCGCCGCGAAACCGGCGACGATCGCGATCCAGCCCGCCGCGACGAACGCTGCCGCGTAGTCACCGACGTTCTCGCGGACGAGACCCGCGACCCACGCCGCGATGGCGGCGCCGATCATGTGCGCCGCGAACACCCAGCCGTAGACGACCCCGACGTTGTGCTGCCCGAATCGGTCCGCGACGAGCGCCACGGTCGGCGGCACGGTGGCGATGTAGTCGAGGCCGAACAGGACAGCGAACGCGCCGATCGTCATCGTGTCGTGGACGAACGGCAGGAACAGCAGGCTTACGCCACGGAAGGCGTAGTAGATGAGTAGCAGCTTGCGCGGGTCGACCCGATCGGTCAGCCAGCCGCTCGCGATCGTGCCCATGAAGTTGAAGACGCCCATGACGGCGAGCGCGGTCGACGCGGCGACCGGCGTGAACCCGTGATCGACCGCATGGGGGATGAAGTGCTGGCCGACGAGACCGTTCGAGGTCGCCCCGCAGATGAAGAAGGTGCCGGCGAGGAACCAAAAATCCGAGGTCCGGACGGCGCCTCGCATGACACCTCGATCCGGCGGTCGGACGTGATGGATCTCGCCGTCTTTCACGCCGCGTGGCCGCGCGCCGACGTCGGCCGGATCGTCCTTCAGCCAGATGAACGCCGGGATCAGGAGCGCCAGTGCGACGACGCCCAGGATCACCGCGCCGGCCCGCCACCCGGCGGCGATGGCGAGGCCGGTCAGGAGCGGGAAGAACACGAGCTGCCCGGCACTGTTGCTCGCACCGAAGATGCCGACGACCAGACCACGGTCCTTGACGAACCAGCGGGTGGCGACGGTCGGTCCGAGGACGCTCGCGACGAGACCGGTGCCGAGCCCGGACACCACCCCGAACAGGAGTGTGAGCTGCCAGATCTCGCGACTGAGGCTGGCGGCGATGAGCGACGCGCCGGTCATCACGAGGCTCAGCAGCACGACGTTCTTCACGCCGATACGGCCCATCAAGGAGCCGCTGATCGGACCGGCGAGCCCGAACACGATGAGTCCGGCGGCAGCCGCGAACGAGACCGATGCCGTCGACCAGCCGGGTTCGCCGGTCATCGACAGGAGGAACGCGCCCGGCGCCGCTCGTACGCCGGCCGTCACGAGCACGACGATCGAGGTGACGGCGACGACGACCCAGCCGTAGAAGAACGCGCGACGCATCAGCGGATGCTACTCGTGGCCGGCCGCGTCGAGACCCTCTTCGTCGGGCGCGCGCGGTTTTCGGTCCAAGACGGTCCAGTCGCCTACGCGGCGTCGAGCCGCTCGAATACCTCATCGGCGAGCACGGATCCGATCGCCAGGGAGCTTGTCGCCGCCGGTGACGGCGCGTTGCGGACATGGAGCACCCGCGGACCGCCACTGAACGCGAAGTCATCGACCAGCGTCCCGTTGCGGGCGAGCGCTTGCGCCCGGACCCCGGACGGCCCGAAGGTGACCTGGTCCGGGCGAAGCTCGGGTAGATACCGCTGCACCTGCCCGAGGAACGCGGTCTTCGACCAGTCGCGCCACATCTCCGTGATCCCTGTCGGCAGAGACCGGCCCGCGAGACGAAGGAAGCCGCGATCGGTCAGCGCGGCCGCGAGGTCACGCACGTTGACATCGCGGCGTCGATAGCCCTCGCGCGCGAAGGCGAGAACTGCGTTCGGTCCGGCGATCACTGACCCGTCGATCCGCTTGGTGAGATGCACGCCGAGGAACGGGAAGCGCGGATCGGGGACCGGGTAGATGAGCCCACGAACGAGACCGGCAGCGTCCGCTGACAGCGTGTAGTAGTCCCCGCGGAAGGGCACGATCGTGGGGCCTCGCGCCTCGCCGGTAAGCGCCGCGACCCGATCCGACTGGAGTCCCGCACAGGTCACGGCCATCCGGCTCGTGATCTCGCCTCCGCCTGTTGAGACCACGACTTCGGACGAGCGGACATCGATCGCGGAAACCGCTTGATTCGTGCGTATGACGACACCGGCAGCCCGCAGGTCGTCGGCGATCGCAAGCGCGACGCGCCGGAAATCGATGACGCCGGTCCGCGGACTCCACAGCCCGCGGATCCCGGCCGCGTGTGGCTCGAGCTCACGGATCCGCTCGCGGTCGACGTCCTCCAAGGCCGGAACGCCGTTCGCGGCGGCGCGCTCGCGTAGCGCGTCGAGCCGCCCGAGCTCTGATTCGTCGACGGCGACGACCAGCTTGCCGCAGTGGTCGATGGGGATGGCGTGCGTCTCGGCGAAGGCTTCCATCTCGGCCTTCCCATCACGGCACAGCCGTGCCTTGAGCGACCCCGGCTGGTAGTACAGCCCGGCGTGGAGAACGCCACTGTTGTGCCCGGACTGGTGGGTACCGAGCTCCGCTTCCTTCTCGAGGATCGCGATCCGCAGCTCCGGCCGAGGCTGTTGGATGCGGAGCGCCGTCGCCAGCCCGACGATCCCGCCGCCCACGATGACGACGTCGTAGGTGTCGTTCATCGCTAGCGCAGCGACGGGAAAGGCGCCATGTCCGGCACAGTAGCGCGACGGGCCGGTTCAGCGAGTGACCTCACTGCCCGGGCCTGGAGGAGGCCGACCCGGGCAGCGAGGCCGTCGACGGGATCGACGGTAGGATCGGGCGAGATGGTCAGGTCGTGGCAGGTGATCCAGTAGGAGGGCTCGCCGCCGACTCGTTGATGACAGGGCCGGCGTCAGGCCGAGGGATCCCCTGCTGACGGGCGTCGAGCAGACCTTCGTCGGCGCGCTTGCGGAAGATCGCCGCTGTCGCCGCGATCGCCTCGTGATGTGTGGTCAACGGAACATCGCCTAGCTCGCGGAGACGAGCGTGGTCGATCTCAGCCGGGAAGGGCAGCGGTGTCGGGTCGTACGTCAACAGATCTGCGGCGCCGGGGACGGCCGCGTCGACGGCCTCGATCCACTCGTCGATCGAGACCGGACTTCCGCCGAGGTTGAAGATGCGTGCTCCGCTCGGTGCGGACCGGCTCGCAAGGATCAGGGTCGCGGCGACGTCCTCCGCGTACTGGAAAAGGGTGCTACCACCAAAGGTGATGCGGTACGGGACCCCCAGGACCGCGGCCGCGATGGCGACGGTCGGGCTGCTCGTCATCCCCTGATCTCGCCCAGCCCCGAACACGGTCATCGGACGAAGGCCCACGCTTGCGACACCCGACTCCGCCCAGTACACCCGAGCCGTGCCCTCGTTCGCCAGCTTGTAGACACCGTAGTGGTTTGCCGGGTGCGGTTCAGCCTCCTCCGTGAGTCGCCCGGTCGCCGCGTCGATGTCGCCCGATGAGAACATCCCGATCGAGCCCGCGTAGACCACCGGGGCCATCGCATGGCCTGCATCGACCCGACGCCGGACGGCCTCGAAGACGTTGACCGTCCCGACGACGTTCACGCGCGCACCGAGCGGAGGATCGGCGCGGCAGAACGGGATCTGCAGCGCCGCGAGGTGGATCACGTTGGTGATGCCCTGGTCCGCGATCGCGCGCTCGAGCATGGCGAGGTCCGTGATATCGCCCGGGATCAGCGGCAGCGCCGCCAGCTCTTCAGGCGTCAGCACGAGATCGAGGCGACGGCGGTCCTGCCCGATGTCGAAGCCGACCACGGGGACGCCCTCGCGCACGAGCTCGCGGACCGTCCACGCGCCGATGCAGCCCAGCGCACCCGTGACGAGAAAACGCTCGTCGGTCATGCGTAGGCCGGGACGGACGAGTATCGGCAGGTGTTCTCGAGGCGTCCGACGCGCTCGATCTCGACCACCATCCGGTCGCCATCGAGGAGGAACCGGGGTGGATCGCGGAACACGCCGACGCCACCCGGCGTCCCCGTCGCGATGACGTCCCCAGGCTCGAGGGTGAACGATCGCGAGCAGTAGCTGATGATCTCGGCGACGCTGAAGAACATCGACGATGTGCGGGCGTCCTGGAGCCGCTCACCTGCGATCCAGCAGCTGATCGCCAGGTCCTGCGGATCGGCGATCTCGTCGGCCGTGACGATCGCAGGACCCATCGGGCAGAACGTGTCGAGTGACTTGCCGCGGACCCACTGACCGTCGCCGAACTGAAGGTCCCGGGCCGAGACGTCGTTGAGGCACGTGTAGCCGAACACGAAGTCGAGCGCGTCGCCGACGTCCACGTTGCGAGCGGTCCGACCGATCACGGCGGCGAGTTCGGCCTCGTAGTCGACCTGATCGGTGAGGGCGGGGTCCCAACAGACGTCGGCGCCCGGTCCGACGATCGAACTCGGCCATTTCGCGAAGATGAGCGGGGTGGGCGGTGGCTCGACGCCTTCCTCGGTGGTGTGGTCGCGGTAGTTCCGGCCGATCGCGACGACCTTCCCCGGACGCGGCAGCGGGGCAAGCAGCGAGGCATCTTCGACGGGCTGACCGCCATCATCGTCGCGCGCCTCAGCGACCGCCGCCCCTAAGGCGTCGAGGGCCGGCTGCCCACCTTCGATCAGCGCCGCCATCGTTGATGGTCCGTCCGGGACGAGGTCTCGAGCCGAGAACCAGCGATCCCCAGCAACCACGCCGAGCGTCTCGCCTCCCACCGCCCGGACCGAGATCAAGCGCACGCGCACCCCATTCGTTCAGTATTCTGTCCGACGGACCGAGGACTGAACAGTACGATAGGGTTCCGGCCTCGTCAACAGGCCGAAGCGCGGCCAGGGGGCCAGACGATGGAGGAGCTCGTGCCGTTCGATCCGACGGAACGCGTCCCGCTCGGCCACACAGGCCTCCGGGTGACCCGGCTGGGGCTTGGCCTCGCGTCGATCGGTGGCTTGTTCGGCGCTGCCGCTGAGTCGGATGCCCTGGCGACGATCGATCGCGCATGGGAGCTGGGCATCCGCACCTTCGACGTCGCCCCGCTGTACGGGTACGGCCTCGCCGAACGACGGCTCGGACGGGGACTGGCGGGGCGGCGGAGAGACGACTATGTCCTGTCGACGAAGGTCGGTCGTCTGATCCGGCCGGCCGATGCGCTCAGTCCCGCCGCTGACATCGATCGACAGGCCCTCGGCGACAAGGAGGACGCCTTCTACGCTCGGTCCGAGGCCGTGCGGCTCGTCTTCGATTACTCCGGTGACGGAGTCCGTCGCTCCATCGAGGAAAGTCTCGAGCGGCTCGGTGTCAGCCACATCGACATCGCGCTGATCCACGACCCGGACGACCATTGGGAACAGGCGATCGGTCAGGCTTACCCCGCGCTCGCGCGGATGCGCGAGGAAGGCACGATCCGGGCGGTGGGAGCTGGGATGAACCAGTCCGCCATGCTCGCCCGCTTCGCGCAAGAAGGTGACTTCGATGTCTTCCTGGTCGCCGGTCGCTACACGCTCCTCGACCAGAGCGCCCTGGCCGACCTATTCCCGCTGTGTTCCGCGCGCGGGATCGGACTCCTCGTCGGAGGCGTCATGAACAGCGGCGTCCTGGCGGACCCGACCCCGGCAAGCCACTTCGATTACCGCCCGGCCCCCGCCGAAATCGTCGCGCGCGCAGTCCGGATCCGACAGGTGTGCGAACGACACGGAGTGCCGGTACGGGATGCGGCCATCCAGTTCCCGCTCGCGCATCCGGCCGTCGTCTCCCTCATCGCAGGAGTGCGCCGCGTCGACCATCTGGAGGAGTACCCGCGGGCCATGCGACGGCGGATCCCACCATCGGTCTGGGAGGACCTGCGCGAGGCGGGATTGCTGACCCAGGATGCACCCGTCCCAGCCACGGCCCCGGTCGACGTCCCGTGATCGTCGACGCTCACCATCACTTCTGGGATCCGGCCACGGCGGACTACCCGTGGCTCACCGACGAGCTCTCGGTGATCCGACGTCGATTCACGCCGGATGACCTCGCTCCCCTCCTCGAAGATGCGCGGGTCGACGGGACCGTGCTCGTGCAGACGCGGTCGAGCCTTGAAGAGACGCGCGACTTCCTCGCGACCGCGGCTCAGAGACCGTTCATCCGGGGCGTCGTCGGCTGGGTCGATCTGACCGATCCGGGGGTCGAGGACGTGCTTGCGGAGCTCCGTGCGGCACCTGGCGGCCATCGCCTCGTGGGGATCCGCCACCAGGTCCACGATGAGCCTGACCCGGACTGGCTGGCTCGAGCGGACGTCCGTCGCGGCATCGGCGCAGTCGCCCGCGCCGACCTCGTCTACGACCTCCTGGTCCGCTCGCGCGAACTGCCCGCCGCTCGCTCCCTCGTCGCGTCCATGCCGGACGCACGATTCGTCGTCGACCATCTCGCCAAGCCCCCGATCAGGGACGGGAGCGTCGGAGCGTGGTCCGATCTGGTCGGTCAGTGGCGCGGTTTGCCCAACGCGGCCTGGAAGCTGAGCGGCCTCGTCACGGAAGCCGACTGGCAGCACTGGACCCCGGCCGATCTCGCTCCTGTCGTCGACCACGCGCTTGCGACCTTCGGGCCGCAGGGATTGATCTTCGGGTCGGATTGGCCCGTGTGTCTCCTGGCGGCTTCCTACCGGACCGTGATCGAAACGGCACGGGTCCTCACGGGTGGCCTCAGCGACCGTGAGCGAGCCGGCATCTTCGGCGACAACGCTCGACGGATCTACGGGCTCGACGACCGCGTCGCGGGCTGGGACCGCTGACCGGCGCGCAGCGGGTCCGAAAGGCGGTCGGCGAGGCGGTGCAGATCGTCGATGAGCAGCGAGGTCCGCTCGCTAGAGGCCCGGGCTTTCAGCACGGTGATGCTGGCCGCGTAGGGACCCTCCCATGGGCGGCGGCCAGGGATCATGACCCCGAAGCAGACGACACCTTCGACGGTCTCCTCGTCGTCCATCGCGTAACCCCGGTCGCGCACGACGTTCAACTCCGTGCGTAGTGCATCGACAGACGCGAGCGAGCGTGACGTCAGCACCGGCAATTCGCGAACGGGCGCCAGCCGGGCATCGAGATCCTCATCGGCGAGCGACGCGAGCGCCGCCTTCCCGGTCGCCGTCACTGACGCCGGGAGACGCCGGCCGATCTGCGACGTGAGGCGGACAGGCTGCCGGCCATCATGACGGGCGAGATACGTCATCTCGAGACCGTCCAGGACCGCGAGCTGGACTGTCTCCTCGGATGCGGCCGGGAGCAGGGCCGCCTCCTCGTAGAACTCCTGGACGAGGTCGACCGACGCCAGGTACGCGCCACCGAGTTCGGCGAGCTTGCGGCCGAGCGCGAACCCCGTCCCGATACGTCGGACGAGGCCGAGGTCGGCGAGCGCGTTGCAGATATTGGCGATCGACGACTTCGGCAGTCCGAGTCGACGCGCGAGTTCGCTCGGGCCCGCGACTTGGCCGGGGTTTTCGGCGAGGAGGTCGAGGATCGCGCCGGCACGCGTCACGGCGGGAGCAAGGGACTCGCTCTCGACGGGCTCCTCGATGACCTGTGTCGCCTCGGCCATGCCCGTCATCTCCTCGTCCGTGGCCAGCATACTGAACCGCGTGCGGTATCTTGACTTTGTTTAGCCGTTGGCCATACTGGCCAGCATACCGCCACCTGTTCAGTATGCTGGACGCCGCACGGCGGGTGTCAAGAGGAGGGTCTCACGGCAGTGTCGCGCAACCGCTTGGTCGCG
The DNA here is from genome assembly GCA_035703005.1 of Candidatus Limnocylindrales bacterium. GTDB lineage: Bacteria > Chloroflexota > Limnocylindria > Limnocylindrales > CSP1-4 > SPCO01. Next base: position 6,783 of record DASSZA010000294.1, on the reverse strand, counting down.
GCAGCGATCATCCCGATTCTCGTCCTGACGGCGTGTAACACCGCGAGCCCGACGCAGGTTCCCGCGTCGGCCTCCCCGTCAGCCGAGGCGTCACCTTCGGCGTCAGCCTCTGCCGAGGCGACCCCCGCAGCGTCGCAAGGCACGAAGTTCAAGGGCGTCAGCGTCAACCTGTTGACCTTCAACGGACCGCAGGTCGCGGAACCGCTCCAGCGGCGCGCCCCGGATTGGGAGAAGCTGACCGGCGGCCACGTCAACGTCGTCGCCGTCGGCTTCCAGACCATCTATGACAAGGCCCTACTGGATGCGTCGACGAAGACCAATTCGTTCGACGGGTACGTCTTCGACCCGCAATGGCTTGGCGACTTCGTCGGCCCTGGCTACCTCCTCGATCTGTCGGATCGGGTCAAGGCTGACAGCCAGCTGCAGTGGGACGACATCGGTCCCTTCTTCCGTGATTTCAATGCGACCTACAACGGCAAGGTCTATACGATCCCGCTCGACGGCGACTTCCACATGGTCTACTACCGGTCCGACCTGCTCACGAAAGATGGGCTGAAGCCGCCGGCGACTTGGGACGACTACATGACGATCGCCACCAAGTACAACGGGCAGGACCTCAACGGTGACGGAGAGCCCGACTACGGCTCATGCATCGCCAAGAAGAAGGGTGCCCAGAGCTATTGGTGGATCATCTCGATCGCCGGCGGCCTGCTCCAGGCCAAGGGGACCAACGACGGTGCCTTCTTCGACACCTCGAACATGAACCCGCTCTTCGGGCCGAACGAGGCGATGGACAAGGCCCTCGATATGTACGCCAAGACCGCGACTGTCGGGCCGCCCGACGAGCTGAACATGGACGTTGGCGGAACGCGCGGCCTGTTCACCACCGGCCGGTGCGCCCTGTCGATGGACTGGGGCGACATCGGGACGCTCACGCCCGGCACGTACGCTCAGGACAAGACCGGTGCGACGATCACGCCGGGCTGGAAGCAGGTCCTCGATCGGGCCAGCGGCAAGCTCGTTGCGTGTGACGCGAACACATGCCCCAACGCCGTCGATGGCGTGAACTACGCGCCATTCGCGTCATTCGGTGGATGGTCCGGCGCGATCAACGCCGCTTCACCGAAGGAGAACCAGGACGCCCTGTACGACTTCTTGTCCTACATGAGCGCCCCGGCACAGTCCGGCATCGATGTCACACTCGGCAAGACGGGCTACAACCCGTACCGCACATCCCATTTCTCGAACACGCAGCCGTGGCTCGATGCAGGCCTTAGTCAGGCCGCCGCAGACAACTACCTCGGCGCCATCAAGTCCAGCCTCGAAAACACCAATATGGTGCTCGACTTGCGGATCCCCCTGACCAAGCGCTACCAGCAGGACGTCCTTGACACCGCTGTATCGCAATACCTGGCCGGCGAGCTCGATGCCCGCGCCGCGGAGCAGGCGATCGCCGACGGTTGGAACTCGATCACGGACGAGGCGGGGAAGGACGCCCAGCTCGCCGCGTACGTCTCCAGCCTTGGCGTCCAGCGGTAACCGCCTTACCGCCGACCCCGAGAGTCTGACCGTCGACGGTCAGGCGCCCGCAACCCGTCCACCGCGCCGAGCGATCGCATCGCTCGGCGCGTGGCGTTCCGAGGGCACGGCCAGATGGCTGTTCATCTGGCCGACCGTCCTGTTCATCCTCGTTCTCTCGCTCTTCCCGCTCGTGGCGTCACTCGCACTGTCCCTATCGAAGCTTGCCTTCCGACAGGGCGGTATCGACCTCAAGTTCGTCGGGTTCGCGAACTACCAACAGCTGCTCTTCGGGCTGGAGCGAAGCCACTTCCTCGGTGTCCTCAAGTCCCCGTCGCCGCTGGGGTGGGCCATCATGGCCGGGACGATCCTTCTGACCGGCTACGCCTGGACGCGGGCTGTCCGGAGTGGCCGGTACGGACCGTTCGGTCTGGTGCTCCGCCTGATGGCCGGCCTGGTCCTGGTCGGCTTCGTGTGGCTGCTCGTCCAGGCGCTGGTCAGCGACGGAGGTCGGCCGGGCTCACTGATCGTCACGATGATCTTCGTCTTCGTCGGGATCGGGCTGCAATACATCCTGGGTCTCGGCCTCGCACTTCTCGCGACACAGCACGTACCCGGACGCCGCTTCTTCCGGATCGTGTTCCTCATCCCCTTGACGATCACGCCCGTGGGCGTCGGCTACATGTTCTTGATGCTTACCGACACGTCGAAGGGGCCGCTCGAGCCGCTGTGGGTGACGCTCGGGTTGCGCAACTTCACATGGGTCACGGACCCTTGGCTGGCCCGGGTGGCGGTGATCATCGGCGACACGTGGCAGTGGACGCCATTCGTGTTCATCGTGCTGCTCGCGGCTCTCGAGAGCCTGGATCAGGAGGTCCGCGAGGCCGCTCTCGCCGACGGAGCGAGCCGCTGGCAGGCATTCCTCCACATCACGTTCCCGGCGCTCCTGCCCGTCACCACGACGATCATCCTCATCCGGCTGATCGAGGGGTTCAAGATCATCGATATGCCGAACATCCTGCTCGGCGGCGGTCCGGGCACCGCAACACAGTCGATGACCCTTCAGGCATGGATCGACTGGAACACGCTGAATCTCGGCCGATCGGCCGCAGTCGCGTATCTGCTGTTGCTCCTCGTGACGGTCGTGGCGACGGTCTACGTGAACCTCGTCCGACGCCAGGTGACGGAGGCCGCATGAGCAACCCGTTCCGCCGACGCTCGGCCGCAGACCTGTCGGTCCCGGCCAAGGTCGCCGCGTTCGGACTCCTCGTCGCCTGGTCGGTTGTCGTGCTGTTCCCGATCTACTGGCTCGTCGTCACCTCGTTCAAGCGGCCGTATGACGTCGACAAGGGTCCGTTCTACATCCCGTTCGTGGACTTCCAGCCGACACTCGATGCCTGGCGCTACATCCTCATCGAGCTCGGCAACGACACGCTGCGGCCGTACATCAACACGGTCATCGTCGGCCTGACGAGCTCGGCGATCGCCTTGATCATGGGATCGTTCACGGCGTACGCGTTGGTGCGGTTCACGTACCGCCCGAAGCTCGGTCTGATCGGCGTGGCGATCGGGTCGATCGCGCTGGCCTTCGTGATGATCGCGCTGGGCGTGCCGATCCCGGTGGCTGTCGCAGGTGCCATCGGTGTCTTCATCCTGTTGGCGCAGACGATCGGACGGCGGTTCCGACGCTCGTTGGCCAACAGTGACATCGCCTTCTGGCTGATCTCTCAGCGGATCCTGCCGCCCATCGCGATCGCGATACCGCTGTACGTGCTCTTCCAGCAGGTCGGGATGCTCGATAGTCTCGCCGCCCTCGTCATCACCTACGTCGCCGCGAACCTGCCCATCGTGGTCTGGCTGATGCGCGAATATTTCGCGGCCCTGCCCCGCGAGCTCGAGGAATCCGCAGCCGTCGATGGGGCGAGCGTCTACCAGATCGTCCGGTCGATCGTGCTGCCGATCTCTGTCCCGGGACTGGTCGCCACGTTCCTGATCGTGCTGATCTTTGCCTGGAACGAGTTCTTGATCGCGCTCGTGCTGACGAGTGCCAATGCGCAGACGATGCCGCTCCAGGTCGCCGCGCAGAATGCGACGCGCGGACCGCAGTGGTGGGCGATGTCGGTCCTGATCATCATCATGATCGCGCCGGTCGTCGCCATGGCGATCGCCCTCGAGCGGTTCATCACACGGGGCATCCTGGTCGGCGCGCTGAAGGGCTGAGATGGGGACGATCACCGAGCTCGAGGTCATCGACGTCCGCTTCCCGACATCGCGCAACCTCGACGGCTCGGACGCGATGAACCCGGACCCCGACTACTCCGCGGCCTACGTGATCGTCCGGACCGATGCCGGTGACGGGCTCGAGGGGCACGGCTTCACGTTCACGATCGGCCGCGGGACCGAGGTGGTCGTGGCGGGGGTCGAGGCGCTACGACCCCTCGTGATCGGCCGGTCGACGGCCGAACTCTTCGGCGACATGGGCGCCTTCTGGCGCGACCTTGTCGGCGACAGTCAGCTGCGCTGGATCGGCCCCGAGAAGGGCGTGATCCATCTCGCGACCGCGGCTGTCGTCAATGCCGTGTGGGACTTGTTCGCCAAGTCCGCAGGCAAGCCCCTTTGGAAGCTCGTCTGCGACATGACGCCGGACGAGATCGTCGACCTCATCGACTTCCGCTACATCTCCGACGCGCTCACACCGGCTCGCGCCCGCGAGCGACTCTCGAGCCTCTTGTCGAGCCGCGCAGACCGCGAGGCGGAGCTCAGGCGCGACGGCTTTCCCGCCTACACGACGTCAGTCGGCTGGCTCGGATATGACGACGAGAAGATCCGGCGCCTGTGTCGCGAGGCGTTGGCCGACGGGTGGACCAGTTTCAAGCTCAAGGTCGGCGCTGACCTCGACGATGACCGCCGGCGAGCGAGGATCGTCCGGGAAGAGATCGGACCCGACGCCATCATGGCGATCGATGCGAACCAGCGGTGGGATGTGGGCCAGGCGATCGCCTGGGTCAACGCCCTGGCTGACTTCGCTCCCTACTGGATCGAAGAGCCGACCAGTCCTGACGACATCCTCGGTCACGCCGCGATCGCGCGTGGCGTCGCGCCCGTGCGGGTTGCGACCGGGGAGCACGTCCAGAACAGAGTCATCTTCAAGCAGCTGTTCCAGGCGGATGCCATCGCCATCTGCCAGATCGATGCCGCCCGCTTGGGTGGGGTCAATGAGGTCCTCGCGGTGATGCTGATGGCCGCGGAATATGGCGTCCCGGTGTGTCCCCACGCCGGTGGGGTAGGCCTGTGCGAGCTCGTCCAGCACCTGTCTGCGATCGACTACATCGCGATCAGCGGATCGCTCGACGGTCGGATGATCGAGTACGTCGATCACCTGCACGAACATTTCATCGACCCTGTCCGGATCCGCGATGCCCGCTACGTCCTACCGACGCGTCCCGGCTACAGCGCCGAGATGCATTCGGCGTCACTGTCTCAGTTCCGTTTCCCCGACGGGGATGAATGGCAGGCGATCCGCGCGGAGGTCGCCGCGTCTCGGTGACGGTCCGGCGCTTCGGGCAGCGCATCGACGTCCGACCTGACCGCATCGAGGACTACGAGCGCCTCCATGCCGACCCGTGGCCGGGCGTCCTGGATCAGATCCGGCGCTCGAACATCCGCAACTACACGATCTTCCGCGACGGCCCGGACCTGTTCGCGTACTTCGAGTACACGGGTGACGATTTCGAGGCGGACATGGCGGCGATGGCCGCCGACCCCGACACGCAGCGCTGGTGGGCATTGACCGACGCGATGCAGGAGCCGCGGCCCGACCGGGAGCCTGGCACGTGGTGGAAGACGCTGAAGGAAGTCTTCCACACCGACTGACCCTAGAGCAGCTCCCCGTGCGCCGAGCCGGTCGGCTCGCCCTCACGCGGCCGCGGCTCCTCGCCGGGGCCGTATTCGCTGGCCCCGCCACCCGATCCATCGCCTGACTCAAGGACGCGCAGCGGCGCACCCGTCGTGCCCTCGATCGCGCCGACGCCGAATGGCACCCACTTCGACGGATCCTGGAGCCGATGCGCCTCCGTGTTCCCGCGCGAATGGGTCTCCTGGAAGCCCTTCGGCTCGATCCACATCCGCTCACCCTCGAGCAGACCCAGAACGCCCGACTGGCCGGGCTCGGGTCGCTCGTGCTGGCAGTACGCGCATGCTGCGACGTCGTGCTTGCGGTAGGTCTCGGGCTCCTCGTAGGTCGTGATGTAGCCCTCGTAATTGCGGAGCACGACCTTGTGGTCGGAGTACGAGATGAGGTAGTTGGGCATGACCGGGATCTTGCCGCCGCCACCGGGTGCGTCGATCACGTACGTCGGAACGGCGTATCCGGAGGTGTGGCCGCGGAGACCTTCGATGATCTCGAGCCCCTTGCCGACGGGCGTCCGGAAGTGCCCCGAGCCCTCGACGAGGTCGCACTGATAGAGGTAGTACGGGCGGATCCGGTTCGCGACGAGCTGATGCACGAGCGCACGCTGGATGTGCACGCAGTCGTTGACACCCGCGAGCAGCACGCTCTGGTTGCCGACCGGCAGTCCCGCCTTCGTGAGCTTGTCGACCGCGCGCGAGACCTCGGGCGTGATCTCGTTCGGGTGGTTGAAGTGGAGGTTGATCCACAGCGGGTGGTACTTCTCGAGCATCTCGCACAGCTCGTCGTCGATCCGCTGCGGCAGGAAGACTGGCACCCGCGACCCGATGCGGATGATCTCGATGTGCGGGATCTCGCGCAGCCCGCGCAGGATCGACTCGAAGAGCTTCGGCGCGAGCGTCAGCCCGTCACCGCCCGAGATGAGGACGTCGCGGACCTGCGGGGTCCGGCGGAGGTACTCGAGCTGGGCCTCGTGGTCGCGGCGATTGAAGTTCTGCGTCGGGTCGCCGACGATCCGCGACCGCGTGCAATAGCGGCAGTAGCTCGCGCACTGTGTGGTGACGAGCATCAGGACGCGATCCGGGTAGCGGTGCACGAGGCCAGGGACCGGCGAGTGACGATCCTCGGCGAGCGAGTCCTCCATCATCGCGGTGAAGGCCTGGTGCTCACTGGCGCTCGGGATGACCTGGCGGCGGATCGGGTCGTTCGGATCCTTCGGGTCGATCAGGCTGATGAAGTACGGCGTGATGTCGACGCGGAACTTGTCAGTCGCCGACAGGCCCTCGCGCTCCTCGGGCGTCAGGTTGAGGATCTGCTCGATCTCGGCGAGATCGTTGACGCGGTGGCTGAGCTGCCAG
>DASSZA010000224.1:0-12511 GCA_035703005.1 Candidatus Limnocylindrales bacterium | reverse complement strand
GGGCGAGCGATGGCCGAGTGGATCGTCGACGGCGGCTCGACCAGCGACCTGCACGAATGCGACGTCAACCGCTTCGAACGTCATCAGCTCGCGCCGGGCTACGTCCACGACCGGGGCATCCAGAACTACGTCGAGGTCTACGACATCATCCATCCGCTCCAGCCGATGGAAGAGCCGCGACCGCTCCGTACTTCACCGTTCTACGAGCGCGAAGGCGAGCTCGGGGCGTACTTCCTCGAGGGCGGTGGCTGGGAACGGCCGCACTGGTACGGCGTGAACGAGTCCCTGCTCGGGCGGTACGACATCCCCGGACGAAACCCGTGGGCGGCGAGGTATTGGCACCCGATCGTCGGCGCCGAAGCGCGCGCTACCCGCGACGGGGTCGCGCTGTACGACATCACGCCGCTCAAGCGGATCGCTGTGGAGGGCGACGGGGCTGCAGCGTTCCTCGATGGTCTCACGACGAACCGTGTCGACCGGCCCGTCGGTACCGTCGTCTACAGCTTGCTGCTCGACGAGCGCGGCGGGGTCCGAAGCGACCTGACGATCGCCCGGCTCGCCCGGGATCGCTTCCAGGTCGGGGCGAACGGGCCGCTCGATCTTGATCTGCTCGAACGTCACGCACCGCGCGACGGCAGCGTGTTCGTCCGCGACATCACGAGTGGCACATGCTGCATCGGGCTGTGGGGACCCCGGGCCCGCGACGTCCTGTCCGCAGTGACGGACGCCGACGTCTCGAACGACGCCTTCCGATATTTCCAGGCGCGGGACATCTGGGTCGGGACCGTGCCGGTGACCGCGTTGCGGCTCTCATACGTCGGTGAGCTCGGCTGGGAGCTGTATGCACCGGCCGAGATGGGTCTCCGGCTCTGGGACACGTTGTGGGCCGCCGGCCGCGAGCACGGCGTGATCGCTGCCGGCCGCGGCGCCTTCGGATCGCTTCGCCTCGAGAAGGGCTACCGCTTCTCGGGCGTCGACATGACGACCGAGCACGACCCGTACCAGGCGGGTCTCGGGTTCGCCGTCCGGATGGACAAGGGGGACTTCGTCGGACGCGACGCGCTCGTCGGCAAGAGCACAGAGACCGTCGAGCGCCGGCTCGTCCCGCTCCTCATCGCCGATCCGCAGGCCGTCGTCATGGGCAAGGAACCGGTCCACGTCGACGGACGACCCGCCGGCTACGTCACCAGCGCCGGGTTCGGGTACACGATCGGATCGGCGATCGCGTACGCGTGGCTCCCGGCGGCGGCGGCACATCCAGGCCAGCCCGTGACGATCCGCTACTTCGGGGAGGACATCTCAGCGAGCGTCGCGGCGGAGCCACTGTTCGATCCCGAGATGCGCCGGCTGAGGAGCTAGGCGTGGCCCCGACGGCCGACGACCGGACGGACGCGGAGACCCGAAGCCGGGTCGACCTTACGGGCATCGACACGGTCATCTTCGACAAGGACGGCACGCTCATCGACTTCCATGCGATGTGGGGCGGTTGGGCCCGTCAGCTCGGCGATCGACTCGACGACGTCATCCGACGCCCGGTCTCGCCGGACGTCTACGCGACGATCGGCTTCGACCCGACGACGGGGCGGGTCGCGCCCGGAGGCCTGCTCGCCACAGGGACGATGGCCGGGATCGAGGAGACCGTCGCTCGCCTGCTGCGGCGCTGGTGCCCGAGCATCGCGGCGGCCCGGCGCGCTACCGCTGCCGCCTGGCTCGCACCCGATCCCGCGGCGCTCGCCGTCCCGCTCGGCGACCTCCCGTCGCTCTTCGCGCGGTTGCGCGCCGACGGCCGCCGGATCGCGGTGATCACGACCGACGATCGCGCCCCGACCGACGCGACGCTTCGCGCGCTCGGTATCCGCGGATCGGTCGAGGCGCTGGTCTGCGGCGACGACGGCTTCGACCTGAAGCCCGCGCCCGACGCCGTGATCGCGGTCTGCCACGCGTTCCGGACGGAACCGTCGAGGGTCGCCGTGGTCGGTGACACGCCCGCAGACGTGACGATGGCGCGGGAGGCCGCGGCCGGCCTGGCGATCGGGGTCCGGACCGGGATCGGCTCCGAGGACGACCTCGCCGCGGCGGACGTCGTCGTGGACTCGGTGGACGCCCTGGTCGACTGATCCATCGCTCGGGCACTCGGCCGTCACGTGCCGGTACCGATGGGCTATCGCCCCGGAACACACCTCACCGTACCTTCGCGAGATATGTCCGATGTCGTAGGCCGGGCCGACCCGGAGCCGCGCCGAGCCCGTGACGCCCGGACCCCACGCCGGGCGGCGGCAGCCGCACCCGCCGATCCCACCCGCGCCGAGGCGCTGGGCCGTATCGCCGCGAAGGTGAGTGGCCGGCGGGACCTCGCCAGTCTCTTCGACGACATCATCGACGAAGCGTTCGGGCTGTTCGGCGTGGACCGCGCCGGTCTATGGGTGTATGACGCGACGGCCGAACACCCGTTGACGCTCGCCGCGCAACGCGGCCTGTCACCGATCATCCTCGACGCGATCTCATCCCTGACTCCGGATGCGAGGACCGCCGGGATGGACGCACTCAGAACGCGTCGCGTCCGCGTGCTCGGCCGTGCGATGCGGGCGACGATCCCGTCGCTCCGCGAGGTCTACCGCTCGATGGGCGTGAGCTCGATCTGCTTCGTGCCGCTCGTGTACGGGGACGAGGCGCTCGGTCTGCTCGTGCTCTACCACCGCGGGGCGTACGACTGGACTCGTTCCGAGCGCGCGCTCGCACGCGCGTTCGGCGACCACATGGCGACGGCGATCGGGACGATCCGGCTCGCCGAAGCCCGCCGGAGCCTCGCGGACCGACTCTCGTCGATCGCCGATCTCGCCGGCCGTCTCAGCCGTCTTCACGATCAGGCATCGATCGCCGCGGCGATCGTCGAGGAGGCGAAGCGCATCATCGAGCACGACACGATCCGGGTCTACCGCGTGGACCACGCAACGCGGATGTGCGAGCCGATCGCATTCGAAGGCGAGTTGCTCCACCCGACCGACCCGGACCTGCGCACGCTCGCGATGCCGATCGGGACTGGTCTCACCGGGTGGGTCGCGGAGCACGGGCAAGCGCTCCGGCTCGATGACGCGCTGAACGACCCGCGCGTGCTCATCCTCGGTGAGCGCCGACCGGAGTCGATGCTCCTCGTCCCGATGGTCCAGGAGGAGGTCGTTCGTGGCGTGATCGTCGTGTCTGCCGCTGGCATAGGCCGCTTCGACAACGAGGACGAGGTGACGCTGTCGATCTTCGCGTCGGCTGCGGTCCAGGCGCTCATCAACGCCGAGAACCTCAGCCGGCTGCGCCGCCAGCAGGACGAGATGGAGCTCCAGCTCGAAGGCCAGCGTCGGCTTCTCGACGTCAACGAGCGCCTGCTCTCGACCCTCGAGCCGGGCGGCGTCCTCGACCTCATCGCCGACTCGCTCAAGGCGATCGTCCCGTACGACTCGCTGACCGTGTACCAGGCGGACCATGAGCGTGGTACGCGTCGCGCCGTCGTCGCGCGTGACCGGTTCGCCGACGAGATCCTCGCGCACGAAGGCCCGATCTTCGATGGCCTCACCGGCTGGGTGCTGGAGCACCGCGAGGCGGTCCTCGCCAACGACGCGCACCTTGATGACCGGACGATCCAGGTGCCGAACACCCCGTTCGAACCGGAATCGATGATGGTCGTTCCGCTCCTCGTCGACGGCGACGCGATCGGGACGCTCAACGTCGGCCGGCTCGGGGGCGCCGAGGCGCACTTCACCAGGAACGAATTCGAGCTGACGAAGCTCTTCGCCGGGCAGGCGTCGATCGCGATGCAGAACGCGCAGACCCACCGCGAGGTCCGCACCCGGGCCGATCAGGACGCGCTGACCGGGCTTCGTAACCATGGAGCGTTCCAACGGGAGCTCGGCGCCGCATTCGATGGCGGTCGGCCCTTCGCGCTGCTGATGCTCGACCTCGACGATTTCAAGCGCTTCAACGACACCAAGGGCCATCCCGCCGGCGATGCGCTGCTGGTCGACATCGCGTCGGTGATGTCGCACGCCACGCGCGACAGCGACCGGCTGTACCGCTACGGCGGCGACGAGTTCGCGGCGCTGCTGCCCGGCGCCGATCGCGTGGTGGCCCACGAGGTGGCGGATCGCATCCGGCGTGCCGTGCGCGAGCGCGCTGGAGCGGGCTCGCCGAGCGACGGCCCGTCCGTGTCGATCAGTGCCGGAGTCGCCTGCTATCCGGAGGACGGGCGGACCAAGGACGAGCTCGTGGCGGTCGCCGATCGCGCGCTGTACCTGGTCAAGCCTGACCGCGGCCTCCTCGGATCGGGCCTCGCGGATCCGTATCTGAAAGCGCTCGACGACACGGCGCTCGCGCTCCTCGATCGTACCGATCACGACGGCCTGCTCGCGACGATCCTCGGCCGCGCGACCGCGCTCCTCGGGACGCCGCACGCCTGGATCGACCTGCTCGACGCCGAGCGCAAGCGCTTCGTGTTGCGGGTCGGGACGGGCATGTTCGCGGATCTCCAGGGGATGTGGGTCGACGCGACCGCCGGTATCGCGGGCGCCATCGTCGCCAGTGGTGAGCCGCTCGTCGTCGACGACTACGACGCGTGGCCGGATCGGGCGAGCGACGTGCCCGTGGGACTCGGAGCGACGCTCGGGGCACCGCTGAAGTCGGCCGGCCATGTCGTCGGCATCCTCGGACTCGCGGCCGGTCAGACCGCTCGCCGCTTCAGCGAGCGCGACAAGCTAGCGCTCGCGAGCTTCGCCCGGCTCGCCTCCATCGGGCTCGAGAACGCGCGCCTCGTCGACGTCGCGCGCCACGGCGCCCTGTACGACCACACGACGGGCCTACCGAACCGGGAGCTGTTGACGGACCGCATCGCCCACGCGTTGGCCGGTCACCGACCCGAGGACGAATCGGCGATCGCGGTCATCCTGCTCGATCTCGACCGGTTCAAGGTGATCAACGAGACCCTCGGCCACGCGGCCGGCGATCGGATCCTCCAGGCGGTCGGTCAGCGCCTCGTCAATAGCCTGCGCCCCGGCGACACGGTCGCCCGCTTCGGTGGCGACGAGTTCGGGCTCGTCCTCGACCCCGTCCTCGATCCCTCCGAGGCGCGTCGGATCGCCGACCGCATCGCAGCCGAGCTCGGCGAGCCCTTCCCGATCAATGGACGGGACTGGTTCCTGAGCGCCTCGCTCGGCATCGCGCTCGGGCAAGGTGGGCGAGCGACGCCCGACGAGCTGATGCGCGAAGCCGAGATCGCGATGGTCCGCGCCAAGAGCGACCCGGCGCATCGCCACTTCCTGTTCGAGCCGTCGATGAGCGATCAGACGCGGGAGCGCGTCGACCTCGAGAACGACCTCCGCCGTGCCCTCAACCACGACGAGCTCCTGCTCCAATACCAACCGCTCGTCGACCTGCGCCGAGGCGACGTCGTCGGGTTCGAGGCCCTCGTCCGATGGCAGCACCCGACCCGTGGCCTGGTCCCGCCGCTTGCATTCATCCCGCTGGCCGAGGAGACCGGCCTGATCGTCGCGCTGGGACGGTGGGTGCTCGACGCGGCCTGCCGCCAAGCGGCGGCCTTGAACGCCGATCCTGGCTCCGAGGACAACCGCACGTTCGTCTCGGTGAACCTGTCAGCGCGACAGTTCACGGAGGGCGACCTCTTCGACGACATCCGGCGCACGCTGGCGCGGACCGGTCTCGACCCCGAGGCGCTCGAGCTCGAGATCACCGAAAGCGTGCTGATGGACCACTCCGAGGCTGGCATCCGCACGCTCAGCGAGATCCGGGATCTCGGTGTCCGGCTCGTGCTCGACGACTTCGGGACGGGCTACTCCTCGCTCGCGTACCTCAAGCACCTGCCGCTCGACACGATCAAGATCGACCGTACGTTCGTGGCCGGCATCGAGGACCCCGCGGACCGCTCGATCGTGGAGGCCGTGGTCGCACTGGCGCACGGCCTGGGCATCGGGGTCGTCGCAGAGGGCATCGAGACCAAGGCGCAGGCCGACAAGCTGCGAGAGCTCGGCTGCGACCTGGGGCAGGGCTACCTGTTCAGCCGGCCGGTCGCGGCCGAAGGCACGCTCGCGCTCCTGCGAGATCGTCCGCGCGCCGCCCGCGTCCTGCGCTCCAAGACGGTCAGGGCGCGGGAACTGCGGCGGGTCGGCTGAGGGGCTAGTTGCGCCCGCCGAAGATGCGGAGCAGGAACAGGAACAGGTTGATGAAGTCGAGGTACAGGGTCAGCGCGCCCATGACGGCTGCCTTCTCGACCGATCCCGTGTAGACCTGCAGCTGGCCGTTCTGGATGCGCTGGACATCCCACGCCGTCAGCCCCGTGAAGATGATCACGCCGATGATCGAGATCACGAACGACGCGGCGTCGCTGCGCAGGAACAGGTTGATGACCATGGCGACCAGCAGACCGATCAGCGCCATGAACAGCAGGCTGCCCATGCGCGCGAGCGAGCGCTTCGTCACGTGCCCGTAGATCGCCGCCGCGCCGAACATCGCCGACGAGGACAGGAACGCCGACACGACCGACGCCTGCGTGTAGGCCGACACGATCAGACCGATCGTGATGCCGAGTGAGGCGGCATAGACGAAGAACAGGCCGAGCGCGAGGGTCGCGCTGATGCGGCGGATGCCCAGCCCGATCGCGAACACGAGCGCGAACTGGGCGATGATCAGGACGAGGAGGTTGTTCGCGGCGAAGTCGAGCAGCTTCTCGTTGCTCTGGACGGCGTAGGCGACCGCGGCGGTCACGCCGAGACCGACGAACATCCAGATGAAGGCCTGGGTCAGGAATGCCTGCTGCGTCCGCGCATCGGGGATCGGAGCCGCACCGACCTGCTGTTCAGCCGGCAGCGTCCCCGGGACGGCCGACGTCTGTGACGTGTATGGGTTGGTGGATCGCGGATCGCTCACGATGGGTCGCTCCTCATGCACCGACGGTCGTCGGGCTCACCACATCAATCCCGCATCGCGCGGGTCCCAGCGCTCGGCCAGCAACGTGACCTTGACGTCGTGCTCGACGACCGACTCGACCTGCTCCTTGACCTGGTTGATCATCGAGCCGGCGTAGGGGCAGAACGGTGTCGTCAGGATCATCTTGATCTCGGTCGAATCGGGGCCGAGGATGATCTGCTTGATCAGTGCCAGCTCCACGACATTCATCCCGATCTCCGGGTCCACGACGGCGCGCAGCGCGTCGAGGATCGCAAGCTCGGTCGCACGCCGCTCAGGATCGAAGGCAGGCGCAGCAGCTTCCTGGGTCGCGTCGGTCGCGACGCTTTCGGTGGTCGGTTCGGTCGTTCGGGTGTCGGTCATCTACGGGTGGATCTCCGAAGGGCTCCGAACAGCGTAGCACCGAGTGCGACAGGACCCGAACACGCGGCCGGCCAGTGGCCGCCTGGAAGCTTCGGGTCGTGCCGCTCAGGTGGGCTTGACGACGATCCCCGGAACGCGGAACTGCGCCGGGAGGCCGGCCGCCTCCTCCTCGCTGAAGCCGGGACCCCGAAGCGAGCCGTCGGCCTCGAAGAACTCCGCGTATCGATCCCGGTGGTCGCTCGCGTACCTGAACGCCGCGGCCACACCGACCGTGCGCAGCTCGGGATGGTCCTTGAGGATCCGTGGCAGGTCATACCCGCTCGAACGCAGCTCGAGGAGCTGGCGGACGGTCAGGCGTGAGCCGTAGCAGAACGGCTCCCCGTTCATGACGAGGGGGTCCTGCTGGACCCATTTGATCGTCACGCGGTCAGGCGCCCTTGTAGAGCAGCTGGAGGAACGCGTTCCGCTTTCGCGCGTCGCCCGCGAGGCGGCGATTCCAGCGGTACACCGCGATCGCTGCGTCGATCGCCGCGTTCGCGTCGACTTCGGCCTGGCCGTCCACGACCGATGGCAGCGCCGCCCGGAGCCCTTCGAGGAGGTTGATCAGGTCGTCGAGCGGCACGCGCTTGCGGCGGTACGCCGGGGCGGTCCAGTCCGCGTACTCCCTCGCAGGTCCGGGATCGCCCGCCGCGACCGAGAGCGCGATCCGATCGGCGAGCAGCGCGGCGTCATGGAGCCGTTCGCGGAGGCCGAGTTCGTCGTAGCGGGTCATCAGCGTCGGGTCGCGCTCGACGGCGGCCTCGAGCGCGCGCGCTCCCAGTCGGTCCATCGACGCTCGGATCTGCCGAGCAGCGGTCGGCGAACCGACGGATAGGTCGCGCGGTGGTCGGCCCAGGCTGGGGTGGCTCACGCCGGGAGTCTACCGTCCGTCCGACGCCGTCGTCACCGAGGGCACGTCGCGACGACCGTGCGCTGCCGTGTGCGTGGCTACGATGGCGTCGTGGACGACAGCCGCCCTACGAACGATCCAGGGGAGCGACGCCCCACCCGCCCCCTCGACCACGCGCCATCGGACCGGTATCGCGTCACCGAGGCCGCCGAGGAGGACGCGGCGCCGTCACCGCCCGTCGCGCGAGGGATCGTGTTCGCGCTCCTTGTCGCGATCGCGGGCGGGATCGCGATCGCCGTCGCGGGCGGCCGGCTGACGATCACGGCTGGCCTGCTCGTGATCGCCGCGGTCCTCGGCTGGGTGGTCGCGGTCGCACTGGCGATCGGCCTCGGGACGAACCGGTCGATGGGGGGGCCGGCTCGGGGCGTCACCGCGGCGGCGATCGCCGTGCTTGGGGTGGCGCTCGGTCAGCTCGGCCTATGGTTGATCGCTCGGGAGGAGGGCGGCGTGCTCGCGCCGGCCGACTATCTCGCGGACGTATTCGGCTTCCTCGTCCCCGCGGAGTTCGCGCTCGCCGCGGCCGTGGCATGGTGGCGGGCGCGATGAACGACTCGTCAGCACTGACGTTCCGCCGCCCTACCGAGGACGACCACGCTCTGATCGTCGGGCTCGTCGACGAGTGGTGGGGAGGTCGCCGGATGCGGGCACTGCTTCCGCGACTGTGGTTCCAGCATTTCACGGGAACCTCGTGGGTCGCCGAGGATGAGGCGGGCAGGCTGGCCGGCTTCGTCGTCGCGTTCATCAGCCAGGACGACCCGATGACCGGCTACATCCACATGGTCGCCGCAGACCCGAACCGGCGACGGGGCGGCGTCGGCCGCGCCCTCTATCAGCACGTCTTCGACGACCTCGCGGCCCGCGGCGTCCGCCGGGTCAAAGCCATCACGTGGCCCGGCAACCGCCAGAGCGTCGCCTTCCACACGTCCATCGGCTTCCGTGTCGATGACGGGCCCGGGACACAGAACCTGTACGGGACGCCGGCCTACGCCGACTACGACGGCGACGGCGACGATCGCGCAGTGTTCACCCGCGACCTCTAGGCGCCTGAGTCCCCGGGAACCTGCAGCGCCCCCTCGGTGTAGATGGGCAACAAGGACCGATGCCGTCCACCCGCTCGCCGAAGGGAGTCATCGATGATCCGGAGGATCGCCGCCGTCGCCGCCGCGATGGCCATGCTGCTCATCCTTGCCGTGCCAGCGCTGGCCGGGGGCTGGGCCGACATCGTCGCCGACGGACAGACGACGACGCCACGTGCCGGCACGCCCTTCGAGATCGGGTTCCGGGTCATGCAGCACGGCGTGACGCCGGCGCCGTGGGAGACCGCGACCGTGCATTTCGCGAACGTGAGCACAGGCGCCACGTTCGACGTCATCGCGAAGAACGATGATCCGAACGGTCATTTCGTCGCGACCGCGAAGATGCCCGAGGCGGGCTTCTGGACGTGGGATGTCACGCTGCAGGACCTCGCGACGAGCCAGACGCCCGTGCCGTTCACGGTCCTGAGCAAGACCGGGGTCGCGCCGGCCCTCGACACGGCGGCGCTGCTGACCGCGATCCAGCGCGCGAAGAGCGAGGCGATCGCCGAGGTCACCGACCGCTACGGTCCTGCGATCGAGCAGCTCCAGGGACAGGCCGAAAGGTACGGGACCCAGATCGACGACCTGAACGCCCAGGTCCGCACTCTGGCCACGGAAAGCGATGCGGCCGCGGCGCGGGGGGACACCGCCGACGGAACTCCGGGCCTGCCGTTGCTCGCCGTGCTCAGCGTGTCCGTGCTGGCCGGCGCGATCGCCGGGTTCGCCATGAGCTGGCTGTCAGGACGGGCGCCTCGGCGCGATGGGTCCGCGGGTGCGCTCAGCGCGACTCCGCGAGGAGTCGACCCGGTGTGACCTGTTCGTGGAGGAGGCGACCGAAGCGCCCGACCTGGTCGGGCGCTTCGGCTGTCTCGACCCACGCGGCGACCAACGCCTCGCCGCCTTCATACGCGAACACGTACAACCGCGACAGCGGGTCCTCCAGGAACGCCAGCCGTTTCGCAGCGACCTTGGCCCGGTAGCGCCCGACCTCTCGGAGGTAGTCGAGCACCTCCTCGGACGACGCGTCATCGACGTACCGCCGGAGTGCTGCCTCGTCGGTCGCGGCCTCGAGACGATCACGCAGCGCGTGCAACCGCACTGTCCGCTCGGCGGTGTCGCGGGCAGCCGCGGGGTCGGCGGCGATCGGCAACTCCGCACGGTCGAAGATCTCGAGGAGCAGATCGGGGCGCTCGTCGAACGGTGCCGCGAACCTCGTCCCGTAGCGCGCGAGCCCCTCGCTGACAGGCCCTTCAGGGGTATCGGTCAGGATCATCGACACTTCGAGGCGGCGATCGCGCTCGACGAGATCGGTCTCGCGCCACGCGGCCTCGAGGTGGTGCCCGGGGTATGCCTCATGGCCGAGCGTGACGATCAGATCGTGGGCGGTGACCGGCACGTCGACGTTGAGCTCGACGCGTGAGCGGCGATCGCCCAGATATCGGTCGTAGGCGATCCATGGCTGATCCGTGATCGTCGTCAGCCGGATCGACTCGCGATCCGGCAACCCGAACAGCTCGCCCGCACGCGCGCGAAACCGCTCCAGCAGCCACTCGGCGATCGGAAGGAGTCGGTCGGTCGGGATCTCGATCGTCGCATCCCACGCGTCGAGCCGATCCGGGATGGAGCCCGGGCCGGGAAGGAGCGCATCGATCTCGGCCGCCGCGGTATCGAAGGTGGCATCGGCATGTCGCCGCGGCGCGAAGCCGAGGCAGCGTTCGACGTACGCGGGGTAGTCGAGCGGCTCCCCGGCAAGCGCATGCGCATGCGCATCGAGTGCCCTGAGCTGGGCGAGCAGCCAATCGCGTCGGTCGGCGTCGTCGATGTCGCGTTCCACTCGCTCCGACAAACCCGCGATGTCGTCGAGCAGCCGCGCGGGCGATCGGCGCTGCTCCATATCGGCACGCGCCTTGAGGTCGGCGGGCCCGTAGTACCCATCGACGATGCCCGGCATGTGCTGGTCGAAACGGAGCCCGAGCAGGAGGTAGTCGGCCGCGATCTCGTCAGGAGCGGGGATCAGGCGGGTCCCACCAAGCCCCGGGACGCGCTCCGCGGGCACCGTCACCGCTGCATCTTGTCGGGGCGCGGCGCGCGTCGTTCCCCGTGGTCGCGATGCTCGTCTGCCTTCCGACGAGCGTCCGCCAACCGTTCCGAGAGCGTGGGGTCCGCCGGCAACCCGCTCCGATCGGGAGGTCTGTCGGGCGATCGGGGCGTTGCTTCCGCGGCCGCACCCGGCGCGATCCCCCCGGTCTCGCCGAGGAACGGCATCCCCTGGCGCTCGACCGCGTCGAGGCTCATCCGGAGGGCGGCGGTCTTCTGGCTCGCGACCTCGCGGACGTACGCGGTCTCCTCATCTGCCGTCATCGGCCGACCGCGGACGATCGCGGTCGGCTTGCCGACCATCAGCCAGGCGAGGTGGTAGCGGTCCATGCTGCCCCACGCCGTCGCAAGGAGGTCGTCCGAGAGCTGGAGCCACACACGGAGTGCGCCCATCGACGGGTCCGCGATGAGCCGGTCGCCCTCCTCGACGAGCTGCCGGGTCCGCGTGATCAGCTCGTCGCGGGTCATCGCCGGTCGGGGTCGGCGCCCGCCCGTTCACCGGTCTCGGCGAGCATCGCCTCGCGGTCGGCTCGCGCCCGCAGGGTCCACGGTCCCGGCCGTCCGTCGCCTATCGGTGCGCCGTCGAACGTCGTCACCGGAAGCACGCCCGCGACACTCGACGACAGGAACGCCTCATCCGCCGACGCGAGGTCCTCGCGGCGGAGCAGCGACTCGACAGCGCGCAGTCCCACCCCGCCCGCCCATCGGAGGAGCCACGACCGCGTCGTCCCGGGCAGGATCGCGCAGTCGAGCGACGGGGTCGCGAGCTCCTCCTGCCCGTCGACCCCGCGGCGCACGAGGAAGATATTGGCCGACGTCCCTTCTGACAGGTGGTCGCTGACCGTCATGAACAGCGCATCGTCAGCACCGGCACGACGGGCCTCGAGCCGGGCGTAGACGTACTCGGCGCGCGACGTCGTCTTCAGCGTCGCGAGCGGGTTCTGTGGGTCGCGACGGACCCGCGACGTGACGAGGTGAAGGCCACGCTCCAGGTGGTCACTCGGGGCCGGGAGGACGGGCCACGCCTGGATGACGATCGTCGGACGGGCGCCGTGGCTCGGCG
>DASSZA010000165.1:0-12938 GCA_035703005.1 Candidatus Limnocylindrales bacterium | reverse complement strand
CCCAGTTGACGCCGATCCGGACGGGCTTCCCGTTGTCGATGGCGACCTTCACGATCGTCGCGAAGTGCTCGTCGTGCCGCTTCGCCCCGACATTGCCCGGGTTGATGCGGTACTTGGCGAGCGCGGCGGCCATCTCCGGGTACTCGACCAGCAGCTTGTGCCCGTTGTAGTGGAAGTCGCCGATGATCGGGACGTCGACGCCCAGGCCGCGGACCTTGCGGACCATCTCCGGGACGGCCGCCGCGGCCTCTTCCGTATTGACGGTCACGCGCACAAGCTCGGAACCCGCATGAGCGAGTCGCGCCACCTGGATGGCGGTCGCGTCGGGATCGGCGGTATCGGTGTTCGTCATCGACTGGACGACGACGGGATGGTCCGAGCCGACGAGGACACCGCCAACGTCGACGGTCGCCGTCTGTCGACGCCGGATCCGAGGTGTGGCGAGGGTCATGGCTGCGGCAACGTTCCGCCGTTCAGGAGCCTGATGACATCGAATCCGGACACCCAGATCAGGAAGGTAAAGAGGAAGACGAAGCCGACCAGATAGGTCGTCTGCTCGGCGCGGAGGCTGATGCGCGAGCCGAAGATCCGCTTGAGCGTGATCATCAGCATCCGGCCACCGTCGAGCGGTGGGAACGGCAGGATGTTCACGACCGCCAGGTTCGCCGACAGGATGCCAGCGATGTAGAGGGTGAAGATGGGACCGGCCCTGAAGAAGTAGTCGCCGATAGTCGCGGCGATACCGATCGGGCCCGACGCGACGGGCGCAGCGGTCGGGTTGGTGACGATCCCGCCGACGAGGGAGCCGAGCGCCCCGATGATCAATCCCATCGCCTGGACGGTCTGTTCCCAACCGACCTTGATCGCTGTCCCGAGGTCGTTCGTCGTGGTCGAGCCGTCGTACGCCGGTTCGATGTCGGCGATACCCAGCGCACCGTGGTCCTTGTCGATCTGGCTGGGATCACGCAGTGTCGTCGTCACCTCGCGCGTCGCTCCATTCGCGTCAAGCACGGTCAGCGTCACGGACTGGCCCGCGTTCGCGCGCAGAACCTCCACGAGGCTGGGCTGGATGAACACTTGGAACCGTTCGCCGTTGACAGCCACGATCGTCTCGCCGGCCTGGAGACCGGCGGACGCAGCCGGTGAACCCTGCTGGACCTCCGCGAACTTGGCCCCGACCTGCGGCGACGCGAGCCACACGATGCCCGTGAAGATCACGAACGCGAGGAGCACGTTCATCACGACGCCCGAGACGAGGATGCCGAGTCGCACGGGGAGGCTCTTCGATGAGAACGCACGCGGGTCGTTGTGGTTGTCGCCGTCCTCGCCTTCGAGCTTCACGAACCCGCCGATCGGCAGCCAGTTGAGCGTGTAGAGCGTCTCGCCCTTCGACCGGAGGACCTTGGCCCGGGGCGGGAACCCGATCCCGAACTCGAGGACACGAACGCCGGCGACGCGCGCCGCGACGAAATGACCGAGCTCGTGGATGACGACGAGTGTCCCGAGGATGAGGAAGAAGAGGACGATCGTGATGATCGGCTGGAGGATCCCCATCAGGCGATCCCTCCGACCGAGCCGGTCGCGTAGGTCGCGCGCACGTCGGCATCGAGCGCGATGAGTGCATCGATGTCGGGTTCACCGCTGCCGGATCCAAACCGCTCGACAGCCGCTTCGAGCAGGCGCGGGATCCCGAGGAAGTCGAGGGACCCGGCGAGGAAGCGCTCGACCGCGACATCATCGGCTGCGATGAGCGCGGCCGACGCCCACGGCCCGGCGATGCCCGCTTCTCGCGCGATCCGAAGGGCCGGGAAGCGCTCGGTATCAGGGCGTCGGAAGTCGAGCCGACCGGTGGCGATCAGGTCGGGCGACGCCGCCGGTGAGGGCCGTCGCTCGGGATAGGTCATGGCGTACTGGATCGGGAGGCGCATATCCGGGGTGCCCAACTGGGCCTTCAGGGAGCCGTCGACGAAGCGGACGGCGGAGTGGACGACGCTCTGCGGATGGATCACCACCTCGATGGCGTCGTAGTCGACATCGTACAGCCAGTGGGCTTCGATGATCTCCAAGCCCTTGTTCGCGAGCGTCGCGGAGTCGATCGTGATCTTGGCGCCCATCGACCAGGTCGGGTGCTTCAGCGCCTCGTCCGGAGTCACGAGCGCGAGCTGGTCCGTGCCGACGTCGAGGAACGGGCCGCCGGAGGCCGTCAGGATCAGCGCTTCGACCGACGCGATCGATTCACCGACCAGGCACTGCCACAGCGCCGAGTGCTCCGAATCGATCGGACGCAGCCACGCAAGCGGGCTGGCATATGGGTCACCCGGACGCTCCTCGGCGACAGCAGCTGCCGACCGGCGCGCCTCCGGCATGACCAGATGACCGCCAGCGACGAGGGTCTCCTTGTTGGCAGTCGCGACCACCTTGCCGGCGTGGAGCGCCGCGACGACAGGGCGAAGGCTGACGATCCCACTCGTCCCGACGACCACCAGGTCGACGTCGTCGCGCGTCGCCAGGTCGACGAGGTCCACCTCGGACGGCGCGAGGGCTGCGATCTCCGGTTCCAGTCGGTCCGCCTGGTCCTGGAGTGCCTCCGCGTTTGACCGCGTGGCCAGCGCAACGACCCGGAAGAGCTCTGGATGCGCCGCCAACACCTCGACCGCCTGGCCGCCGATCGAGCCCGTCGATCCGAGGAGCGCGACGCCACGCCGGGCGTCGGCCGGGTCAGGAGATGAGGGCGACGACATAGAGCGTCACGACGGGCGCGGCGAACAGGAATGAGTCGACCCGGTCAAGCATCCCGCCATGACCCGGGATCAGCGTGCCGGAATCCTTGGTGTTCGCGGCGCGCTTGAGCATCGAGTCCGCCAGATCGCCGGCCTGGGCGGAGAGCGCGGCAAGCGGGCCCAGGACGAGCGCGTGGACCGGCGATTGCCCCAGACCGATGAGCATGAGTGCGACGACCACGGTCGTCGCCACGACGCCGCCGACCAGCCCGGCATAGGTCTTCGACGGTGAGATGTGCGTCAGGAACTTCTCGCGCCCGAACTGACGACCCACCAGGTAGGCGCCCGTGTCGTACGACCAGACCGCGAGGATCAGCAGCACGATCCAACCGCGCTCGGGTCCGAGGGCCTCGAGCGGCGCCCCGGCGGGGAGCGGCGCACCCGCATGGCCGAGCCTGATGACGAACGCGAGCATGCTCACGTAGAGCGCGCCGAACACCGTGGCCATCCACGTTCCGAGCCCGTCGCGCGGATCGGGCCGTGTGAACGCCGCGACCGCGGTCAGGACCACGCCGATCGCGATCAGCAGCAGGCCGCTCCCCTCGAGCACGTCGGGAAACGCGGCGTCGAGGACGACCGTCAGCGCGAGCACGCCACCGAGCGCGGCCAGCGCGGGATGACCCGCGGTCCTCAGGAGCGCGAACACCTCGCGCGCCGCCACGACCGTGACGAGTGCGATCGCGAGCGAGATGGCGAGGCCACCGACCGCGATGACGATGAGGAGCACCGGGACAAGGATCGCCGCGCTCGTTGCGCGCTGACGCACCCTCGGCTACCGGCCGAAACGGCGATGACGGCGCGCGAATTCGAGCAGCGCTTGGTCGAAGGCAGCCGGCCCGAAGTCGGGCCACAGGGCATCGCAGAAGTACAACTCCGCATACGCCGACTGCCAGATGAGGAAATTGGAGATCCGCTGCTCGCCACCGGTCCGGATCAGCAGGTCCGGGTCGGGCAGGCCGGCCGTGTAGAGGGCCGCCCCGATGGTCGATTCGTCGATCGACCCGGGCGCCGCGCCTTCCGCCACGAGGCGTCGGACCGCGTCAACCAGCTCGGTGCGGCCGGCGTAGTTGAACGCCACGTTGAGGATCAGCCGGTCGCCACCGGCGGTGGCGTCGAGCGCCTCGCCGATCGAGCGGCGCGTCTCCTCGGGCAGCTCGTCGAGCCGGCCCAGGAGCCGGATCTGCACACCCTGCGCGCGCAGCTCTTCGGTCTCGCTGCGGATCGCGGCTTCGAGCAAGCCGAACAGACCGATCACCTCGTCATCCGAACGGGCCCAGTTCTCACGGCTGAACGCGTACAGCGTCATGACCGGGACGCCACGCCGGACGGCGTGTTTGAGGATCTCCCGGATGGCCTCGACGCCCGCCGCGTGCCCCTCGATCTCGGGCTTGTCGTGCTGGCGCGCCCAGCGGCGGTTCCCGTCCATGATGATCGCCACGTGCCGGGGAAGGTCCTCGGCCGGCAGGAACGGGTGGTCGTCGACCGGCTCGTGCGCGATCGACGGCGCGTCGGTCGGGCGGGCCAGAGGTGCGCGCGCCACTTAGACCTCCAGGACCTCCTGCTCCTTCGCCGCACCGCGGCGGTCGACCTCGCTGATATGCCGGTCGGTGGTCTTCTGGAGCGTCTCGGCCTGGCGGTGGGAATCGTCCGTCCCGATCGTCCCGTCGCGCTCCTCGCGCTTGAGATGATCGTTGGCATCCCGACGGATATTGCGGATCTCCACGCGCGCCTCCTCCATGCGCTTGTGGACGACCCGCACGAGGTCCTTGCGACGCTCCTCGGTCAGCGGCGGGATGTTCAGGCGCACGACGGCGCCGTCGACGTTGGGGACGAGCCCGATGTCGCTCTTGGTGATCGCCTTCTCGATCGCGCCGAGGACGCTGCGATCCCACGGCTGGATGACGATCTGGTGCGGCTCGGGGACGCTGATGCTGGCGAGCTGGTTGAGCGGCGTCTGCGTGCCGTAATAGTCGACGAGGATCCGCTCGACGAGCGCCGTCGAGGCACGGCCCGTGCGAACCGCCTGGAAATCACGCTCCATGGCGTCGACGGCACGGGTCATCTTCTGGTCCGCGTCGGTGAGGATCTCAGTGCTCATGCGGATGGTCCTCCGCTGGAGATGAGCGTCCCGACCGACTCGCCGGTCGCGACCTTCGTGATGTTGTCGGGCTGATTGAGGTCAAACACGATGATCGGGAGGTCGTTCTCCATGGCGAGGCTGACCGCGGCTGCGTCCATCACTTTGAGCTGGTCGCGGAGGAGGTCGGCGTATTCGAGGCGAGCGTACCGCTGGGCTCCGTCATTCGTCATCGGGTCTTTGTCGTAAACGCCGTCGACCTTGGTGGCCTTGAGCAGGACCTCGGCGTTGATCTCGACAGCGCGCAGCGCCGCCGCCGTGTCGGTCGTGAAGTACGGATTGCCGGTCCCGGCGACGAAGATGGTGACGCGGCCCTTCTCGAGGTGTCGGATGGCACGTCGGCGGATGTACGGCTCCGCGATCTCGTTCATCGCGATCGCCGTCATGACACGGGTCGGGACACCGACGGTCTCGAGCGCGTCCTGCAGGGCGAGGCCGTTCATGACCGTCGCAAGCATGCCGATGTAGTCGCCGGTCGCGCGATCCATCCCGCGTGCCGCCGCCGCGAGGCCGCGGAATATGTTCCCGCCGCCGACCACGATGCCGACCTGGACACCACGCTCGTGCACGTGCTGCACCTGGTCTGCGATGAACGAGCAGAACGCCGGATCGACGCCGTACGGGCGGTCGCCGAGAAGCGCCTCCCCGGACAGCTTGAGCAGGATCCGCCGGTACGCGACCGGCCGATCCTCCGCCACCGCGGCAGTCGCGGTGTTGCTCACAGCTCCTCCCCTAGCGCGTAGCGGGTGAACCGGCGCACGACGATGTTCTCGCCGATGGTCGCGATGCGATCGGTGATCAACTCACCCACCGTCCGGTCCTCGTCCCGGAACGGCTGGTCAAGAAGGCAGACCTGCGCGAACCACTTTTCGAGCTGACCCGCGACGATCTGCTCGCGGATATTCTCAGGCTTGCGTTGGGTCGCCTCGTCGGCGAGCAGCTCGGCCTTCTTGGCCTCGAGCTCGGCAGCGGGGATCGAGGTTCGGTCGACGTAGAGCGGGGCAAGCCCCGCGACCTGGACCGCGAGATCCTTCACAAGCTTCTGGAACTCCTCGGTCCGGGCGACGAAGTCGGTCTCGCAATTGACTTCGAGGAGGACGCCGACCCGGCCACCAGTGTGGATGTAGCTCGAGACGAGGCCTTCACGCGCCTCTCGGCTCGACTTCTTCGCCGCTGCGGCGAGGCCGCGCTCCCGAAGGATGGCCGTCGCCTTCTCGAGGTCGCCACCGGCCTCGGTGAGGGCCTTCTTGCAATCCATGAACCCGGCACCGGTCCGGTCGCGCAGCTCCTTGACCAGCTCCGCCGAGATGTCCGCCATCAGTGGGTGTGCTCCTGTTCCTGTTCGATGCGCGGGCACATCGGGCGCCCGCCGGGTAAGTCGGTCCTTGTTTCCCGGCGGACGAACATCGACCGCCGCTGGGTCAGCTGGGGTTGTCGGCCTCTTCCTTCTCGGCGGCCTCGCGAGCGAGCTCGGCCGCGATCTCTTCAGGGGTCGCTTCAGCAGCCGCTTCGGCTGCCTCCGCGACGGCGGCCTCGGCACGGGCGACCCGGTCGCCGGGCAGCAGGTCGTCCTCGTCGGCGTCCGGTTCGAAGGTGAGGGCGCCGCCGCCAGCGAGCGCCGCGACGAGCTCGTCGCTCGCGCCGGTCGCGTCGTCGTCGCCATCGGCCATCGCGGCCGGCTCGATGATCTCGGGCTCACTGGCCGCACGCGTCGATCGCTCCTGCGCGCCCTCGATCGCCGCTTCCGCGACGAGCGTGCACAGCAACCGGATCGCGCGGATCGCGTCGTCGTTGGCCGGGATGATGAAGTCGAGCTCGTCAGGGTCGACGTTGGTGTCGCCCGTGCCGACGACGGGGATCTCGAGCTTGTTCGCTTCGGTCACCGCGATGCGTTCCCGGTGCGGGTCGATCACGAAGATCGCGCCCGGCAGGCGCTTCATCTTGCGCATGCCGCCGACCGTGCCCTGGAGCTTGATCATCTCCTCGGTCAGCTTGGCCGCTTCCTTCTTCGTCATGCGCTCGAAATCGCCGGCCGCCTGGCGAGCTTCGAGTTGCTCGAGCAGGCCGATCCGCTTCTTGATGGTCGTGAAGTTCGTGAGCATGCCGCCGAGCCAGCGCTTGTTGACGTAGGGCTGGTTGGAACGCGTCGCCTCGGCGAGGATCGGCTCCTGGGCCTGCTTCTTGGTGCCGACGAACAGGACCTGATCACCGCGCGCGACGGTCTCGCGGACGGCGTCGAGGGCGACATCGAGGCGCTGGACGGTCTGCGCCAGGTCGATGATGTGGATCCCGTTGCGCTCGGCGAAGATGTACGGGCGCATCTTGGGGTTCCAGCGGCGGGTCTGATGGCCGAAATGGACTCCGGCCTCGAGCAGTTGCCGCATGGAGACGGACGGCATGATGGGCGACCTCCTGTCGGTTGGTTCCTCCGCGGACCCTCGCTGATCCCGGGAACCGGCTTTCGGTCAGCCGGCACCGCCCGGTGGGAACGGTCCGCGTGTGTGCTCCGTTCGGCCATGGCCGACGGGCGTTCGCGTGATCGATGGCCCGGTTCTGGGCCCGGACCGGCGCGGAGTGTAGCACAGGGTCCGTTCGAGGCCCGACGGGCGGGCGGGCGGGCTTCGGGGCTCTCGCGGAGGTCTGGGAGTCCCGTTGCCGGCTGTTACGGCGCCCCGTCGGCCTGCCCGGCGCGGATCCGAGTCTGGGAGTCCCGTTGCCGGCTGTTACGACGCCCCGTCGGCTCGCCCCGGGCGGATCCGAGTCCGGGAGTCCCGTTGCCGGCGGTTACGACGCCCCGTCGGCTCGCCCCGGGCGGATCCGAGTCCGGGAAGCCTGCGTTTTGCTCAGAACGCCGCCCGATGATGCCGGATGGTCGGCTCCCCTCCCCGGCGGCCCGGTTCGACGACGACGAGGTCGAAACGCACCGGCAGTCTTGGCACGGGCGGGCCGTCAGGGAACACGCCGCGGTCGCGCAGGCCGTAAGCCGCCATCCGCAGGTGGGTCCGCTTCCGGTGGTCGACGCTCTCTTCCGGAAGCCCGAACCCGCGCGACCTGCGCCATCGGACCTCGACGATCACGAGCATTGCCGGGGGGCCCGGGTCGACCGCCACGAGGTCGAGTTCGTGGCGGCCGACATGGACGTTCCGGGCCAGGACGGTCCAACCGGCAGCCAGGAGACGGACCAGGACCAGCGATTCGGCGGAGTCACCTGCCTGCTGAGCAGCGGTCCGAGTCGGTGAGACGGTCGGGCCATCCATCCCAGGATGATGGCGACGACCGGTCGACTGGTACGTATCTGCCGGTTAGCCGCCGCTTACCAGCGCCCCGCCGATGACGTCAGGCTGACGCGGCCTCGAGTGCGAGCAGGTCCTCGGCATCGAGTGCCGCATCGTCGGTCATGACCGGCACGAGCTCTCGCTCGAGGACCTCATGGATCTCCGGTGACGCCGCGGGATCGCCGAGGAGATCGAAGTCGAGCTGGTCGCCAGCGAGCGTGCGCTGGAGCGCCAGGAACGAGCGCCGGTGGAACGGGGTCAGCCCGAGCGCGCGGATCGCGTCGCGATGGTCCCGCGTCGCGTAGCCCTGGTTGTGCTCCCAGCCGTAACCGGGATAGCGCGCCGCGAGCTTCGTCATCATCCGGTCGCGCACGACCTTGGCGACGATCGATGCACACGCGATCGAGTACACCTTCGCGTCGCCATCGACCACGTTCGAGTAGGGCCCGACCTGTGCCTCGAAGCCGACGATCCTGTTGCCGTCGACGATCACGTGCTCGTGCCCGCCGACGCGCGCGATCGCTCGGCGCATCGCGAGGTGGGTCGCGTGGTAGATGTTCAGCTGGTCGATCTCGCGGACAGACGCGGCGCCGACCCCGACGGCGACCGCTCGCTTGCGGATCAACGGGGCGAGCCGCTCACGCTGGAGCATCGACAGCGTCTTGGAGTCGCGCACACCCGGGATGCGATGGCACCCGGGCTGCATGATCACGGCCGCGGCGACGACAGCTCCGCAGGTGGGTGCGACGCCGACCTCATCGACCCCGACGACGCGGGTAAGACCATCGTTCCAGAGACGGCGTTCGTGGCGGAGGGTCGGGACGATGACGGCCATCGGCCCTCAGGGTAACGCGGGACGGGCTCCCGCTGCCCGGCGGCTGTCAGGGATGCCGGATGTGGACCGCCGGCGGCTAGTTGTTGGCGCGCCGCTCGCGGAGGGTCGCGGCCTTGCCGACGCGCTTGCGCAGGAAGTACAGCTGAGCGCGACGCACCTCGCCGTGACGGAGGACCTCGATCTTGTCGATGCGCGGGCTGTGGATCTTGAACGTCCGCTCGACACCGACGCCCGACGCGATCCGCCGAACGGTGATGGAGCGGGTGATGCCGCCGCCCCGGAGGCGCATCACGATGCCCTCGAAGACCTGGATCCGCTCGCGGTTACCCTCGACGACCTTCGCCGAGACCTTGACGGTGTCACCCGTGGCGATCTCGGGCAGGTCGGTGCGGAGCTGGTCCTGGACGATCTCGTCGAGCACGTTCACGCGGCGGTTCCTTGACTGGGTGGGCAGCGCTGAACGCTGCGGTCCGAACTTGGGAAGGGCCGCGTGGTGGGCGACCGACGGCGGAGTATAGCACGCAGTCCGGCGCTCGCCGGGCCTCGCCGGACGCGGCCGGGAGAGGTTTTGCATGAGGCGCACGAACGGTAGAAGGAACGGGCGGACTTTCCGCAGGAGAGCCATTCCTTCGACGGGCGATGCATCCGATGCAACGTTGGTCCAACGAAGTGGCTGGCACAGCCGATCGATCGACGGTTCGTGCATCCGACGCAAACCGCCGATCCCACCGAAGCTCGGACGATGCGGGCCCTACTCCTCCCCGAGCAGGTCCGGACGGCGCGCGCGCGTGCGTTCGACGGCACGCTCGTGGCGCCACCGGGCGACCGCACCGTGGTCCCCCGAGGTCAGGATCTCGGGCACGTCCATGCCGCGGTACGACGGCGGCCGCGTGTATTGCGGGTACTCGAGGAGGCCGGCACTGAACGATTCCTCGGTCGTCGACAGCTCGTCGATCGCGCCAGGTAGCAGCCGCATCACGGCGTCGATCACGACGAGTGCCGGCAGCTCGCCACCACTCACGACGTAATCGCCGATCGACAGCTCCAGGTCGACGAACGCGCGGATCCGCTCGTCGACGCCCTCGTAGCGAGCGCAGACGAACACGAGGTGCGATCGCACGGCCAGCTCTCCTGCCCGTTCATGCTCGAAGACCTCCCCCCCTGGATCCATGAGGATCACGACGGAGTCGGGCCGCCGGACCGATTCGATCGCTGCGACGATCGGCTCGACCCGCATCACCATCCCGGCGCCGCCGCCGTACGGTGTGTCGTCGACCGATCGATGACGGCCCAGTCCGAACTCGCGCAGGTCATGGACGCGGACCTCGGCAAGCCCCCTTTCCTGGATCCGCCCTGGGATGCTCTCCGACAATGGACCGGCGACCATCGACGGGAACAGCGTCAGGACGTCGACCTCGAGCGTCATGACGACTCCCCTGCCGAGGCGTCGCCAGGCGCTGGGCGTGCTTTCCGGGAACGCCGTCGCGGTGCCTTCGGTCGCTCGCCCTCGGGGAGCCGGCGCTTCGGGGGCTGGAGGTCGAGCGCCTCCGCATCGACCACGATCTCACCGCGCCGAGGCGCGAAGACCCGGATGAACGCGCGGACCGCGGGCAGATCGAACGTGCCGAACCGCTCGCCACGCACGACATAGACCTCGTTCTCCCCGACCCGATACACGTCCTGGACGACGCCCAGGTCCGCGCCCTCGACATCGCGGACCGCGGCCCCAACGACCTCGTGCCAGTAGACCTCGCCCCGAGCCAGTTCCCCGGCGGGGTGCACCTCGGACTCGAGGTACGCGTCCCGCAGTGTGTCGGCCGCTTCGCGACTCGCGACCTCCTGGAAACGGAGCCGCCAGCCGGGGCCATCCGCGACGGCCTCGCCAGAGGCGATGGTCAAGCGGTCGGCGGATCCCTCGCGGTACAGCACGGCACCAGGTCGGAAGCGCTGTTCGGGCTTGTCCGTCAGGACCTCGACGCGCACGGCGCCACGAAGGCCGTGAAGACCACGTACGAGAGCGACGACGAGGCGCTGGTCCCTGGCCGCCTCGTCGCGTGTTCCAGCGTCGGCCACGCGGGCCGTCCGCTCAGACGATCTCGAGCTGGACCGGCTCGCCGTCGCGGGCCGCGGTGACCTTGAGGAGCGTACGGAGCGCCTTGGCGACGCTGCCGTTCCGGCCGATGACCTTGCCCATGTCGTCGTCCGCGACATGGAGCTCGATGACGGTCGCGCCGTCCTCCTCGATGACGTCGACCTTGACCGCGTCGGGATCGTCGACCAGCGACTTCGCGACGTATTCGACCAGATCCTTGGCTGCCATCGGGTGCTCCTACTTGCCGGCGGGCAGGATGCCCGCCTGCTTGAACAGGCGGACGACGGTGTCGGAGGGCTGTGCGCCCTTGGCCAGCCACTCCTTCGCCTTGTCAGGGTCGACGTTGAGCTCGATCGGCTCGGTCCTGGGGTTGTAGTGACCGATCGTGTCGATCGCGCGGCTGTCGCGCGCACTGCGCGAATCGGCGACGACGACCCGGTATGTCGGCTGTTTCGTCGCACCGACCCGCGTCAGGCGGATACGGACTGCCATGTGCTTGGTGTCCCTCCTTGGACTATCGGCGAGGCTGGGGGCCTCGCATCTCTCGCATCACTTGACCGTGATCACCGAGTGCGTCTGGTCGGTGCTGCCGCCTGTCGCGCCCGTCGCGATCAACGCGTCGAACGGCGTCAGGAACGGCTTGATCGACTTCTCGTACTCGGCCTTCTTGGCTGCCGGTGCGTCCGCCATCGACCCTTCGATGAGACCGCGCACGGCGGCGACGTCGACGAAGCTCACGCTGGTGTGCTTCGCGTCGACACGCTTCAGGAGATCCTGGAACCGCGCGTCGTCCGCAAGCGACGAACCCGCTCCGGCATCGATCACCGCCTTGACGAAGTCGGGCGAGCTGCCGATCGCGACGACCTGGTCGTTCGCAACGTACGCGATCTTCACCTGCGCGTCCGGGATCCCCGACGGCGTCGCCGGGACACTCGCGCCGCCGAGCGCGCCGGCCATGCCAGCGAGCGAGCGGAGGTCGCCGAGGTCGACGACGGTGATCGTCTGACCGTTGTACGTCTCATCGGTCACGGTGATCCCGGAGTTCGGGCCGGCCATCTGGACGAAGCTCCGGAGCGATGTCAGCAACTGCTTCGCCTGGGCGGCGTCCGCGGGGATCGACACGATCCCGCCCTGGACGGTGTCCTCGTGCTTGTCGATCACGACACCGGTGTCGCCCATCCAACCCACGATGGCATCGATGCCGCCGAGCATCCCGGCCAGCTGGTTGATCTGATCGTAAGCGTCCTTGAGCGCCGGATCCTTTTCGTAGAGGTCCGCTGTCTCCTTGAGGGTCGCGCCGTAGTCGTTGCCGGCGACCAGCGCGATCGTGGACGGCGGCGCGAAGCCGGCGACGGCGTTCGCCCGGTTCTCATCCGGTCCGGGGGCGCCTTCCTTGTGCTGGACCACCCCGTCGAGGCGGAGCGCATCGCCCTCCACGCGGATCCGCGCGGCGGCCCATCCCGGGATGAGGTCAGTGACGGTCGCCGGAAGCGACGGCACGGACCCACCTGCCGCGTTGATCGACGCACCGACCTTTGCCGTCGCGTCCGCGACGGCCTTGAGGTCGACGAACATGAAGCCGAGGCTGTCGCCCGTCACGGACGCCTGCGCGGCCGAGACGGCGTCGCCGGTCGCCAGCGGGCTGGCGCCCTTCGTGTCGACCGCGGCCTTGACAGAGTCGAGGTCGCCTACGACCGCGACCTTGCCATCGACGATCGTGTATGCGGCCTGCATTCCCTCCATCTTCGGTGCCGCAAAGACCGTCAGCTGCGCACCGTTGTAGGTCTGTGGTGAACCGCTACCACCTTCCGCCTTGAGC
>DASSZA010000162.1:0-3151 GCA_035703005.1 Candidatus Limnocylindrales bacterium | reverse complement strand
CCTTCGGCTGCTTCTGGTCAGGTGTGGTGCGCGATCCGCGCGGTGCGTTTCTCATTCGACTCCCGAATATTGATTGACAGCGGTCAACTATACAGAACTAGATGACAATGAGCAACTATCGTGGGCGCGTCGACAATCCCGGCGGATGCCGCGGGCCGGCCGCACGGGGCGCACGGCGCCGATTTGGCGGCGCACGCGGCATCCGTTACGCTTGACGGAGCCGAAGACCGCTGGTTGTCGTGCGCGCACCGTGTTCATTCACTGGGCAAGCCGACCGAAGTCTTGCGAAAGCAAGTGCCCGCGCAGGTGTGACGAAGACTTCCCGTTCGTTCGGGCCGAGCTCCGCGCAACTGCGCCGGAGCTCTTTTCTTTCTCCTGACTCTCCGAGTTTCCAGCGCTCCCAGGCCGTGCATCGCCTCCGCGATGCGCGTTGAATTCACAAGGAGTGGCCATGGCGAACAAGGAAGCCTCGGTTGCCGAACTCACGAACCTGTTCGAGAGCTCGACCGCCGTTCTGCTGACCGAATACCGCGGCCTCACTGTTGCCCAGCTCAAGACGCTGCGCAAGTCCATCAGTGGGGACGCGAGCTACGCCGTGGTGAAGAACACGCTGACGAAGATCGCGGCCAACAACGCCGGGATCTCCTCGTTCGACGACGAGCTCAAGGGCCCGTCGGCGATCGCGTTCGTGCACGGCGACCCGGTCGCCGTCGCGAAGTCGCTGCGTGACTTCGCCAAGGCGAACCCCCTCCTCGTGGTCAAGGGCGGCTATTTCGATGGCAAGCCCCTGACCGCCGAAGAGGTAGGCAAGCTCGCCGACCTCGAGTCCCGCGAAGTGCTCCTGGCGAAGCTCGCCGGTGCCTTCAAGGCCTCGCTGTTCGGAGCCGCATATCTGTTCAACGCACCGCTGTCGAAGGCCGTTCGCACGGTCGACGCGCTGCGTGAGAAGCAGGAGTCCGCTGCGTAGGCGCGAGCCTCTCAAGCGGTGAGTAACCACAGAATCCAAGGAGAAGAAAAAATGGCGAAGCTGTCCACTGAGGAGCTGCTCGAGCAGTTCAAGGGCCTCACCCTCATCGAGCTCTCGGAGTTCGTCAAGGCGTTCGAGGAGACCTTCGAGGTCACCGCCGCTGCCCCGGTCGCCGTTGCGGCTGCCGGTGCCGGCGCTGCCGCCCCGGTCGAAGAGGTCGAGGAGAAGGACTCCTTCGACGTCGTCCTCGAGGCTGCCGGCGACAAGAAGATCCAGGTCATCAAGGTCGTGCGCGAGCTCACCTCGCTCGGCCTCGGCGAGGCCAAGGCCGTCGTCGACGGTGCTCCCAAGGCCGTGCTCGAGGGCGCGAACAAGGAGACCGCCGACAAGGCGAAGGCCGCCCTCGAGGAGGCCGGCGCGACCGTCACCCTCAAGTAGTGGCCGCCCTCGAGGAGGGCAGCACAACTGAGCGTGCGACCGTCACCCTCAAGTAATCGGGCCCTCGCAAGAGGGAACCACTTGAGGTGACCTGCGTCACCTGAGACACACGGATGCCCCGTGGCCGATCATCGGCCACGGGGCATCCGTCGTCTGCGGGCTGCCGACGCTCGCGGTGCTCGCCGCGGCCGCGCTGTTCGCCAACATCGGATTCTTCGTGCTGCTCGCGTCCTCGCCGTTCCCCCTCGGCTTCGACGCGATCGGGCTCGGGCTCACACGCTCCGCCGCGTCGATTTGGCGCGCCCGAGCCGGAGGTCGTGGAGGCGGAGGCGATCACGGTCGGCGACGCCGTCTGAGGCATCCGCTCGCCGGCTCGACGGCCGCCTCTGCCCGCGGCCGACGGGCGGTCAGTGCGGCGCGGCCGTCGTGCTGCTGCGCACGATCAGGCGGGTCGCGAGCGGAACGCCTGCGGTGGCGAGGTCGACCTCGCCCGTTCCCTCGCCGAGCCACTCCATGACGGTCTCGACGGCGATCCGGCCCTGCTCCTCGGGGTACTGTTCGATCGTCGTGAGCCCGAAGAGATCCGCGTGCTCGTGGCCGTCGAACCCGATGACCGACAGTGCCGACGGCACCGCGATGCCGAGCCGCTCGGCGGCGCGCATCACCCCGAAGGCGATCTCGTCGGATGCGGTGAACACCGCGGTGGGTCGCGCGCCGGGGTGGCCGAGCAGTTGCAGGCCGGCGGAGTACCCGCCCGGGAGCGACATGTCGGCCTGGATGACCCCGGAGGGCTCTCCGGCCGGCTCGAGTCCCGCCGCGGTCATCCGGTCCTGGAAGCCGGCGGTGCGCAGCGCCTGCACGCTCCGGGCCGCCGAGCCGGCGCCGGCGCCCGCGAGGTGCGCGATGCGCGTGTGGCCGAGTTGGAGGAGGTGCTCGGTCGCGAGGGCGGCCGCAGCGCGGTCGTCGATGGCGAGCCGTGGGGCGCCCGGAGCCGTGCCGCCGAGCGCGAGGATCGGCTTGCCGCGGGCGGTGATGGTGTCGACCTCCCGCTCCTCGAGGTCGACGCCCACGGCGATGACGGCGTCGACGCGCTTGCGCGCGAGGAAGAAGTCGAAGACGCGATCGCGCTCGGGTCCGCTGATCGCGAGGTTGTACAGCGTCAGGTCGTAGCCTGCGGAGAGCAGGGCCCGCTCGGCGCCCTCGAGCACCTCGCCGAAGAACCACCGGTTGACGAAGGGGATGACGACGCCGACGTTCTTCGTGCGGCCCGTCACGAGGCTCGCGGCGTCGGGGGATGCGATGTAGCCGATCCGCTGCGCCGCCTCCTCCACCCGGAGCCGGGTCTCCTCGGCGACGTACCCGCGCCCGCTCAGCGCCCGGGACGCGGTGGACTTCGACACACCGGCCAGACGCGCGACATCGCCGATCGCGGGCATCCGTTGCCTCCCTCCGTTGGGCTGCTCCGAGCAGAGTGTACTGCCGCAAGCGGATTTTGTGGAACCGGTTCCCGATCCGGTTTCCCCGATGTCCATGCGACTGAATCGAACGTGAGAGCGCTCTCTCAACCGACTCGGGCCGAACGTCCGATGGTGTCCGAACCGTGACCTCGATTTCCTTGCGTTCGACGCCCCAGTGTTCTAGCCTCATCGCTGGAACCGGTTCCCGGTTTCGCCCTGCACCGGCTCACAACTCGACGAGGAGATGAGAGATGAGTTCCATTCGGCATCGTCGCTGGATCGGGCCGAT
>DASSZA010000142.1:0-13328 GCA_035703005.1 Candidatus Limnocylindrales bacterium | reverse complement strand
CGCCGGCTGATAAGTCAGACCCGCCGCGTCCGCCGCCGGTAGCAGCGACTCCGCAGAGAGGCCGTCCGGCAATCGCAGCCACACGAAGTACCCGCCCTCCGGGTCGGCGAGTGTCGCGCCCGGGAGAGCCTCGCGGATCGCGCCGACGAGCGCGGCGCTCCGAGATCGAAAGACGTCCCGCAGCCGGGCCACATTGGGCTCGTACTTCCCGGCCGCGGCGTACTCCGCGACCGCGAGGGCGATCATCGGGTTCAGCCCGCCGCCGGACGCCAGGACGCCGCCCTCTACGACCCGGCCCACCAGCGCTGACGGACCGCTTATCCAGCCGAGGCGAAGCCCCGGCGCCAGCGATTTCGAGAACGAACCCATCCTCAGCACGGGCGCGACCGGATCCACCGCGCCGATCGACGGAGGCGGCGGGGCGGAGAACCACAGTTCCCGATAGACGTCGTCCTCCGCGATGACGAGATCGTTGGCGGCGGCAACACGCGCCAGCGCTGCGCGCCGCTCGATGGGCAGCGTGCGACCGGTCGGGTTGCCGAACGTCGGGATCGTGTACAGCAGCGACACGCGCTTCCCCACCGCTCGGGCGGTCGCGACCGCAGCCTCGACCGCGTCGACACGCAGCCCATCGGCGTCCGTCTCGACGCCGACGAGCTCCGCGCCGTGGTCGCGAAGGATACCGAGGGCGAGGTGGTAGGTCGGCACCTCTACCAGGACGACATCGCCGTGCCGCGTGAATGCGGTCGCGATGAGCTCGAGCGCCGTCGAGATCCCGGCCGTGATCAGCAGCTCGCCGGATCCGGGGCTCCGAGCGTCGATCGCACCCAGGTGCGCGGACAGCCAGTCGAGCAGGGGCCATGGCCCGTATTCGGCGCCGTAGCCCAGTGCGTCGGCGTCGTACTTATGGAGCGCGGAGGCGGTCGAGGCCGCAAGGTCGAGCGTCGGGAGCAGCGAGGGCTCGGGCTGCCCGATCGCGAGCTCGATGACGCCGTCGCGAACCGAAGCCTGGGTCAGCGGTGCACGTGAGGTGACGCTCACGTCACGCATCGTGCGGTTTCGAGGTGGCGGTCGTCCAGCGACCTACGACGCAGCGACCTCCGCTCGCGAGAACGTGAGGTGCGTCACGCCGGATGGCGATGACACGGCCTCGATCTCGTAATCCTTCTCGACGCCTTCGAGTCCGTCCCACAGCCGCACGCCTCGACCCAGCAGGATCGGCACGACCACGACTTCCATGTGATCGATGAGCCCGGCTGCCAGGAACTCGCGGATCGTGGTCGCGCCGCCGCCGATCCGAACGTCGAGGCCGTTCGCCATCTCGCGGGCGGTCTCGAGCGCGGCGGCGGGCGACGCATCCACGAAGTGGAACGTGGTGCCGCCCTCCATCTCGATCGGTCGGCGTTCGTGATGGGTGAGCACGACGACCGGCGTGTGGAATGGCGGGTCATCGCCCCACCAGCCCTTCCAGTCCGGGTCCTCGTGCCATCCTGGCGGACCGAACTTTCCGGCACCCATGATCTCGACGCCGACGCCCGGATCGTGCAGTCGCAGGAAGGCGTCGTCGATCCCAGCGCTGCCGCCGGGCTCGCCGACCCTCTCGTGCCACCATCGCGTGCGGAACATCCATTCGTGCAGCCGTTCGCCTGCATGGCCGAACGGCTCTTCGCGACTCAGCCCCTCGCCCGTGCCGAACCCGTCGAGCGAGACCGAGAAGAACTGGACACGAGCCAGTGACATGAGACGCTCCTTCGGCGGCGTGACGCGATCGAACGTCGATCTCCAAGCAGACTACCGCTGAGTATCGGCCGGCCTGGACCCGGAGAACCGCGCGACCCGCTCGGGGCGCGTCGCCGGGAGTGACATCCGTCACTCGGCGGTCGTGAAAACCGTCACGCGCCAAACCGGATCCCTGTGACTTCCGCAGAGCGTTGCTCGACACCAGAGTCGACGCATGAGCGAACTACTTCACACGCAGCCATCGACCATCTCGCCGACCGCTCGTCCGGTCGCAGTCGCGTTCGAACATGTCACGAAGCAGTACGGCGACACCGTCGCCCTTCACGACGTCAGCATCCAGATCCCGATCGGACAGACGGTCGCCCTGCTCGGCCCCAATGGCGCGGGCAAGTCGACCTCCATCAACCTGACCCTTGGTCTGCTCGACCCGACGGGCGGGTCCGTCCGGACGCTGGGCCTCCGACCTCGGGAGGCGATCGCGACCGGTCGTGTCGGCGCGCTGCTTCAGACGTCGGGGTTGCCGGTCACCGCCCGCGTCGGCGAGCTGGTGGCGTTCGTTCGGCGGCTCTACCCAGAGCCGCTGGCGATGCAGGCGATCCTGGCGCGGTCCGGTCTGAAGGATCTCGAGCGACGTCCGGTCGAGACGCTATCTGGGGGCGAGGCCCAGCGGCTTCGTTTCGCGATGGCGATCGCCGGCGACCCAGAGCTCGTGTTCCTCGACGAGCCCACGGTCGGCATGGATGTCGAGACGCGGCGGGCATTCTGGAGGGACATCCGAGCGTTCGTCGCCGAGGGCCGGACCGTCCTGTTCGCCACCCATTACCTGGACGAGGCGGACGATGCAGCCGAGCGGATCGTCGTGCTCGATCACGGCCGTGTGGTAGCGGACGGCTCCGCGCGCTCGATCAAGGCGCGCGTGTCGGATCGGGTCGTGGGATTCACGCTACCGACCGCCTCGCCCGAGGTCGTCGCCGCGATCAAGGCGATACCGGGCGTCTCCGGCGTCGACGTCGCCGGCGAGCGGCTCGCTGTGGCAACGAAGGACGCCGACGCCGTCATCGAGCAGCTCTTCGCCAGGGGTCTTCGGATCCGCGATCTCGAGATCCAGGGGGCGGGGCTCGAGGACGCCTTCATCGCACTGACGTCCTCGGCCGATCCGGCCGCCTGACCACCGACGACAGGGAGAAGACGATGACTGCGCTCACATCAGGTTCGCACCGGCTGCAGGCGACGGTTCAGGCGACGGCCGCCTACCTGCGCCTCGAGGTACCTCGAACCCTGCGTAACCGGCGGCTGCTGATGCTCACGGTCGTGTTCCCGGTCGCGTTCTACCTGCTGTTCACACGGGTCCTGACCGGCGGCGTGCAGTTCGGTAACGACGAGCGCGCGTTCGTCATGGTGTCGATGGCGGCGTACGGCGCGATCGGCGCGACGCTGTCGGCAGCCGTGAGGGTCGCGATGGAGCGGACGAGTGGCTGGACGCGGCAGCTGCGGGTGACGCCGATGCCCGCGCTCGGTTACGTGACCACCAAGCTCGTAACGGCCTACCTCGCCGCGATCCCGGCGATCGTGCTGGTCATGCTCGCGGCGCTTACGGCGAATCAGGTCACGTTGCCGCCCTTCACCTGGCTGTCGATCTTCGTCGCACTTTCGTTGGGGGCCCTGCCGTTCGCCGCTCTCGGCGTGGCGATCGGGTACGTCTTCGACGAGAGCACGGCGCAGCTGGTGTTCACGATCTCGTTCGTCGGCCTGGCCGTCCTCGGCGGCCTGTGGGCGCCGATTTCGACGTTCCCCGAAGGCCTCGCTACGATGGCCAGGATGCTGCCGTCGTTCCACTTCGCGAACCTCGGCTGGTCAGCGCTCGCGGGTGGAGGGCCAGACGCCAGCGACGCTCTCGCGCTGCTTGCGTACGGTCTCGTGTTCGTGGCGATCGTCGCCTGGCGCTACCGGGTCGGTGAACAGCTGGGTCGGTGAACAGGCAGCGTGAGGACCGCGATCGAACGCCGGGCACCGGCAACAGCGAGGTGCCCGGCGGATCAGGTGGTGCCGGCACGGACGAGGATCGGGCCGGACCGCTCTCGCGATCGTTCCGCGCCGCCGCCCTCGTCTTCGTCGCCTACCCGATCGTCGCGCTGATCGCGGCCCGTCCTGACGCGGTCGAGGCCGCGCTCGTCCTCACTGGCGTCGGCCTGTTCGTCGGGCTCCTCCTCTTCGCGTCGCGCGCGCCCGAGAGCCCGTCCAGGTCCAGCCTGATCGGCCCCGCCATCGTGCTCCTGCTGCTCGCAGTCGCCACGGTCGTTGTTCTGCGCGACCCTGCCACCGGCTTCTACCCGTTCTATTTCTACGCCTCGGCCGGAGCAAGTGCGCTACAGCCTCCTCGCCGCGCGGTCGCGCTGATGGTGCTGTCCGGCTTGTCGGCGGGCGCGGTGATCTGGGCCATCAGCCATGACGCGGCGACGGCGATCGTCCAGGCCGTGTCCGTCACGATCATCGGCGTGACGGTGTTCAGCACCGCGCAGCTGCGACGGACCAACCGTGAACTCGTGCAGGCTCGCCACCAGCTGGCGGTCCTGGCCGTCGCCGACGAGCGGGCGCGGATCGCGCGCGACCTGCATGACACCCTCGGCCAGAGCCTGTCGGTCATCACGCTGAAGAGCGAGCTGGCTGGACGGCTCCTCCCCGATGAGCCTGAGCGTGCTCGAGTCGAAGTCCGCGACATCGAGCGGGTGGCCCGCGAGGCGATGGCATCCGTCCGCGAGACGGTCGGCGGCTACCGGAGACCGACCCTCGAGGCCGAGCTCGCCGCGGCGCGCGAGACGCTGGCAGCGGCCGACATGACGTCCACGATCGAGAGCGCTGACGAGGACCTGCCACCGGGCGTCGAGGCCGTCCTCGCG
Organism: Candidatus Limnocylindrales bacterium; assembly: GCA_035703005.1. Taxonomy (GTDB): domain Bacteria; phylum Chloroflexota; class Limnocylindria; order Limnocylindrales; family CSP1-4; genus SPCO01. Next base: position 8,691 of record DASSZA010000142.1, on the reverse strand, counting down.
TGGACGGTGCGGGAAGGGATCACCAACATCGTGCGGCACAGCGATGCGCACCACGTGCGGATCCGGGTCGGCCGCCGAGCAGATTGGGCCGAGGCGACGATCACCGACGACGGGTCCGGGGCTCGTCGATCGGCCAGGGAGAGCGCGGCCGGCGAGGAGGGCGAGCGTGAAGGCTCGGGTCTGATCGGGCTGTCCGAGCGAGTGACCGCGCTCGGAGGCCGATTCGAGGCCGGTCGCGTGGACGGCGGCGGCTTTCGCCTGGACGTCGCGCTGCCTGTCGCGCCACCCATGCGATGACGTCCGAATCCGCGCCGATCCGTGTCCTCATCGCCGAGGACCAACGACTCGTGCGCGGCGCGATGGCTGCGCTCCTGCGCCTCGAGGACGACATCGACGTCGTCGCAGAGATCGGTCGTGGTGATGAGGTCGTCCCGCACGCGCTCGAGTCCGCGCCCGATGTCGCGCTCCTCGACATCGAGATGCCAGGCCTCGATGGCCTTGCCGCTGCCGCGCAGCTGCGTCGCGCCGTGCCCGCGTGTCGGGTCCTGATCCTCACGACCTTCGGACGGCCCGGATATCTCCGGCGAGCCATGGACGCGGGCGCCTCCGGCTTCCTGCTGAAGGACACCCCGGCGACGGAGCTGGCGTCCGCGATCAGGCGGGCGGCGGCGGGCGCACGAGTCGTGGACCCGACGCTCGCGGTCGAAGCGCTCTCGGAGGGCTCGAACCCACTATCAGAGCGCGAGCGTGAGGTGCTCGCGGCGACCCTCGAGGCGGCCACGATCGCCGAGATCGCGGCTCGGTTCTCATTGTCGGAAGGGACCGTACGCAACCACCTGTCCGGCGCGATCCAGAAGGTCGGCGCCAGGAACCGCGCTGAAGCGGCCAGGATCGCGCTCGACAAAGGGTGGATCGGTCCGACCCCAGACGCGTGACTCCTCGGGATCGACGCGGCCGCGCGTGACCGTTCGTGATGTGACGGGAGTCTTCGCCACCGCCCGACCTCCTCGGTCGTCCCCGTTTCGGCGGTATCGTCCGGCCTCAGCAGACTATCGCCGAGCTCCCGCCGCGCTCGGTCGCGCTTGGTGCGGTCGCTCAGGCAAGTCGGCGCCCTCGCCTGCGGGGTCGATCGCCCGCACGTCGTAGCTCATGGCGTCCGCGACGAGTCGGACGTGCGGCACCCATCCGGCGCGGAGGGCGGCGTACGCCTCGGCACCGGTGTGCTCGTCGTTGACGACGGGAAAGCCCGCGTCGCCAAGACGGCGGACGGCCTCGCCATACCGCTGACGCGAGCGCTCGTCATCGTCGGGCGCCGCTTTCGGATCCGCGGCGTGGCCGAAGATCGCCCGTTCGACGGTCGTTAGCAGTAGCCACGATCCGCGCCCCAGCTGCTCGATCGCCGCAGACTCGGGAAGCCCGGGCGCGCGCCGCGGATCGAGTGCCGTCCGGATGAGCGCGACGGTGTCGAGCCCGAGCAACGCGATCCGCGAGACCGCGTAGTGCGGCTCAGGGAAGCGGAACCACGACAGGACGGGATAGAAGTGATGCGCCTCCTTTTCGGCGGTGATGCGGCCGCCGAGTTGCGCGAGCGCATCAACCAGACGAGTTGGATCGCCGTCGGGCGCAAGCCGGACGAGCAGCTCGGCGGCATCGTCGGTCTCGGCGGTGAGGAGATGGAGGTCCATCGCAACGACGTTCCGCTCGCGGAGCGCCGTGTAGACCTGCATCAGGTACGTCAGCGTCAGCGACAGCACCGACACCCCGATGAGCGAATCGAACAGGTAGAGCAGTTGCATCGACCCGGTCGCTGGGGAATGATCCCCCGCTCCGACGATGGCCAGGCTGGCGCCGCCCGCTTCGAGGGCGGTGAGGAAGTCCGTGCCGGTCTCGCCGCTGCCCGACACGACGCCGTGTCCGAGCTCCGGATGGATGATCAGGGCCGCTCCGAGTGTCAGCCCCAACGCCCAGAACGCGACTACCGTGATGAGGATCGCGGGCCCGCAGAATGACAGGACCTCGGCTGGTCGGCCGAACGATCCCCCGAGGGCGCGGAACAGACGCCAGATAAGCCGCCCGAGGCGCGGCGCGAGAACCCCGGCGTTCGCGCGGGCGTACAGGACCGTCACGAAGACGTCGGTCAGAAACAAGAGCATGATCCCGATCCCGACCGCTTGCTCGACCGTCGCCATGCTCTGCGCGCCTACCCCCGGCTCCGGGACGACGTCCCTCGTCCAGAGCGTAAGAAAGGCGTCCGACGACCGACGGGAACGTGACCCGCGGGGACCGCGTCACGCACGTTGCGATCCACAACCAGCGCTCCAGGAGGTCCAGCCAGCCGGCGTCATGAGTTCGAGGGTGGAGCGGCGGGGCAAGGGGCGAGACCTCAAACCGCCGGTAGCGCCGCTTCGGACCGACCTTCGACGCCAAGGCCCCTTCCGGTCGCCGACGGATCGGGATCGATCACCTCGATACCGGCGACCGCGGCCGGGTCGATGACCACGGCGCGCCCGTTCTCCGCCAGGAACTGGAGGGTCCCGTCGTGGGACAGCAGCTCGCCGAGAGCAACAGCCACGAGGCGTAACCGCGCGGCCCGGTCTCCGAGCTCATCGCGGGTCGGGACCTGGATGAGCAACCTCGGCACGACGCCGGGGAGGGCGAGCAGGTCCCCGATGAGCTTGTCGATCAGCGGCGGATCCAGCAGGGCGGATATCGTCGTCCCGGACGTAAGGTGGAGCTGCACGCGGAACATCGGGGCGGTCGACCTCAGCTGCGGATCAGGCGTACGGATCAGGGTCCCCAGGCGGCGAGAACATCGCAGTAGCGACGGCTACCGGCGGGTCGGATCGCCGAGGATGAGATGCTCGATGCTGCGACGTCATGGTCATCGTGCATCGCCGGTTACTGCGCGACCCCCCACGATGCCGGCACGCTCGACCGATGCTGCATCCCACGTTCTTCGCCCAGGACGTCCGGCTGTCCACGTCGAGGACCGCAGTGACATCTGCCAGCGCGGGAACGACCTGATGGTCGTCACGGGCGTGGCCCACTTCGAGCGCTTCTTCCGCGAAGCGGCGGACCTCGACGTCGACAAGGCCGACCTGAAGCGATACCAGGCGTTCGTGCGCGACAAGATCGCGGACCTGCTGACGATCGCGGAGGCGCGAGCCAGTGCCGATGACCGTGACGTCATCGAGTCGCGTGACCTTCCCATCACGAAGGGTCTGCAGGAGACGATCCACCGGTTCCGAAGGCTCGACGTTGGGGCGGAGGTGCGGCCGATGCTCGAGGAGATCGCGACCCGCCCTCAACTCGACCTCGTGGTGGCCAGCGACGTCGACGAGGTGCTCCCGGAGGTCGCCGGCGGCCTGAGCCTCGCGCTCGGGCAGACCTTCGGGCTCATCGACTCCAACGTGCGCAACCCGTCGACCGAACACTGGGAGCGGGCCTTTCGGGTCTTCGACCTGTTGCTGTGACCGACGGCACACCGAAGGTTCGGATCCTTCCTCGCCAGCCAAACCACGGCACCTGCCGTCAAGGCGAATCTCTGGCCTGACGAGCGGCCCGCTGGGCCTCTCGGACTGCGGCCTCCAGGGCCTCGTACGTGTCGAGATAGTTTCGGACGTCGATGACGCCCCGAACCCCCCGTGCGACTTGCTCGATCTTCTTTCGTGTGCGCTCGGTATGGGTGTGGCCGCTGAGCTCGACGATCCCGTCACGGGTCCGAACATCCACGTACTGGAGGTCGGCGGGGCCGAGTTCGGAGCGGTACCAGAGCGCGTCGAGCACGTCGCGGGTGATTTCGTCATCTGGCCGGTACTCGGGCAGGCTGTCCAGCCGGGACCTGGGCACCGAGAGACTGATCCGATCGCGTTCCACCGACTGGACCCAGTCGATCGGCACGATCACGTCGCGGACGATGAGCTTGCCCTTTCGCACGACGAATCCGGTCGCGCGGTCCGTGCGAGGATCGACCAACACGACGTCCAGGTCGCCGACGTCGCCATCGGTGGCAGCGACGCGCTGCCCGGCCCGCAGGGGCCAGCCTCCGGCGCTGGCTTCGGCCTGACCGGACGCGGCCGAGCGGAGAAACGCAGCCCGCGCCATCGACGAGCCGGAGGTGTCGTCGTCACCAGCGGGGACAGCGTGACCGTCGAGCGGAGGGAGTCGCGACAGCTCCGCGAGGCTGAGCGACAGGTGAACCGCGTTCGGATCGGCGCTCTCCACGGCCTCGATGGGGACGTACACGTCGTGGCCCAGGACGAGCCAGCCGCTGATGATGATGCCCTCGACCTCGCCGTCGGGCCGAAGGATGAGGCGCTGGACCCTACCAACTTGGTCGTTGCCCGCGATGACCTGCGTGCCGGGTCGGATCTCGAAACGCGAGTCCACGGTCGGAGTGCGCCGAGCTGCCACCGATCGATCCTCTTCTGAGCTTTGGGGGTCAAAGCACCCGGGCCACGAGGTTCCCCCAGATCGCCTCGCAGCCCAGGCGCACGGTGTCGGACCCTAGAGGGAGACGACGATCCGGTTTTCGACCGACGCGACGCCTGGCGCAGACCAGGCGACCCGCTCGGCCTCTTCCTTTTCCGCCCACGAGCGGACCGTTCCGGTCAGGATCACCTTGTCGCCGCGGACCTCGACATTGATGCGGTTCGCGTCGGTCTCCGCGCTTCGGACCAAGGCGTCCTCGATCTTCTTCTTCATCTCCTCCGGGGATGGCCGCTGGCGGGGTTTCACCGTCAGCATGTTGCTCACCCCGCGAACACCGGTGATCCGGCGCACAACGCGCTCGGCATCGGCGCGCTGGAAGCCCCACTCGACCTCACCCCTGAGGGTGACCCAACCCTTGGACACGGTCACGTCGAGCTTGTCGATGTCGAGGCCCGCGTCCCACTCGAGTGCCCTGGTCACCGCTGCCGCGATGTCAGCGTCGGTCCGCTCCGCGGATGTCGGTAGCTTGACCTCGATGTCGTTGGCCACGGCCTTGACGCCGCGAACGCGATGAGCTGCTTCCTCAGCTGCCCAGCGCTTGAGGAAGCTGTCCACGTACCCGGTCAGGGTTACGACGCCATCCTTGACGGCAACCCCGATCTCATTGGGCTGGAGGCTGGCGTCATATTTGAACTCGCGGAGGATCTCCTGCTGGAGCTGTTCATCGGTCTGCATCGTGACGGCCATGGAAGTTCTCCTTTTCTATAGTGCGACCTGCATCCAGCGGGAGCCGTGGCGCGACTTCAGCCGCTCGATGCGTTGATCGATAGGTCTTTGTGGCATTCAGCTCTGGGGCTCATCGCCGGATCGCTCGTTGCCGGATCGCTCGTTGCCGGATCGCTCGTTGCCCGATCGACCGTTGCCGGATCGGCCGTTGCCGTTTCGGCCATCGCCCGACGTGATCTCCACGCGCCGAGCACGGTTCTGGGTGGCCTTCGGGAGCGTGATCGTCAACTCGCCGTTCTCGTATCGCGAGGTGGCCTTCTCGACGTCGACCATCCCCGGCAACGCCACTGCGCGCATGAACTGGCCTCGCCGCCGCTCGCGGAGCAAGAAGTTGCCCTCTTCCCTCTCCTGCTCCTCGGCGAACTGCCCGCGGATCGTGACGGTCCGACCTTCGATGCTGACCTCGGTGTCCTTGGGATCTACGCCAGGCAGCTCCACCTCGACGATGTAGGCGTCATCGGTCTCGCGAACGTCAAGCGGCGGCAACACCTCGGTGAAGCCCCCTTGCATCGAGCCGAGGGGCCAATCGCCGAACAATCGCTCCATGGCGTTACGGAGCGGGATCTGGTTGCGGTCGAGCGGACGGCGGACGAGTGTCATGGGATGTCCTCCTCCTGACTGCGGCGCCGCGTGGTGCAGCGGCGGAAGACCACGACTCTGACCCGGAAAGCGTCGATGCGCAGTAGCGGTCGATACCGCGTTTCAGGTTCCGGTGGCGGACGCCCTCGACGGCTGTCGCGTCAGCGCGCGCGACAAGTCCAGGTCGGGGAGCCCGCCGGCTCGATCTCGGTCCACCCCTCTCGCGAGACCAGCCAGACCACGAACGGCGCATCCCGACTCGCCAGGGAGAGCGGGATGATCGACGCCATCGGGTACTGCACGCGGAGGCGCACCAGCGTTCCGACCAACACGGCCGCGTCGCCCGACAGGAACTCCGTCGCTTCGGCGTACGAACGCGAGACGCTCGCAAGGAATGAAGGGTCGGTGGGCGGGGTGCAATGGATCAGTGGTTGGAACGCAGCCGCTGCCTGGTCCATCGGATGAGCATAGGCAGACAGGGCCGTCGGGCAGTAACGCGCGATGCCGACGATCAGCCTGAGTCAGGAGCGAGACGCGGACCTAGGATCCTCCGACGCCGGCGGCGCTCGCGACAGGTTCGAGTGCCTCGACGACCGCCTCCTCCACCCGGTCCAGCAGCACGAACTCGATCTCGTCGCGCAGATCGCGCGGGACATCCTCGAGGTCTGCCGCGTTGCGTCGCGGGAGGATCACCCGACGGATGCCTGCCCGGTGCGCGGCCAGCACCTTCTCGCGGATCCCGCCGACCGGAAGGACGGCTCCCCGCAGCGTGATCTCGCCGGTCATGGCGACGTCGGAGCGGACCGGTCGGCCTGCCCCGAGCGAAGCGAGCGCGACCACCATCGCCACGCCGGCCGATGGGCCGTCCTTCGGGATCGCTCCGGCCGGCACATGCAGGTGCACGGTCGTCCGCTCGAACGCGGCGGGGTCGATCCCGATCTCCGGGCCGTTGGATCGTACGAATGAGAGCGCCGCCTGGGCGCTCTCGCGCATCACGTCGCCCAGCATCCCGGTCAGGATCAACCGCTCCTCAGGACTCGGCACGAACGTCGCCTCGACGAACAGGACGTCACCGCCGACCGGCGTCCAGGCGAGGCCCGTGGCCACGCCTGGCCGGTCGGTCCGTTCGGCGACCTCGTCGAAGAACCTCGGCCGCCCAAGATAGGTCTCCACAGCATCGGCGGTCAGCTCCACCGATCCCGTCGCACCCTCGGCGATGGCTCGGGCGATCTTCCGGCAGACGGCGGCGATCTGGCGATCCAGACTGCGCACTCCCGCCTCGCGCGTGTAGCCGCGGATGATCGCCCGGAGCGCCTCGCGATCGAACGACAGCTCGCCGGGCTGCAGCCCGTGCGCCGCGAGCTGCTTGGGGACGAGGTAGCGCTCCGCGATCTCGATCTTCTCCTGGTCGGTGTAGCCGGACAGCTGCAGGATCTCGAGCCGATCACGAAGGGGGTCAGGGATGGTGTCGAGTGTGTTGCCCGTCGCGATGAACAGCACCTGGGAGAGATCGAATGGCACCCCGAGGTAGTTGTCGACGAAGCTGTCGTTCTGGGCCGGATCGAGCACCTCGAGCAGTGCCGACGATGGGTCGCCCCGCCAGTCGGCGCCGATCTTGTCGATCTCGTCGAACATGAAGACGGGGTCGCGCGTCCCGGCTCGCCGGAGGGCCTGGATGATCCGACCGGGCAGCGCCCCGATGTAGGTCCGGCGGTGACCACGGATCTCGGCCTCGTCGTGGATCCCTCCGAGGGAGACCCGCACGAACTTGCGGCCGAGCGCCCGGGCGATGGACTGGCCGAGGCTGGTCTTGCCGACACCCGGTGGTCCCACGAAGCACAGGATGGGATCGCGTGCGTCACGGTCGACATCGGTCTCGCGCATGCGGTTCGGGCCTGGCACCGCGTCCGCGTCGCTCGCCTCGTCGACCTCGATGGGCCCGGCTTCGGCAGCGCGACGCTCGAACCGGTCCCGGCGGAGCTTCTTGACCGCGAGGTACTCGAGGATCCGATCCTTCACCTTTTCGAGGTCGTAGTGATCCTCGTCCAGGACTCGGCGCGCCAGCGTGACGTCGATCACGTCGCCGCTCGTCACCGTCCACGGGAGCGCCGCCATCCATTCGAGGTACGTGCGGATGATGCCGTGCTCTGGCGAAGCCGGCGGGATGGTGGCCAGGCGAGCGAGCTCGCGGTCCGCCTCGCGACGCGCGTCCTCCGGGAGGTTCGCTTCCTCGATCTGGCGGCGCAGATCGGCAAGCTCCGGCTGGTCCTCCTCACCCAGTTCGCGCTGGATCGACTCGAGCTGCTGGCGCAGGTAGAAATCGCGCTGCGTCTTCGACAACCGCTCCGTCGTGTCGCTCGTGATCTTCTGGCCCAGCTCGCGCACAGCGATCTCGTGCTGGAGGAGCTCGACGAGCCGACGCAGCTTGGCTTCGACGGGATCGAGCTCGAGCAGCTCCTGTCGGGCCTCGGGTGGGAAGGCCACGGACGAAGCGATGAGATACACGACCTGGAGCGGGTCGGCCAGGTTCTCCGCCGCTGTCACGAGCTCGCCGGGCAGCTCGTCGGCCATGAGCACGAGACGGCGGAAGACGTCGATGACCGCTCGCTTCAGCGCCTCGATCTCGTCGCTCGGCTCATACCGCTCGGGCGCCTCCTCGACCTTCGCGACGAGGTAGGGCATCGTGTCGAGGAAGTCGAGCAAGCGGATCCGCCCGACGCCCTGGATGAGCAGCCGCAGGGTGCCGTCCTGGACGCGGACGAGCTGGACGATCCTGGCTGCGGTCCCGACCCGGTGTAGCTCGTCCGGGCCGGGTGTCTCGGGCGCGCCGGGGAGGCTTGCGGCCACGGCGATCAACCGATCGCGGCGCATGGCATCGTCGATGAGCCGGACCGA
>DASSZA010000020.1:0-4768 GCA_035703005.1 Candidatus Limnocylindrales bacterium | reverse complement strand
TCTATACTCCGCAGGCCTCGTCCATCCGCGCCCCGTGCGCTCGCCACGGACGACCGCCGCGGTGGCCTTAGCTCAATCGGCAGAGCATCGGATTGTGGCTCCGAAGGTTATGGGTTCGAGCCCCATAGGCCACCCCAGCTCCCTCGCCTGACCGGCACAGTCGCATGATCCGTGGATGCCCCGCCGGAACGGCGTGAGGGCGCGCTAGACGATCACGGATCCAGCTGGCTCGGCCGCGCGGCCCTCGCCGGCGGCATGATCGGTGACGAGCCCTGGATCCGCGTCGTCGTCGGCGGCCAGCGGAAGGCGCAGGGCGAACTCGGTACCCGCTCCCGGCGTGACCGTCACGCCCACATCGCCCCCGAGGGATCGCGCGATGCGGCTGCAGACGGCCAGTCCGATGCCCACGCCGCTTGCCATCTTCTCTGCGACGGGCGTGCGATAGAACGCATCGAACACACGTGCTGCTTCGTCGGGTGTGAGCGAGTCGCCGACGTCACGAACGGTCACGCTGCCGAAGTCACCCTCGGCAGTCACACGGATCGTGATCGGGCTCCGCGGCGGGCTGTACTTGACCGCATTCGACAGGAAGTTGTCGACGATCATCGCGATATGTTCGGGCGCTCCCTCCACGATGACGTCGCGGCGCCCTTCGACCTCGAAGACTCGACTGGGTTCGCGGCGCACGTAGAGGTCGGCGACGGCCGCGACCAGGTGACGTAGCAGGATCGGCTCGACGGTCGAGACTCCGGCAGACTCGACCCTGGCCAAGGCGAGCAAGTTGTCGATGATCGCGGCGAGTCGTTGCGCTTCGTCCTCGATATCCGCGGCGATCTCCTCTGCGTACGCGCCCACGCCGTGAGCGAGGAGCGCACTTCCCGCGAGGATCGTGGTCACCGGCGTCTTGAGCTCGTGCGATACCAGACCGAGGAACTCGTCCTTGGCCGCGTTGGCGCGTGTCAGTTCCACGTTCCGCGCCTCGAGCTCGTCATACATGTCCGTGATCGCGAGCCGGAGATCCTCGACCTCGGTGATGGGCGCGGCCATCTCCGGCGAGCCGAGCCGACCCGGCGAGGCGTGGAGGACGGACGCCATGTGAAGCAGCGGTCGCGTCAGCTGGCGCCCGACCAGCAGCGCGATCGCTGTGCTCGCGACCAACAGTCCCGTCACGAGACCGAAGAGGGCCTGACGCGCTTCGAGCGACATCTCGGCACCCCATGTCGGACCCCAGAACAACACGGTCGCCAACAACAGTTGCGGGACGACGGCGACCGTCGCAAGCGTCACGGTCGCGCGAGCGATCGCACTGCGCCAGTCGACCGTCATGCTCGGCGTCCAGGCGCTGACCACGAGCCCGACCGCGCGAACGTAGACCGTCGCATTCAGGACCCAGTAGCTCGACGAGACGCGCAGCGATCCCATCGTCGCCACAGCGAGCAGCAGGACTGCACCCGCGATGGTCGTGACTGCGACCGCCTTGCGGCCTGGACGACCCGTTGCGGCCACGACGGCACCGAGGACGCCTACGATGATCATCGCGAGCCCATACGGGACGGGCGCGACACCTGCCGCGGCGAGGAAGGCGTCCAGACGGTCGCCACCCGTCATCACCGCCGCACCGTTGAGCGCGATGGTCAGAGACAGAACGGTCGCAAGCGGATAGCGCGGAAGCGGTCGGTGGCCGCGATCCTCAGCGGCATACAGCGGCAGGGCAGCGGTCGCGATCGCCAGGACAAGCAGGGTCGCGCCCCCCGCGACGCCGCCCTGCCCGACCAGGCGGAGCGCGAAGCCGATCTGGACGACGCCCATCGCGAGGTGCGCCAGCGAGCTGATCTCGCTCCGACCGAGCGGCGCGAGCCAAAGGATCGCGAGACCTGTCCCGGCCGTGATGAGACCGCGCAGCCAGGCGAGGTCATCACGCGGCGATAGCGGCCCGCTCGGGAGGATCACGATCGACGCACCGAGCACGAGGAACCAGATCGCCAGGAAGATCCGGAGACCGGATGCGTCGCTACGGGAGGTCATCGGTACCTGTGGAGACGGCTCTCTGGGCGCACGGTCAGGCGAGTATCCCAGCACCCGCTCGCCTCGAGGGTTGCACCTTCATCGCAAGTCCTCGAGACGCCCATCAGATCGGCCCGCCGTCAGTGGTGCCTACTCGACGGGTCCCTCGACGTCGTCGTATACGCGCGCCTCGCGGAGTTTTCCGGTCGCGCCGCGTTCGTAGACCGCGACGCCAGCCTGATGGGGCATCTCGACGCTCCCCCACTTGACGGCGTTGAACTCCAGGGCCGTTCGCGTCCCGTCTTCGGTGACCGTGCAGTGCTCCAGCGTGATGCCACCGCCGGCGCTGAAGAAGCGCGCGAAGAACTCGCGGAGGACCTCACGGCCGCAGACGCGGAACTCGCCGCCCGCGGGCTCCCTGAAGCATCCGTCGTCCTCGAACGTCGCGGTGATCCGGTCGGTGTCACCCGCGGCCAGAGCGGCCTGGTACTCCCCGACGATGTCCGACTCGCGGACGTTCGGATCGCGCGAGAGGAGCGGTGGCCGGACGACGTGATGACCAAGGAGCGGCCACTGGCTGTGGTAGACCCGGACGGCCAGCTGCGCGGCCGCGAGATCCGGCTCGACCACCACGGCGACGGGCAGCGACACGTGACGTCCGTCCTGGGTCAGGTCGACCTCGAACTCGCCGACGGCCCGTCCCTCCCCCACGGTCGTGGCGATCGCGCGGACGCGCCCGTGCCGAAGATGCAGCCACTCCGCCGACCAGTCGCGGTACGCCTCGAACGACCCCTCGCCGACGAGCCGGCCCGACTGCGGATCATCGATACGCAGGTCGAGCGGCGATTCGTCGAGCCGCGCACCCGCCTGGTCGATGACCGCCTGGAACTCGGGGAGCCACATGCCGCAAGGCTACCGGCGACGGCCCGATGACGCAGCGCATCCCCGTTGCCGTCTGCCTCCCGCGGCGGCATAGTAGCGGGCGCTCGGACGGGGGAGTCAGGGGGGCTTAGGGAGAGGAGGGTCTCCGTGGCGTCCACGACAGCTGAGGGCGGCCTCGAGCGCAACGCGATCGGGCTGACCGAGCTCCTGTTCCAGTCGATCACGCACATGGCGCCGGCGGTCGCGACGGCGCTGTCGATCGGGGCAGCGACCGCCTTCGCTGGAGGCATCACGCCGCTCGCGGTCGTGTTCGCGATGATCGCGGTGCTGTTCACGGCGTACTCGATGAGCCAGCTCGCGCGCCACTTGCCGTCGGCGGGCGGCATGTACACCTACGTCGGACGCGGCCTCGGCCCGTTCCTCGGATGGCTCGTCGCGTGGTCGTTCGCGCTCGCGGAACCCCTGGTCATGCCGATCCTGCTCGGGGGCTTCGGGTTCTACGGCGCGATCCTGCTGTCGACCTATCTCGGTGTGGACTTCCAGTATTCGTGGGTCGTGCTGGCGATCCTGTGCGCCGCGATCGTCTGGTATCTCACGTATCGCGGCGTCGCCCTTTCGACCCGAACGGGCGTCATCCTCGGCGTCATCGAGATCGTCATCTTCCTGCTGATCTCGACATTGCTGATCGTCAACGCGCCGCAGAACACGGCCAGCGTGTTCATCCCGGCCGACGGCAACGTCCTCCCGGCGTTCCAGGGGATGATCTTCTGCCTGCTCGCGTTCGTCGGGTTCGAGGCCGTCGCGCCACTGGGCGAGGAGGCGCAGGAGCCGCGCCGCACGATCCCTCGGGCCGTGATCCTCTCGGCGGTGCTGGTCGGCCTCTTCTACGTCTTCTGCTGGTACGCGGCGACCGTCTACTTCGGCCCCGACAAGATGAAGGACTTCTACACCTTCAACAACGGCGACCCGTGGGGCTTCATGGCGGACAAGGTGCTGCCGATCGGCGGGTTGCTCGTCGTTCTCGCGATCCTCAACAGCTGCCTCGCGAACGCCAACTCCGGCGCGACGGCCGCTACCCGGTCCTTGTTCGCGATGGGTCGTGCCACGCTCATCCCGCGCTGGTTCGGGGCGGTCCACCCGACCTACAGGTCGCCGGTGAACGCCGTCCATTTCCAGGCCGCGATCGCACTGGTCATCGCGCTGGCGCTGGGCTTCATCCTCGCCGACGACCCGTTCCCGGCAAGCGGGCCGCTGAACGTCTACGTGTGGCTCGGCACGATGATCGGGCTGCTTTTCGCATTGATGTACATCGCGGTGAACCTGGCGTGCATCGGCTTCTACCTGGGTGAGGGACGCAGCGAGTTCAACGCCCTCAAGCACGTCGTCGTGCCGGTCCTCGGGGTGCTCGCGATGATCCCGGCTGTGCTGGCCGTGATCGGTGGCGTGACGATCCCGATCCTCAACGTCGAGCTGCCACCGTACGAGAACTCGCTCAAGTACACGGCACCCGTCGTGGGCATCTGGCTCGTGCTCGGCGTCATCTACTACTTCGTGTTGCGCTCCCGGAACCCGGAGGCGTTGGCCAGGGTCGACGACGTGTACGGCGGCGACAGCGTCGTGACACCGGAAGGTCGCACCTCCATCTGACCTTCGTTCAGGCGGCGGCCGCACCGCGGTCGCCGCCATCTCGTCTGGTTTGGCGCCGCGGGCGTGGGAGTCCCGTTTTGAGCCGTTGCGCGGCGGAAACGGGGCCTGATTCGCCCTAACGGGAAGGTGGCACCTCCATCTGACCTTCGCTCAGGCGGCGGCCGCACCGCGGTCGCCGCCATCTCGTCTCGTTTGGCGCCGCGGGCGTTGGAGTCCCGTTTTGCGCCGTTGCGCG
>DASSZA010000014.1:0-2276 GCA_035703005.1 Candidatus Limnocylindrales bacterium | reverse complement strand
CCCAACTACGCCGCGGCCAAGGGCGGCATCACCGCGCTCACCCTGTCGACCGCCCGCGGGCTCGGACGGTCCGGCGTGCGGGCCAACGCGATCTGCCCGCGCGCCCGCACCGCGATGACCGAGCAGGTCTTCGGCGAGGACACCTCCGGGCGGGCGATCGACCCGCTCTCGCCGGAGCACGTCGCACCCCTGGTGGCCTACCTCGCCTCACCAGCGGCCGAGCGGATCACCGGTCAGGTCTTCGTCGCGTACGGCGGCATGGTCGCCCTGCTCGCGGCCCCCGTCGTCGAACGTCGCTTCGACGCGTCCGCGGAGACGTGGGACCTCCCCGACCTGGACAAGCAGCTCGGTTCGTTCTTCGCGGACCGCGACCCGTCCGTCGGCTTCGCGGCCGACGCGGTGATGAACATCGACGACCAGCCGCTCGGCTGACCTCGGACACGACAACACAGACGGGAACGACATGGGACGGCTCAGCGGCAAGGTGGCGATCGTCACCGGCGGTGCACAGGGACAGGGCGCCGCGATCGTGCGCGGCTTCGTCGCCGAGGGGGCGAGCGTCGTCATCGCCGACATCGCGACCGACGAGGGTGAGCTGCTGGCCAAGGAGCTCGGCGACGCCGTCGTCTTCGTGCGGCACGACGTGACGAGCGAGGCCGACTGGGAGTCGACGGTCGCGACCGCCCAGGAGCGGTTCGGGAAGGTCGACGTACTCATCAACAACGCCGGCATCCTGCTGTTCTCGGAGCTGACCGCGACCTCGCTCGAGGACTACGAGCGGGTCGTCCGGATCAACCAGTTCGGCACCTTCCTGGGCATGCGCTCGGTGGTGGCCGCGATGGAGGCGGCCGGCGGCGGCTCGATCGTGAACACCTCGTCGATCGAGGGGCTCGGGGGGATGCCGTTCCTGGTCGCGTACACCTCGAGCAAGTTCGCGATCCGCGGCATGACGAAGGCCGCCGCGATGGAGCTGGGTCCCAAGAACATCCGGGTGAACTCCGTGCACCCCGGCATGATCGACACCGGCATGACCCGGATCCACGGGGGCGACGCCGCGATGGAGTGGGGCGGCCAGCGGGTCGCCCTGAAGCGGGTGGGGCTCCCGGAAGACGTGGTCGGGATGTACCTGTTCCTGGCCAGCGACGAGAGCAGCTTCTGCACCGGCAGTGAGTACGTCGTCGACGGTGGCGCCACCGCCACCCATGCCTTCGGCGGCTGAGCGGTAGGTTGCTGGGGTGGCAGACTCCCCGTCCTCGCGCCTCGCCGTCCTGATCGACGCCGACAACGCCCAGGCCGCCTTCATCGACGATCTCCTTGCCGAGGTCGCGAAGTACGGCGTCGCCACCGTCAAGCGGATCTACGGCGACTGGACCTCGCCGCAGCTGGGCCGGTGGAAGGACGTGCTGCACCTGCACGCGATCAACCCGGTGCAGCAGTTCGCCTACACGAAGGGCAAGAACGCCACCGACAGCGCGATGATCATCGATGCGATGGACCTGCTGTACACCGGTCGGTTCGACGGGTTCTGCCTGGTGACCTCCGACAGCGACTTCACCCGGCTCGCCTCCCGGCTGCGCGAGTCAGGTGTGACGGTGTACGGCTTCGGGGAGCGCAAGACCCCCGAGTCGTTCCGGTCCGCGTGCGACAAGTTCGTCTACGTCGACGTGCTCCGTTCGTCGGGCGACGAGGAGACGGGCGCCGAGCAGACGAGCAAGCGCCCGACGGCCAAGGAGCTGCGCGGTGACGGCCGGTTGATGAGCCTGATGCGGACTGCGATCGAGAGCGCCTCGGACGACGAGGGCTGGGCGCCGCTCGGCGCGGTGGGCAGCCACATCGTGAAGCAGGCGCCCGACTTCGACCCCCGCAACTGGCGCTACGCGAAGCTGGTCGACCTGGTCACGGCGATCGGAGCGTTCGAGGTCGAACGGTCCGGCCAGTCGGTCCGGGTCCGGGAGAAGCCCAAGCGCCGTCGCTGACCCGCGTGCAGCCACGCCCGCGCCACAATCGCGCACATGCACCGGATCAGCGCGGACCTTGCGTGGATCGGCGCCACAATCGCGCACGTGAGCTGTTCCGGCGGCAGCGCTGACCCGCCCGTCAGCGGAGGAGGAGGCGGACGGCGACGTCCATCGACTTCGACACGTCGACCGCGGAGGCGCGGCCGGTGACCCACTGCACGAGGCTGGCCAGCCAGACGTCGCCGATCACCTTGGCGATCGCGATGTCCTCCTCGGTCGGCTCGATCTCGTCGGTGGTGAGCTCGGGGTCCTTCATCG
>DASSZA010000290.1:0-4876 GCA_035703005.1 Candidatus Limnocylindrales bacterium | reverse complement strand
CGCCGGCCGGGTAGATGTAGGGGCAGACGAGGCCGATCTTCATGAGGCGTCCGGTCCGTCGTAGCGCGGTGGCCGAGCCCGGCCCCCCGGGTAACCGTGATCGCGTCCCGTGCCCGCGCGCCGGACCCTGCCACTCAGCTCGTCGCGCGCGTCGATCGCCCGCTTGCGCACCTGCTGCCCGAAGACACCGAACTGTCCGACCGTCCCATGGAAGGACCCGCCGTGATCGGTCGTGCGGTCCTCGATGGCCATTCGGAGCTCCGCTGCGGTCCTGCCGGTGAACGCCGTCCAGCCGGCCCCGACGGCCTCGAGCGCATGGGCGTCACTGTTGCCGATGCGGGCGAGCGCGTGATCGTCGGCGAAGCGCACCGCCCGATCGTGCCACGGTCGCCCGAGCGCTGTCGGGTTGAA
This sequence comes from Candidatus Limnocylindrales bacterium, assembly GCA_035703005.1. Taxonomy (GTDB): domain Bacteria; phylum Chloroflexota; class Limnocylindria; order Limnocylindrales; family CSP1-4; genus SPCO01. Next base: position 4,465 of record DASSZA010000290.1, on the reverse strand, counting down.
TGTCTCGAGCCCGTCCGGCCGGACCGCGTCGTCAGGGTCGTCGAGCAGGCGCCGCAGGACCCAGCCCTGGGCGCACAGCGGATATGGGACGAGGGGATGCGCCGGCACGGCGATGCCGCCTGCCTCGTGGATGTCGGCGATCGTCCGACCGAGCGTGCGATACGGCTTGATCCGGCGGTCGATGAACAGTCCGAGGAGATGGCCGCCGAGCGTCGTGACCTCCTCGCCGACGATGACGTCGATCGGTAGACCTCGGTCCCGCGCGATCGCCCTGCCTGCGAGGGCGGCATCGATCCGTTCGTGGTCGGTGATCGCGATGACATCGAGCTCGCCGCGGCGCACGACGTCGTCGATGATCGAGACGACGTCGGCGAGGCCGTCCGACGCGACCGTGTGGATGTGCAGATCCGCACGGCCGGGCCGGCCCTCCTCAGCCATCCGTCGACTCGAGATCCGGCCAGATCGGGAAGAAGACGGCCCACCATTGCTCCGGCGCATCTTCGATGATCCGCTCGAACGCCCGAGCGATCGAAGCGGCGGTCGCCGTGGCTCGCTCGCGGCGCGACCCCTCGGTAGCGACGTCCACACGCTCCAGGCGACCCAGGTAATGACCAGGCGTCGTACGACGGACGCCCATGACATATGGCGGTGCACCAGTCTCGATCGCGAGGAGGGCCGGGCCGAGCGGAAGACGGGCGGGCGCGCCGAACAGGTCCGTGAGCGTGCCGCCGCCGGTGAGGTCACGGTCCCCGACCAGGCCCACGTAGCGCCCTTCCCGGAGCGCTGCCGTGAGCTCTCGTCGGGCCTCCCGCACCCCGACGATCCTGATCCCGACGGAGCCGCGCGAGCGGATGAACCAGGCCTGGAGTTCCGCGTCGTCGAGCGTCTCCATCGGCGCCACCGCTTCGCCAACGCGCGAGGCAAGCAGCAGGGCCGGCAGCTCGATCGCGCCGAAGTGCAGCCCGACGAAGATGGCCGGGCGACCGAGCGTAAAGGCCTCCTCCACGACGTCCGGCGTCTCGACGGTGAGCCGCCGCGGGACCTCCTCGCCGCCCATCCCCGGCGTCCGGGCGACCTCGAGGTAGTAGCGCGCTGCGTGCCGGTAGGCGAGTCGGACCAGGCGCTCCAGGGCACGCGGGTCGTGGGCCGCCGCACGCGCGAGCGGCGTCCCGCGGTCGTTGGCCGCCAGCCACTCGGCAACGCGCCGCAGGTTGCGCCGCGCCTGTGCGGCGCGGTCCGGCGTCCGTCGATACCAGAGGTCGCCGGCGAGCTCAGCGAGCGCGACCTGCGGCCGCTCCGGAAGGCGGCACGCCAGCCATGATGCGGCCTGAAGGGCGCGCCGCCGCACGCTGCGCCCGATGCGTCGCACGCTCAGGCGTACTCCGGGCCGGGACCGGGATCCGGGACGTTCGCTTGCATGAGCCCGGCGCGTCGCTCGAGGTCGGCGGCTTCCGCGGACGTCGACGGCCAGATCGGCTTGAAGCTGTACCACTGGTCGGGCGCGGCGGCGATCGTCGAGGCGAGGGCATCGGCGACGGCCTGGGTCGCCCGCTGAAGGTCGGCGGGATCTCCGGATGGGACCTCGATCGGCGACGACCACGACACGTGGAATGAGTCGTCGGGCTGGCGTCGGATGGTGATCGGCAGGATCAGCGACCGCGTCTTGGCCGCGAGCGTGGCCGGGCCGGCCGGAAGAGCCGTCCATTCCCCGAACAGCCGCACCGGTATGCCGTCGGAGCGATAGCCCCAGTCGACGAGAAGTCCGAGGATCTCGTGACGCCGCAACACGCCGAAGATGTCGCGCAGGTTGCGCCACGGGATGAGCTTCACTCCCCAGCCCTCGCGTTGCCGCCGCAGGATCTCGTAGATCTCCGGGAACGAGGAGTCATCGGCGACGACGCTGATCGGCATGCCGTGATGGGCGATCGCGGCGGCCACCGCTTCGTTGCTCCCAACGTGGCCGACGGTCATGATCAGCCCGCCCGGCGAACGCTCCCAGATCCCACGGACCTCATCGACGTCGAGGACCGGGATCAGGCGTGCGATCTCCTCCGACGGTAGGGTCGGCAGGCGCATGAGCTCGACGAGATAGCGGCCGTAGCCCATGTACGCGCTGAGCGCGGCCTCACGTACGCGTCGGTGGTCTGGCGGCAAGCCAAGGACGTTGCCGAAGTTGCGGTTCGACCAACGGCGTTTGGTCGGCCAGAGCAGGTACGACGCCTGGGACAGACGCCCGATGATCGCGGCCGCCGGTCTCGGCGGCACCGTGGCAAGCAGCCACGACGTCGCGCGATACGCGAGCACCGCCGCCCGCTCGAGGATGCGCGGACTCGACCCGCCCCGCCGATGGGGAGCCTCGAGACGGCGATCGATGCGGGCAGCCTTCGCTGGCGGTCCCGCGTGCGACTGATCGCCCGCCGTCATGAACCGGCGGTCGTCGCCGTCCTCGAGCGGGACGCCGCGAGCGTCCGAAGTGTGCGAGCCGGCGCCTTCTCGGTGCCGACCAGCGTCTCCGAGTCCTCACCGCGGATGAACGCTTCCACGCGCTCGCGGGCGACGTCATCGGGGATCTGGCGGGGCGGGCTCTTCATGAAGTAGGCCGACGGTGCGACGAGCGTCCCCTTGAGCCCGCGATCGAGCCCGAGCTTCAGGCAGCGGATCGCGTCGGTGATGACGCCGGCGGAGTTGGGTGAGTCCCAGACCTCGAGCTTCAGTTCCGCATTGAGCGGCACGTCGCCGAACGTCGTGCCCTCCATCCGGATGTAGCACCACTTGCGGTCCTGTAGCCACGGCACGTGATCCGAGGGGCCGACGTGGACGTCATCGGAGTCGAGCTCGTAATCGAGCATGCTCGTGACCGCGTTGGTCTTCGAGATCTTCTTGGACTCGAGGCGCTCGCGCTCGAGCATGTTCAGGAAGTCGGTGTTGCCGCCGAAGTTGAGCTGGTACGTGCGGTCGAGCCGGACGCCGCGGTCCATGAACAGGCGGGTCAGGACGCGGTGACTGATCGTCGCGCCGACCTGGCTCTTGATGTCATCGCCGATGACCGGCAGACCCTCCTCGGCGAACCGCCGCTGCCAGTACGGTTCGCGACCGATGAAGACGGGGATGGCGTTGACGAAGCCGACTCCGGCGCGCAGGGCCTGCTCCGCGTACCACTTCGTCGCCTCTTCGCTTCCGACCGGGAGGTACGACACCATCACGTCGACCTCGCGCTCCTTGAGGATGCCGACGATGTCGACGGTCGGACCGGGCGCCTTCTCGATCACTTGCGAGAGGTACTTGCCGAGGCCGTCGTGGGTCATCCCGCGCTGGACCTCGACCCCAAGCTTGCCGGTCTGATGGAAGACGAAGGTGTTGTTCGGCGTGACGTAGATCGCCTCGCCGAGATCCTTGCCGACCTTGTTCTTGTCGATGTCGAAGGCGGCCACGAACTCGATGTCCCGGACGTGGTACCCGCCCAGGTTCACGTGCATCAGCCCCGGGACGAAGTCATCGTCGCTCGCGTTCTCGTAGTAGTACCGGCCCTGGACGAGACTGCTCGCACAATTGCCGACCCCGACGATCGCGACGCGGACCTTGCCGTCACCGCGCCGGCCGGCGCCTGCCCACGTATTCGACGGGCTCGTGCCGCCGCTCCCGTTCCCGTTGCCGTTCCTGCCGTTGGTGCTCACATCTGCTCCTGTTCGATCGGTTGGCTCGCAGCCGCGGCGTTCGCCTGGCTACGGACATGGAGGATCCGCTGGATCACGGTGAGGGTGGCGCCGATCGCGATGATCGCGAGCGTCGGTTCGAGTGCCTTGATGTTCGGGGCGTCCGCGAGGACCAAGCCGATCGACAGGATCACGAGGCGGACTTCTCTGGGCATCAGCCCGACAGCGGCCATGCCCTTGCCAGGGGAGAACCCGAGACCCTCCGCGCGTGCCCGGACGTAGCTGACCATGAAGGCGGCGGCCATGGCGCTCGTCGCCAGGATCGGAACACGAGTGTGCTCCTCGACAGCGGCCCCGAACACGATCCCGATGTAGACGATCGCCTCGCCGCCGCGGTCGAAGACCGAGTCGAGGAAAGCACCCCAGCGCGAGACGCGGCCGGTCGCCCTCGCGAGGGTGCCATCGAACATGTCGAAGGCACCGCCGATGAACACGACGATGCCGCCGATGGTCCAGTGCTGCAGGGCGACGAGGACCGCGCCCGTCGTCGTGATCGCGAATCCGATCAGCGTGAGAGCGTCGGGCGTGAGCCCCGCTCGGCCCATGGCCAGAGCGATCGGCTCGAAGACGGCCTTGACTGCGTCGCGAGACCGGTTGGAGAGGGTCAACTGGCGATCCCCAGGATCTCGCGCTCACGAGCGGCGACCTCGCCGAAGGCCTCGGGTCGGAGCGTGCAGATGGTCTCTCGGCCGACGCGCCGGGTCGCGACCAGTCCTGCGACTCGAAGTCGCTTGAGATGATGGCTCATGAGC
>DASSZA010000244.1:0-24303 GCA_035703005.1 Candidatus Limnocylindrales bacterium | reverse complement strand
GCCGAGCTTGTACTGGATGCCGAAGGCGGGGATCCAGTCGTAGGCCTCCACGAAGTCGAACTGGTTGCCGGCCGCGCCCGCGTATCCGACCAGCATCAGCAGCGATACGACCCAGGTCACGAGGGCGAACGCGAGTGCCGTCGGGCGGGTCCAGGACGTCGGCAGGATAGCGACCACGAGCGCGCCGACCAGCGGCAGGAACGTGACGATCGTGAGGATGCCGATCGGCATGCCGGCGAGACTCATCCCTGGTTCCCGATGAGCAGCAGGTATGAGCCGGCCATCACCAGGAGGCCGATGGCGATCCCGAGTGCGTAGTTCTGCACCCGTCCGGTCTGGACGCGTCGGATGTTGCGACCGGCGACCACCGTCAAGCTGCCGATGCCGTTGACGGTGCCGTCGATGACCTCGCGGTCGAACCACCACATCGCGTTCGCGATCCGCCCACCGACGACGATGAATAGCAGGTGGTTGAGCTCGTCGAACCACCACTTGTTCAACGACGCGCGGTAGAGGAACGAGAGACCCGGTCGCGCGGTGATCTCGCGGACCGCCTCAGGCCGGGCGGGTAGATGAAGACCGCCGATATCAGTGCCGAAGTATCGCCACGCGAGGGCGACGCCGACCGCCGCCACAGCGACGCTCGCACCGATGAGCGCGCCGTCGATGCCGAACAGCTGGTACTCGGCCTCGGTGTGATGGAGCATCTCGACCGCCGGCTGGAAGACAGGCTCAAGCCAGTGTGAGATCAGGTTCGCGCCGAGCGGCAGGCCGAGGAAGAGGCCGAGCAACGCGGACGGGATGGCGAGCAGGATCAGCGGTGTCGTCATCACGGGCGGCGACTCATGGATGCGGTCCCACAGCTCCTTCGGCCCGCGGAACGAGCCCCAGAAGGTGAGCCCCATCAAACGGAACATGTAGAACGCTGTGAGCAGCGCCACGAACAGGCCGATCGCCCAGATCCACGGGAAGCCGAGCTTGAAGGCTTCGCCGAGGATCTCGTCCTTCGAGAAGAAGCCCGCGAGCGGCGGGATCCCGGAGATCGCGAACGACCCGATGAGCATCGTGATGTAGGTGATCTGGATCTTCTTCGACAGCCCACCCATCCGGCGCATGTCCTGCTCCTCGTGGACGGCGTGGATCACGGAGCCCGAGCCAAGGAAGAGCAGTCCTTTGAAGAAGCCGTGCGTCATCAGGTGGAAGATCGCCGCCGTGAACGCACCGACGCCGAGCGCCGCGAACATGTAGCCGAGCTGTGACAGCGTCGAGTACGCCAGCACGCGCTTGATGTCGGTCTGCGTCATCGCGATCGATGCCGCGAGGATGGCCGTGAAGATGCCGATCGAGGCGACGACGACCATCGTCGAGGGAGCAGACGCGAACAGCGGGTTGGCGCGGGCGACCAGGTACACGCCCGCGTTGACCATCGTCGCCGCATGGATGAGTGCCGAGACCGGGGTCGGGCCCTCCATCGCATCAGGCAGCCAGACGTGGAGCGGGAACTGGGCGCTCTTGCCCATCGCGCCGGCGAACACGAGCAGGGCCACGATCGGCAGCGGGATCGGGAAGGCTACGAGCGTCGGTGAGGTCAGCGTTTCGAGCGACTGGCGGACGTCCAGCGTGCCCGTGTTCAGGAAGATGGCCATGATCCCGAGCGCGAATCCCACGTCGCCGACGCGGTTGACGATGAACGCCTTCTTCGCCGCGAGCGCCGCCGAGCGCTTGCGATACCAGAAGCCGATGAGCAGGTAGCTCGACAGGCCGACGAGCTCCCACGCCACGAACACGACGAGCCACGAGTCTGCGAGGACCAGCAGCAGCATCGAGAACATGAACAGGTTCAGGTACGCGAAGAACCGCCAGTAGCCCGGGTCGTGGCCCATGTAGCCGATCGAGTAGATGTGGACCAACAGCCCGATCGTCGTGACGACGATCAGGAGACAGGCAGTAAGCGGGTCGACGAACAGCCCGAAGTTCACCTGGAAGTCGCCGGCCGGGATCCATGTCCACGGCCCGACGACGTACCCGTGGAGCTCTTCGGAGCCCTCGACGAGTGGTGCGGTCCCGGTCAGCACGTTGAACACGGCGACCATCGCGATGATCCAGGCGATGAAGATCACCGCGACGGGGACCCAATGGGCTTGCTTGCCGAGCCGTCGGCCCACAAGGGCCGTGAACAGGAAGCCCCCGATCGGCAGGACGAGCAGCAGGGGCAGCAGCGACGCCACGTTCACGCTGAACTACCTTGCGTGTCGGCGGATGCGTCGAGCGCAAGGCGGCCACGAGCACGCAAGCGAGCGCACTCCGAGGTGCGTGAGCGAGCGCGCGCAGCGGCCAACGCGGCGATCGGCCGTCCGATGGCACGCCGATGTGACCGCTGCAGTTCGTTCACTGCCGCATCGCGTCGTACTCATCGACCAGCGGAGTCTTCTTGTTCCGGTAGATGGCGATGACGATCGCGAGCCCGACGGTCGCCTCGGCCGCTGCGACGGCCATCACCATCAACGCGAAGACCGAACCCTGCGCGACGGAGTCAGCGCGTGGCCCGAACAACCCGAACGCGACGATCGCCAGGTTGACGGCGTTGAGCATCAGCTCGATCGACATGAGCATGCTGATCGCGTTGCGGCGAGCGAGGAACCCGAACGAGCCGATCGCGAACAGGATCCCGGACAGGATCAGGTAGGTGTCGAGGTTATCGCTCACGACGGCCCGCCCGGTTCACGCTTCGCGAGGAATACGCCACCGATCACGGCGGCGAGCAACAACACGCTGACGATCTCGAACGGGAAGAGGAACTGCTGGAAGAGGATCCGCGACATGATCTCGGTGCCGAGCCGCGCGCCGCGCTCGACCGGACCCCAGTCAGTCGCGGCCACGGCGAGCGCGATGACGATGGCAACGACGATCGCGGCGATCGACGCCGGGCCTGCCTGGGTCTGGAAGACGAGCCGCGTCGGCGCGTCCTTGGTCTGCGTGAGCATGATGGCGAACAGGATCAGGACGCTGATCGCACCGATGTAGACGATCACCTGCGCTGCGCCCAGCAACGGGACGCCCATCAGCACGTAGATCCCGGCGAGCGCCAGGAAGCACACGATCATGGCGAGCCCGCACCGGATGATGTCGCGCATCGTCACGACGAGGAGACCGGCGCCGATCATCACGGCGGCAAGCAACCACAGCAGGACGTCGTCCCAGTCCTGGTGGAGGACGACGAGCATCAGGGCGGCGATCCCGAGGACCACGCCCATGACGAGCAGCGCGAAGATGATCTGGGGGAGCTTGGCGAGCACGGCTACTCGTGCTGACCCGGGCCGAGGGCGGCGACCGCGCCGTGCCCGTCATGCCCGTGGCCGTTGCCGTTCGTGCGTGCGCCGGCTGGGATTCCCGCGAGCGTCGGTGGGAGTACCGGGAGGAGACGTCCGGGGTCGTAGACCCGGCCTTCGATCTGAGCGCGCTCGAGCCAATCGCGCTCGCGCCGGATGTAGGTGACCTCGGTCTCCTTGTCGATCGCCGCGAGCGCCATCAGGTCGATCATCGGCTCCGAGCGCCCGGTGTGGGACAGCTCGAACTCGGTGCTGTCGCGGAGCGCGTCGTAGGGGCACGCATCGACGCAGATCCCGCAGAGGATGCAGCGGCTCTCGTCGACCTCGTACTTCTCGAGGACGCGTGGCTTGGGCATCAGGGCGCCGGTGGGACACGTCTCGGCGCAGCGGCCGCACGACACGCACGGCGTGTCGTTCAGGCTCATATCGAGCGGCGTCGTGACGAGCGTGTCGAAGCCGATGCGCATGAAGTCGTAGCACGCCGCCCCGACGATCTCGGCGCAGACGTTGGCGCAGCGGCCGCAGTCGATGCAGCGCGACGGCTCGCGAAGGATGAACGCGTGCGAATCGTCGCGGATGTAGTCGTGGTTGACGCCGGTGAACCGGTTTTCCGTGATGGACCGGTAGCCGGCCCCGTGGTGGTTGTCAGGCTCGAGCGTCTGGAGCGTCGTGCCGTATTCGATGCCCCACCGGCGGAGGTCGCAGAACCCGATCGCTTCGCACGTGCACTGGAGGCAGCGGGTCGACTCCGCCATCGCCTCCTCCCGCGTGTACGGCAGCTCATATTCGATGTAGCTGCGGTTGCGCTGCTCCGCGGGGAGAGGCTTCAACCGGTAGCGCGGCTCCTTGATCTCGCCGGTGAACGGCACGATCGACAGGAATTCCGGCTGCGGCTCGGCGAGCGTCTGGCGGGTCCGGATCGCGTCGAGATCCATCCCCTTGAGATAGGCGTCGACCGCGTAGGCGGCGCGCCGCCCCTCGGCGATCGCCTCGACGACCGTGGCGGCACCGATGCGCACGTCGCCGCTCCCGAAGACACCAGGTCGGCCCGTGGAGAAGGTGACCGCGTCGGCCTTGAGCCGGCGGTTTTTGGTCGCCTGGACACCCTCGTTCCCGGGTTGACTCGCCCAATCGAGCTCGGGGCCCTGGCCGATGGCCAGTAGCACGCGGTCGCAGGGGATGGTGAACTCGGTCCCGGGCGCCGGCTCGGGTCGGCGGCGCCCGGATGCATCGGGCTCGCCAAGCTGCATCCGGATGAACTCGACACCGGTGACGTTACCGGCGTCGTCGGTGATGACCCGGACGGGGCCGGCCTGGAAGATGGCCGTGACGCCTTCCTCGATCGCCTCGTGGACCTCGTCGGATGCAGGCATGTCCTTCATATCGCGCCGGTAGACGAGAGTCACCTCACTGGCACCCTGCCGGATCGACGTCCGCGAGCAGTCCATCGAGGTGAAGCCGCCGCCGATGACGACGACGCGCTTGCCGGCGTGGTTCGGGTAGGGGAGACCGAGCGTCGCGGTGCGCAGGTACTCCAGCCCGTCGAGCACTTCTGCCGCGTCCTCGCCCGGGATGCCGAGCTTGTTGGTGTCGTAGCAGCCGATCGCGATCAGGACGGAGTCGAAGCCCTGGTTGGTCAGGTCGTCGAGCGTGAAGTCGCGCCCAAGACCCGCGTTCGTGACGATCCGCGCCCCGAGCCGGGTGACCGACTCGTACTCAGCCTCGAGCACCTCGACCTTCGGCAGGCGGTACTGCGGGATGCCATAGCGGAGCATCCCGCCCGGGGAGGGGTCACGCTCGAACACGGTGACGTCATGACCGGCGAGGAGCAGGTAGTACGCCGCGGCCATGCCGGCCGGACCCGACCCGATGACGGCCGCCCGGCGACCCGAGCTGACCTGCTGCTCGAACGGGACGGGCGGGTCGACATGCTCATCGAGCATCGCGCGAAGTACCTGGTCGCCCGCGTAGCGGTGGGAGTCGCGGATCGCGATGGCCTCGTCGACCTCATCTCGCCGGCAGTGCTCCTCGCAGGGCGCCGGGCAGACCCGCCCGAGCACCGACGGGAACGGGATGGTGCGCTTGAAGATCCGGGTGCTTTCCCGCCAGTTCGCCTCGGCATTCGCCTTGAGGAAGCCCGGGATGTCGATGTGGCTCGGGCACTTGTTCTGGCAGGGCGGCAGGCAGTACGCGTTGTGGTCCGAGAAGATCAGCTCGAGGTTCGTGCGGCGCAGCCGGCGCACCTCCTCGGTCTGCGTCTGGACCTTCATCCCGTCCTCGCATGAGCGCGAGCACGAGATCGGCGGATGCTCCTCGCCCTCGACCTCGACGACGCACATCCGGCACGCGCCGAAGCCCGGGAGCTTCGGTTCGTAGCACAGGGTCGGGATCTCGATCCCGTTGTCGCGACAGACTTCGAGGATCGTCTGTCCCTCGAAGCCCTCGACGACCCGGCCGTCGACCTCGATGCGGATGCGTGGCGTCGATTGCGGCCGTTGCGGCGCCTGGGTATCGAGCAGTCGATCGGCGAGGGCACCGCGTGTCGTCGCCGGGGTCGATGCCTCGGTCTCGGCGGCGCGCGGCTCGGGGCGGGCGAGCGTGTCGGTCATCAGGATCCGGTGGCGGCCGTCGCCGGCCGGCTGTCAGGGTCGAAGGCGGAAGCGAAGTATCGCATCCCGCTGGTGAGCGGGAGGGTGGCAAGGCGCTCGTGGTCGCATAGCGCTGACGCGACGATGTCGTGCGCGAGGTCGGTCGCGAGCTGTGGGTCGGCCGGTCGGAGCAGACCGGCCTCGCGGCGGGCGACGATCTCGGCGAGACGCCGTGTGCCGATGCGGCACGGGATCGACTTCCCGCAGGCCTCGTTCGAGCAGAAGAGGGTCAGGACGCCGACGAGCTCGAGCAGATCGGTCCGGTCATCGACGAGGACGAGCGACCCGGAGCCGAGATGCGCACCGGCGTCACGCAGTCCATCGAAGTCGTACGGGGTATCGAGCGCGTCGGGTGGCAACAGTCCGCCGGACGGGCCGCCGATCAGGACGGCCTGGAGGGAGCGACCTTCTGGAAGGCGGCCGCCGAGCTTGACGACCTCTCGGAGGGGCGTGCCGAGCGGCACCTCGGCGACACCATCCTTGCCCGGGGTCCGCACCTGGACCAGGACGGTCCCCGGAGCGCGCGTCGAACCGGTCGCACGGAAGGCCTCGGCCCCCTCGCGGATGATCCACGGGACCGCTGCGAGGGTCTGGACGTTGTTGACCACGGTCGGCCGCTCGAACAGACCCGTTTCAGCCGGGTGCGGCGGGCGCTGGTCCGGCTGGCCGCGCTTCCCCTCCAGCGCCTTCAGCAGGACCGTCTCTTCGCCGAGCATGTAGGCGCCTTGGACCGGGCGGACCGACATCGACAGCTCCATCCCGGAGCCGAAGACGTCGAAGCCGACGTAGCCCGCATCGGTCGCGTTGCCGATCGCCGTGGACAGGGTGGCGATGAGCTCGGTGTCCTCGCCGCGGACGGCGATGAACGCCTCCCGAGCTCCGATGGCGGTCGCCGCGATGGCCGTCCCTTCGATCACCGCATACGGATCGCGCATCATCAGGGTCCGGTCGGTGTGAGACGCCGGATCGGCACCGTAGCCGTTGGCGACGACGTATCGGCGGTCCGCTTCGGTCGTCGCCGCCGTCCGCCATTTGTCACCGGTCGGGTACCCCGCCCCGCCGCGTCCGCGAAGGCCGGACGCCGTGACCGCTGCGGTCGTTCCGGCGCCGCCGAGCTCGCGGAAGGCACGCTCGAGCGCCACGAAGGCACCCTCGGCGACCGCGGCATCGAGGTCCACGGGGTCCTTGGCGTCGGCGCGAGCGAGGAGGATCCGCGGCCAGGCGGCCGGTGTCTTCAGGATCGTCACCATGTCACGCGCCCGCGGACGCGCCGGCGCGACCGCCTCCCTCGAGGGCGGTGCCGAGAGCAGCAAGATAGGCCGTCTCCGCCGGGCGGTGTCGGTCGACCGCAGCAGCCTGGTCGGTCGCGGTCGGCGGCTCGAAACGGAGATGGCTGTAATAGCTCGCCGTCCCGTAGATGATCGCGTACCAGGCACCCGTCCGATGGCTGATGCGCTTCAGCGCCGCGACGGGCAGGTAGCCATACGCCTCCTGCGTCGCCTCGAGGATCGGCAGCATGTGCGCCGGATCGAAGTCGTGCTCATCGAGGATCCGATCGACCTCGCCGAGGTCGATCGGCTCATATGGCCTGAATGCCGGGTCCGGCACGGTCCGACCTGATCGCCGCACCGCGGACTCCTCGCGCCGCTCGCCGTAGGTCTCGGGCGGGCCCCAGTGGACGTGATAGCGACCGCGCGTGTCGATGCCGCCCATGTCGATGCACTCGATCGGACAGGCCTGGGCGCATTGGAAGCACGTCTCGCACTTGAGCGTGCCCCACTCGTCGTAGAGCAACTGGAGACGGCCGCGGAACTTGCCCGCGACGTCCGCGGTCTCCTCCGGGTACTTGATGGTCGCCTTCGGCTCGAAGAAGCGCCGAAGCGTCAGGGCCATGCCCTTCGCGATGCCGAGACCGGGGACGAAGCTCATCCGGCTATCGCCCGATCACGACGATCGCCGCCGCCGTCACGAACAGGTTCAGGAGCGACGCAGGCAGGAGCCACTTCCACGCGAAGCCCATCAGCTGATCGATCCGGACGCGCGGCAACGTACCCCGCATCCACACGAAGGTGAACACGAGCACGTACGTCTTGAGCATGAACCAGAGGATACCGGCGACCCAGTCCAGGCCGATGTACGCCCACGCGAGGGCCAGCGTGACGATGAAGATGTTCGCAAGCACGAACCCGATGAGCAGCGCCTGCCACCACTTGATCCGCGAGCTGAGGAGCCAGAACGGGGCAGCGAACAGCAGCGTCAGCACGATCGGTGCGAGCGCGATGATGAACAGAAGGCCGATGTTGAACGCGGCCGGGTCGAGGCTGAGCTGGACGTTCCACGCCGCGGGGATCGCGAACGGCGCATTCCAGCCGCCAAGGAACAGCGTCACGAACAGGGCCGAGACGATGAACACGTTGACGTACTCAGCGAAGAAGAAGAATCCGAAGCGCATCCCCGAGTATTCGGTCGCGAAGCCCGCGACGATCTCGGAGTCCGCCTCGGTCAGGTCGAACGGCGTGCGGTTCGCCTCCGCGGTCGCAGCGATGAAGAAGATCAACGCCCCGAGTGGCTGCTGGAAGATGTACCAGTCGGTGAACCAGCCCTGCTGGTTCTCGACGATCTGATTGAGGCTCATCGTCCCGGCGAGCAGCAGCAGCCCCACGACCGACAACGTCAGCGGGATCTCGTAGCTGACGATCTGCGCGGCCGCACGCAGGCCGCCGAGCAGCGAGTACTTGTTGTAGCTCGACCAACCGGCCATCAGCAGCCCGACGACGGCAAGGCCGCTGACCGCGAAGAAGTAGAGCAGGCCGATGTTGAGGTCAGCCCCGTACAGACCGGGTGCGAACGGGATGACGAGCAGCGTCATCACGCTGGCCAGGTAGACCACGACCGGAGCCCACGTGAAGACGACCGAGTCGGCACCGGTCGGGGTGAAGTCCTCCTTCATGAGGACCTTCAGCCCGTGCACCACGGAGAGGAGCGACCCGAACGGCCCGACCCGGTCCGGTCCGATCCGAAGATTCATCAGGGCGATGATCTTCATCTCCATGTAGATGATCAGGAACGCGGTCGGGACCGTGATGAGCAGGATGACCGTCGCGGCCACGACGAACCGCACGATCGGCAGGTTCGCGGCGAGCGTGTCGATCGCCAGCTGCCCGAACGCGGTGATCAGGATGATCAGCGCCGCGGTCGCGACGATCAGCAGCGGCACGACGATGAACAGGAACTTGCCCGGCAGCGTCAGCCGGTTCCAGCTTCGCGAGACGACCGTCATCGCTCCGACTCCGCGGTAGACGAGCCGCGACGCGCGCGATCCGAACTGCCTTGCGTGCTGCGGGACGGGGCGAGGCCAAGGCGACAGTGAGCAGCCGAGCCAGCGTAGCTCCAGCTACGTGAGCGAAGGCGCGCAGCTGTCAACGCGGGCAGTCGCCCGTCCAGCGGCACGCCGACGTCACGTGTCACTTATCTACTCCGCCCATGATCGGATCCAACGAAGCCATGATGGCCATGGTGTCGGCGACAAGATGCCCCGGCATCATCAGCCCGACCGACTGCAGGTGCAGGAACGACGGGTCGTGGATCCGCATCCGGAACGGCTGATCCGTCCCGTCGCTGATCGCATAGACCCCGTACTGCCCACGCGGCGCTTCGATGCCCGCGTACGCCCGACCCGGCCGTGGACGTAGCAGCCGTGGCAGCTTGGCGATCACGGGCCCGTCCGGCATCTGGTGCAGGCATTGGTCGATGATCCGCAGGCTCTGCTTGATCTCGTCCATGCGGAGGAGGTACCGCGCGAGGCAGTCACCCTCCTGGCGCGTCGGGATGTCGAAGTCGAGCTCCGGAAAGACGCTGTACGGATGCGCGCGGCGCATGTCGAACGGCACGCCGGTGGCACGAAGGTTCGGGCCGCTCATCGTCATCCGCAACGCGGTCTTCGAATCGATCTTGCCGAGGCCTCGCATGCGGCGGACGAAGATCTCGTTCTCGTTGAGCAGCGCGTTGCCGGCCTCGACCTGCTCGGTCGCACGGCTCATCCAGTCACCGAGACGGCTCATGAACTCGTGGTTCAGGTCGCCATTGACCCCGCCGATCCGGAAGTAGTTGAACAGCATCCGCTGGCCGGTGAGCGACGCGAGCATCTCGACGATCGTGTCGCGCTCGATGAACGACCACAGGATCGGTGTCAAGCCGCCGAGGTCGAGGGCCATCCACCCGAGGAACAGCGAGTGGCTGGCGATCCGGTTCAGCTCGGCGGAAAGCACGCGGATGTACTCCGCACGCCGCGGCACCTGCACGTCGAGCAGCTTCTCGAACGCCATGACGCCCGGCCACTCGCAGAACAGTGAGCTGACGTACTCGAGCGGATCGAGGTACGCGATCGAATGGTGGTAGTCGGCGTTCTCGCACAGCTTCTCGACGCCTCGATGCAGATACCCGAGCACGGGATCGAGGTCGACGACCTTCTCGCCGTCAAGCTTGAGGACGACGCGGAGCACGCCATGGGTCGACGGGTGCTGCGGACCCATGTTGAGGAACATCTCTCCGTCGCGCAGCGTGTAGAACTCGGCCTCGCGCTCGGTCCGCGGCGGATACGGCGGCACGGGCTCGAACACACCGAGCTCGCGGTCGAGCTGGACGCGCGGATCGTCCGGCGCACCGGCGAACGCGTCATCGCCCAGGCTGCTGGTGCGATGGCTGCCGGGGGCGTCGGGGCGGGGTGTGGTGGCGGTCATCGGGATCCCTTCGGGCTGCTCAGGTACCCGGGCTCAGTCGTCGCACCTTCCCGGTGGCGACGGTGTCTCGGGGCGGGTGGGTCTGCTCCATGTGCCGTACGCCGGCGCCGGGGGATCGGGCAGCGTCGTCGGCCAGATAGAAGTCCTTGCGGAGCGGGAAGCTCTGGTAGTCCGGTGGCATGTAGATCCGCCGCAGATCGCGATTGCCCTCGAACGTGATGCCGAACATGTCGTACGCCTCGCGCTCCATCCACTCGGCGCCCTTCCACATGAACGTGACCGATGGGACGCGGGGGTCGTCGCGCGAGAGACCGTCGACGATGACGCGGAGCCAGTCCGGTGTCGTCGGGCTCCACAGGTGGTAGACGACTTGCATCACCTCGCCGGTATCGACGCCGCACAGATCGGCGAGGAACTCGAAGGCGAACTCGGGCTCGTCGTGGAGTGCCGTGATCACCGGCACGACGTCGCCGGCGGTGATCCGCACTTCGGTCTCGTCATGGCGCTGCCGGACGGGACCGGTCAGCTGGTCGCCGAAGCGCCGCTCGAGGCGACCCTTGAACGATCGATCCATGTCAGATCTGCGCGGGGACCGTCGGGCCGATCGGTCGCTCCGGCCAGTGGCCACGGCGATCCTTGATGAGCTGCTGCAGCTTCATCATCCCGAAGATGAGGCCCTCGGGACGGGGCGGACAGCCCGGGACGTAGACATCGACGGGCATCACGCGGTCGATGCCCTCGACCGTCGAATAGCTCCGCTTGTAGCGCCCGCCCGAGCAGGTGCAGTCGCCCATCGCGACACACCACTTCGGCTCGGGCATCTGCTCCCACAAACGGACCAGCGGTCCTGCCATCTTCGTCGTGAGGGTCCCCGCCACGATCAGGACGTCGGCCTGGCGGGGGCTCGCGCGGAACGGGAACATGCCCCACCGATCCATGTCGTTCTTCGAGGTGGCTGCCGACATCATCTCGATCGCGCAACACGCGAGACCGGACAGCAGCGGCCAGAGGCTGTTCATCCGGATCAGATCGAGGACATAGTCGGCCTTGGTCGGGATCACCTCGAGCGGGCCGCTCCAGCGCGCGTTGTCACGGCGTCCGAGGCCGCTCGCCTCGAACTCAGCGAGGTGGGTGATGCTCGTCGGCTGGTTGCCCTCGTAGGCCAGCGGGTCGACCGACCGCCACAGGGTGTTCGGCACGACGATCGGCGCCATGACCTCGTCAGAGGGTCGGGTCGCCGGTAGGGCCGGCTGGGCTGGCACATCGGACGGTATCTCGGTGGCGTCCGACGGTCCCGCGCCCAACCCGTCCGGGTTGACGCGGTCCTCATTCACCGCCATGTCAGGGCTCCCTTCCGCCACGCATACGCGAGGCCGAGCAACAGGATCAGGACGAACACGACCATGCTGATGAACAGCCCGGCCGGGTTCAGATTGGGGTCTTTGAACACGATCGCCCAGAGGTAGATGAAGATCACCTCGATGTCGAACGCGACGAACAACAGCGCATAGATGTAGAACGAGAGCCCGAATCGTCCGTGGGTGTCGCCGTAGGTGTCGATGCCCGACTCGTACGGCAGCCCCTTGTGGACATCACCCTTGTTCCGGTGGGAGATCAGCCACGCGGCACCGATCGTAAGGAACACGAACGACACGCCGGCGAAGGCGAAGCCCACGACGTACCAGAGCTGTTCCAATCGAACTCCCTTCGGGGTGGAAGAGGCGTCGGGCAGGGGCGTCTCCGTGGAGGCGCCACGCACGAGCATTCTACCAGCGGGAACGGGCGGACCGAGTCGACGGGCACGGGCGCCACGGGCCTTGGTAGCGCCGGCCGAAGTGTCCAAGAAGACGGCACGGATCGACAGAGGAGGTGGGTCGATCCGGGGTGGGCGCGCGCGGCTGACGGTGCGTCTTCGGATACCGTCTGGCACCGCTGCGGGGAGCGCGGCGCGCCGAGCGCGCGTGCAGGTTCGCGTCGCGCTCCCCGTCGCGATGCGGTCGTGCGACGACCATCGAAAGCGTGAGGGCCAGCCGCCTGTGACGGCAATACGGCATTCGCCCTAGTCGGCGTCGCTCCCCGACCGCGGCAGGCGATAGCGCAAGATCCGAGGGGCTCGCTCAGGCGGCCATCCGCGACCGAAGACCATCACACGGAAGCGACCCATCGCGGCCGGATCGAGTAGTCGCAGCAGGCTTGCGCGCAGCAGCGTGTATCCCTCCATCGTCGTCATCGGATCGGCCTGGATCTCGCGGAGCCGATCCTCGACGCCGAGGGCCATCAGCGCCTCCGCCTGGGTCGTCACACCCAGGATCGTCAGGCCGGCCGCCTCGGCCGCTCGTTGGACCGCGCTGACATCGACATGAGCGGTGAGGTCCTGCCGGCCCACGAACCGGTAGGGATCGTCGCTCAGCTGATGCCGGACGTAGGCCTGCAGCGTGCCGTCGCGACGACGGACGGGGTCGTACAGCTCGGTTGCCGGCGCCCCATAGTCGATGAGGATCAGAAGGCCGTGCCGAAGTGGTGCCGCCGCATCGCGTACCCAGGCATCCAGGCCGAGCGCGATCTCGGCGGTCTGCCCATCGACGAGGTCGATGCCTTCGACAGCGAGACGCTCGCCGAGCGCTGGCGTAGTCGGATCGATCTCGACGTCGACGAACGAACCGTCCGGGGCGATGTCGACCGCCAGCTCGCGAAGGGCGTCGTTCCGCCGAACGACGCGGTGCACCGGAAGCGCATCGAGCACCTCGTTGGCGACGATGACGCCATCGAACGACGCAGGCAGCGTATCGACGAGGCGGCCCCCGAGACCGGCATCGGTCAGGCGCTCTCGCAGGACGGCGACCCTGCGCTCGTCGACCTCGACCGGGTGGTAGTCGATCGCCCGCGACAGAACGCCAAGCAGCGGGACGGCCAGCGCCCCCTCGCCCGCACCGTGCTCGACGACGACGAACGGGTCGGGTCGACCAAGTGTCACCCAGGCGTCGTCGACCTCGCGCGCAAGGAGTTCGCCGAAGATCGGATGGAGCTCGGGCGCGGTGATGAAGTCGCCACGGCGGCCCGGGCGCGGCTCCGAGGAGCGGTAGTAGCCGCCGTCAGGGTCGTACAGCGCGAGCTCCATGAAGCGAGCGAACGGCAGCGGTCCGCTCGCTCGGATCTCGTCGCGTATCCGGTCGGCGAGACCCGGGTCGTCGGCGAGGTCCGACAGATCGGCCACGGGGTCGCGCCGGAGGTCGGGTCGGAAGCCGGTCACGGTCGGATGCTATCGAGAGCGGCCGAGCGCCAGTGGCAGTCCCGGCCCGACGAGCGTGTGACCGCCAAGGACGATAGGGACGCTTGCCTCACGGGCAGACTCGGTCAACGCCCGGAGCCACGGATCCGCGATCTGATCTGCGAGGAGCAGGTCCGACGCGAACCGGTCCTCGGCTCGCGGCCAGCCGGCCTCGTCAGCGCCGGATCGATGGGCGAGGAGGACCCGGCTGTCGATGACCGCGCCGTCGCCAAGTCGTGCCACGTGCGTGCCGAACGATCCAGGACCGTCCCGTTCGACAAGGGCGCCGAGGACGGAGGCAGCCGGCCGCTGCCCCGGCCGTCGCGTCCTGAGGCCTCGCTCCTCGATGAGCGCCCGGGTCCTCGAAGCTGTCTCGCGTTCCAACCAGGCCAGGTTCGCTGCTGAGATCCGGCCGGCCACGAGCAGCTCGCCGTGGGCATCGGCGGCGACACGCCGTACGGCCTCGATCGCCGAGGTGACACGCTCGACATCGACCCGGTCGAGGTGTGCCAGCCATCGACCGCCGATCAGGACGAGGTCAAGCGGGCCGTCGACGTCGACCCCGAGTCGGCGACGAGCGGGGCGATCGGAAACGGGTATCCCGGCCACCTCATCGAGCCAGCGCGGCAGCATGTTGTCGGTCGCGAGATCGGGCACGGTCCTGAGGACCGACCGCGCCCGCGCGATCGCGACGACGTCCGCTGAGTATCGGTTGTTCGTGAGTGCCGCCCCTTCCGTCCCGCGCGCGGCGCCGACCAGGTCCCGGCGGTCCGCGGCGGTGGCAAGCGGGATCGCGCCGGAGCCGAGGACGATGAGCCCGCCATCGCCGATGCCTGCCGCGAGGTCGCGGAGCCGCTCGCCGAACGAGACATCGTCGGCTCGCCCGGCATGGACCGTCGCGGCCCTGGCGCCGGCCGCAAGGAACCCGCGACGATGCTGGTCCGCGAGCTCCATCCGCGCGTCGGCCGTGGCGCGCACGAGCGGCCCCGCGTCCGGATCGGGCTCGAGGTGGAGGATCGCGACTTCGACGTCGATCACGCGTCCGGCCGGCGCATGGGGAGGCGCATCGCCGGATAGTAAGGTGGCCCCGATGAGCGCCCGCCCGACGGTCCGTGCCTACATCGGTCTTGGCGCGAACCTCGGTGACGCCGCGGCGACGATGGCCGCCGGGATCGGGGCTCTCGACGAGCTACCCGATGTCCGCGTCCGTGACGTGTCGCGGCTGTACGCCACGGCACCATGGGGCTTCGCCGATCAGCCCGAGTTCCGGAACGCGGCGGTCGCGGTCGACGTCTCCCCCGGGTCAGCTGGAGCTGAGGCCGACGCACTCGACCTCCTCGCATCGCTCAAGGAGATCGAACGCACGGGCGGCCGCCAGGCTCGCGCGCGATGGGGACCGCGTGAGCTCGACCTGGACCTCCTGCTGTACGGCCGTCACCGTATCGACGTCGACCGATCCGCCGACGCCCGGTCGATCGACGCAGACGTCGACCCCGTCAAGGCGGCGAAACGCCTCGAGGTCCCGCACCGCCATCTCCGCGAGCGGCTGTTCGTTCTGGCGCCGCTCGCCGACCTCGCCCCAGGCCTCGTGCCACCGGGCTGGACGGAGACGATCGAGACGCGGCGGCGCCTCGTCGCGGCCGGTGAGGCTCCGGGGAGCGTCCGCGTCGTGGGTGCCTGGGACCCTGCCTCGCGCCGCTGGCTGACCGCCGAGGCACGTCCCGCCGAACGGTCAGGCGGTGCGACGTAGCGCGTCGGCCGCCCGGACCACATCCTCGAAGGAGCAGTACATCGGCACTGGTGCAAGCCGGATGAGGTCAGGTTCGCGGACGTCGACGACGACATCGAACGTCTCCAGGGCGAGCAACCGCGCGTGGGCATCAGCGACTCGGATCGACAGCTGCGAGCCGCGCGCGGACGGATCGCGTGGCGTGATGATCGTCGCGTCCGGGACGTATGCGTCGATGAGCCGCTCCAGATCGCTGGTCAGCGCCACCGACCGTTCGCGCAGAGCGGTCATCCCGACCTCGTCGAACATCGACAGCGAAACGGCGACCGGTGCGAGCGACAGGATCGGCGGGGTCGATACCCGGAAGCCGTCGGCTCCGCGCCCCGGCACGAATCTTTCGGCCATGAGGAAACGGGAGTCCGGATCGTTGCCCCACCAGCCGGCGAGGCGCGGTGTGGCGGGATCCGTGGCGTGGCGTTCGTGCACGAACAGCTGCGCAAGCGCCCCGGGGCCGCTGTTGAGGTACTTGTACGTGCACCACGCGGCGGCATCGACGTTCGCGTCGTGCAGCGCCAGCGGGATGTTGCCGGCGGCGTGGGCGAGGTCCCAGATGGCCACGGCGCCCGCGGCATGGGCGCGGGCGGTATGCCGCGCGATATCGAAGGCCTGCCCGGTCGCGTAGTTCACGCCGCTGAGGAGCGTGACGGCGAGCTCCTCGCGATGCCGGTCGATCGCCTCATCGAGATCGTCGGGGCGCACGTTGTCCTCGTCGGATCGAGGCCGGACGACGATGAGGTCGGTTGCCGGGTCGAGGCCGTGGTGGCCCAGCTGGGACTCCACCACGTAGCGATCGGACGGGAACGTCGGTGCATCGATGAGGATCCGGCGGCGGACACCGTCGGGTCGGAAGAACGACGCGAGCAGCAGGTGAAGATCGATGCTCAGCGTGTTCGCGGTCGTTACCTCCGCCGGGGCCGCGCCGACCAGCCCGCCGGTCGCATCGGCGAGCTCGCGCTCGACGTCGATCCACGGCCTTTCGGGGTCGAACCAGCCGTCGACCCCGAGCCGTGCCCAGGCGTCGAGCCGTTCTTCGACCGCTGCGCGTGCAGCCTTCGGCTGCGCCCCGAGGCTCTGGCCCGCGAGGTACGCCTTGGGCCGTCGGTCCCGGCCGACCGGCAGGTTGAACCGTTCACGGATCGCGGCAGATCGGCGATCCGCGCCGTCGCGCCGGCGGGCGTCCTCGTATTCGGTCTCGAGTGACGGCGCGATCGACGTCACGCCTTCCCGGGCTCGCTCACGGACTCGCTGGCCGCCAGCTCCTTGACGACATCCTGGATCCCGCCGCGCGGCACAAGCCGCACCCGATGGCCGCGAGCCTCGAGCAGACCGGCCGCCACGGTCGCTCGGGCCCCGGACTTGCAGGCCACGGTCACCTCAGAGCCCGGCACGAGTGCGAGCTGGCCGCCGCCGATCAGGTCCGCGAGCGGGATCTCGAAGGCGTCATCGAGGCGACCGTCGTCGCGCATCTCAGCCTCGTCGCGTACGTCGACGATGGCTGGTCGGACGCCTGAACGGAGCTCGTCGGCGAGCGCGGCGGCTCCCATGGTCGACATCTCCGCGACGGGTCGCCCCTCGGCGACCCAGCGCTCGATACCGCCATCGAGGACACCGACGATCCGATCGAAGCCGATGCGCACGAGTTGATCGACCGCCTCGTCGGACGCGCCCGGCGTCTCCGGCAGGACCAGTACGAGGGGTGTCCCGACGGGCAGTATCCAGCCGACGTACGACGCGAACGTCTCCCGCAGCTCGACGGTAAGCGAGCCCGGGATGTGGCCGGTGGCGACCTCGGTTCGAGGTCGACCGTCCACGATCCGCGCGCCGCCCGCGACGGCGGCGGCGACGGCCGATGCATCCAGCGGCGCCAGGCGGGGCCGCTCGCCCAGGACGACGGGCCCGGCGCGGTTCATCGGTGCCATCTCGCGGTAGTACGCGGGGTACGGCATGAAGCCAGCGACGAGTCGATCGTGGAATGCCGCCGGATCCTTGATCGCGAAGAGCGGGTTGGCGAAGCGCTCGGCGCCGATGGTCGAGGTCGGCGCGTCCTGCATCGGCCCCGCGGCGCAGAAGCTGCCCGAACCGTGGGTGGGCCACACCGCGACCTCGTCGGGCAGCGATGCGAGCGCACGCAGCGAGTCGAACTGCTGTCGGGTCAGCTCTTCGGTGGCGTCCGGGCCGAGGAGGTCGGTCCGCCCGACACTGCCGATCAGCAGCGAACCGCCGGTCAGGACCGCGCTCGGCGTCGCGCCATCGGTCGCCTGGTCGATGACGTCCCAGGCGAGATGCTCGGGCGTGTGACCCGGCGTCGCGCGGGCTCGAAGGACGATCCCGCCGACTTCGACATCGTCGCCGTCATCTGCGCCGTGATGGTCGAAGGCATATCGGCCACGCGCCGGGGCGACGACACGCGCGCGCTCCGAGGCGACGAGCTCGAGGGCTCCAGACAGGTAGTCGTTGTGAACGTGCGTCTCGACCACGGTCCGGAGTCGCCAGCCGCGGCGCTCGAGGATCTCCCGGACGCGCCAAGCGTCCCGTGGCGGGTCGACGACGAGTGCCTCGCCGTCGGATCCGAGGACGTACGTCGAATTCCCAAGCCCGTGCGTGCGCAGGATCACACTCTCGAGGTCCATCGCCACTCATCATCGGGCACCGGTCCAGCATCTGTGACGCCGGTTCGAGGCGCACTCGGCGTCGGATGCGATGCCGCCGACGGCGCAGGTCGGTCAAGATATGTGCAGGCCGGCCCCGAGCTCCGAGAGGAGCGGCGCGCGGGTCCCGCGCTCGATATCACCCACGATCCCATCCCCGGGTCGCGAGCCGTTGAGAAAGGACCACCATGACCAAGATCGGCTACGCGGCGATGATGGAGCAGTTCACCCCCACCGACCTGCTCGACTGGTGTGCCCAGGCCGAGGAGGCCGGTTTCGAGGCCGGCTTCATGGTCTCCGAGCACTTCCATCCGTGGACCCCGGAGCAGGGGCAGAGCGGGTTCGCGTGGGCGTTCATGGGTGCGCTCGGTCAGCGGACGTCGCTGCGGTTCGGGACGGCCGTCACGTGTCCCGGCTTCCGCTATCACCCGGCAGTGATCGCGCATGCCGCGGCCACGCTCGGAGCGATGTATCCGGGCCGCTTCTATCTCGGCCTTGGCGCCGGTGAGGCGCTCAACGAGCACGTCGTCGCGCCGGTCTGGCCCGAGGTCCCGATCCGCAGCGCGATGATGTTCGAGGCGATCGAGGTCATCACGAAGCTGTTCACGGGTGAGGTCGTCCGCCACGAGGGCAAGTACTTCACGCTCGAGCGCGCCAAGCTCTACACACGCCCACCGGACGACCAGAAGGTGCCGATCTACGTCGCGACGGCCGGGCCCGTGAATGCCAAAAAGACGGGCAAGTTCGCCGATGGCCTCATCACCGTCGGCGCCGCCGACGAGAAGATGGGGATGATCTGGGGCAAGTTCGAAGAGGGTCGGGCCGAGGCCGGCAAGGACCCGAAGGCCGGGCCGAAGCTGCTCCAGATCCACATCTCCTGGGCACGGACCCAGGAAGAGGCCACCCAGAACGCGCTCGTGGAGTGGCCCAACGGCGGGATGGCGTTCTTTCCGAAGCAGGACATCAAGAACCCGGAGGACTTCGCCGGGATCGCCAAGCTCGTCCGAGCCGAGGACTTCAAGAACCGGGTGCTGATCAGCAGCGACCTCGAGGAGCACTGCCGGCACATCCAGCACTACGTCGACATGGGCTACGACGAGATCCACCTGCACAACGTCGGGCGCAACCAGCAGGAGTTCGTCGAGGTCTTCGGCAAGGAGGTCCTGCCGAATCTCCGGCTCGGGTAGGGCTGCCGCCCACCTGAGCGACGCTAGAGGGGGCCGGCGAGGCCGCCGATCGTCGTCGCCACGACCAACGCGAGCAGGCCGATGACGACCCACATGACGGCCGCGAGGACGAACGGTCGACCACCGACGGCGCGCAGCGACCGGACATCCGTCGCCATCCCGACCCCGGCGAGCGCGACGAGGATCAGCAGCGCCGCCACCGTCGAGCACAGGTCGGCGAGCGTCCCGCCGCCGGGCACGGGCACGTCCAGCAGCCCGGCGGACCGGAGGCCTGCGACGACCACGAAGCCGACGACGAACCACGGGACGGCACGACTCACGAGGGCAAGCCGCGACGGCGTCGGACCGGCACCGGCCGCGGGCGTCGCACCCTCGGTGCTGGACGCCGCAGACCGCGCGACGAACCACGTCGCACCGAGCAGGACCGGCAGGATCGCGAGGTTCCGCGTCAGCTTGACGACCGTGGCCACATCACCTGCCCCTGGGGAGAACGCGTAGCCGGTCGCGACGACCTGCGCGGTGTCGTTGACGGCGAGGCCCGCCCAGGTGCCGAAGACCGGGTCGGACATATGGAAGACCCGGCCGACGACGGGCAGCACCAGGACGCCGATCAGACCGAAGATCGTGATCGTCGACACGGCGTACGCGGTGTCGCGGTGCTTTGCGCCGATGATCGGTGAGAGCGCGAGGATCGCGGAGTTGCCGCATATCGCCATCCCGACCGTGATCAGCGCCGACAGCGGCGGTACGACGCCGAGACGCCGTGCTAGCCACGTGCCGAGGGCGAGCGCCACGCTGACCACGAGCACGATCCCTACGATGCTCGCCGCACCCGTCGCCAGCAGCTGCCCGAGCGTCAGTCGAGCGCCGAGCAGCGTGATCCCGGCCCGGAGCGCGTACCGCGACGCCAACGTGGCACCGGGGATCAGCCGCGGCCGGATGCTGGAAGTCGCACCGACGGCCAGGCCCAGGACGAGCGCGAGCGCCGTTTCGAGCCCGAGCTGGAGCGCCGACCCGATCAGGCGCGCCACGGCCGCGACCGCGACACACGCGCCGAGGCCGATGAGGATCTCGGCCCGATCCCGGGCCGGGGTGGTGGTGGCAGCGGTCAGAGTCGGACCCGGGGCGGGCTGTCCCGATCGAACATGTGGACGGTGTCCACGAACCGGACCTGCTTGGTCTGGTACGCCATCACCAGAGAGTGGGTCCGCGCGCCGCCACCGAAGAACCGGACACCCTGGAGCAGGTCACCGCTCGTGACGCCGGTCGCCGCGAACACGAGACTGTTGCCCGGTGCCAGGTCTTCGGTCGTGTACACGCGGTCCTCGTCCCCGTGACCCATCCGAGTGCCGCGTTCCCGCTCGTCCGGATCGCGGTACCGGAACCTCGCCTGGATCTCCCCGCCGAGACAGCGCAGGGCCCCGGCGGTGATGACACCCTCCGGTGCGCCGCCGATACCCATGACGGCGTGGACGCCGGTGCCCGAGACGGCACACGAGATCGCAGCGGATAGGTCGCCGTCGCCGATGAGCTTGATCCGCGCACCCGCGGCGCGGACCTCCGCGATGAGATCCTCGTGGCGCGGCCGCTCGAGGATGACGACCGTGATGTCTGATACCCGTCGCCCGAGCGCCTCCGCGATCCGACCAAGGTTCTCGCTCGGCGACAGGCGGATGTCGACCTTACCGGCCGCAGGCGGCCCGACGCACAGCTTCTCCATATAGGTATCCGGTGCGTTCGTGAGCCCACCCGCCTCGCTCGCGCAGAGCACGGTGATGGCGCCGGGCTGACCGAGCGCGACGAGGTTCGTGCCTTCCAGCGGGTCGACCGCGATGTCGATCGCCGGGACGTCCTTGCGCTCATCGCCGGTCTTTCCCACGCGCTCACCGATGTAGAGCATCGGCGCTTCGTCGCGCTCGCCCTCGCCGATCACGATCCGGCCGGCGAACTCGATCTCGTCCATGGTCGCGCGCATCGCCGTGGTCGCCGCGGCATCGGCCTCGTCGCGGGCGCCACGACCCATGAACCGGGCGGACTCGATGGCCGCCGCCTCGGTGACACGAACCATCTCGAGCGCGAGAAGTTGTTCCATCTAGTCCGAACCTGGGAACGTAGTGGTGGCGTTCGGCTGTCGTAGGCGCAAGGCAGACGCGAGGACGCTCGCGAGCGCACGCTGATGTGCGTTAGCGAGGGGCCGGAGGGGCCAACGCCGCGAACGCGGCAGACCAGCGCCACCCATCAATGCCGGAAGTGCCTTCGTCCTGTGAAGACCATGGCCAGATGGTGGCGATCGGCGACCTCGATCGCCATCTCGTCACGGATCGACCCACCCGGCTGGATGATCGCCGTCACCCCGGCCGTAGCCGCCGCCTGGATGCCATCGGGGAACGGGAAGTAGGCGTCCGATGCCATGACGGCGGTCTTCGCACGGTCGCCGGCCCGGCGCAGCGCGATCTCGACGGATACGAGCCGCGAGGCTTGGCCCGCGCCGATGCCGACGGTCGCAGCATTGCGGGCGAGGATGATGGCGTTCGAGCTGACGTGGCGGACCGCGCGCCAGGCGAAGAGCAAGTCGGTGAGCTCTTCGAGCGTCGGCCGACGCCGGGTAACCACCTGCAGTTGCCCGCGGTCCAGGCCGAGGTCGTCAAGGTCCTCGACGAGGAGGCCACCGGCGACCCGTTTGAAGTCGAGGTTGGCGATCCCGTAGTCACGCATCCCGTCGGTCGGGTCGGGTGGGACCGCGAGCAACTCGAGGCCGGCCTTCTGCTTGAGGATGCCGATCGCCGACTCGCTGAAGCCGGGTGCGACGACCGCTTCATAGGAGTTCGCCGCGATCTCGCGTGCCGTCGCGCCGTCCAGCTCGCGGTTGACGCCGACGATCCCGCCGAACGACGCGACGGGATCGGTCTCGAGCGCATGGCGGTAGGCCTCGACGAGCTCGTCATGCGAGGCCAGCCCGACGGGATCCGTGTGCTTGACGATGGTCACCGTCGGCGCGGTGTAGTCGCGTGCGATCAGGTACGCGGCGTCGAGGTCGAGCAGGTTGTTGAACGACGGCCGACCGCCCTGAAGCTGGGTCGCGTCTGCGAGGGTCCCGCTCCTGTGCGTGGTCTCGCGGTAGAACGCAGCGCGCTGGTGCGGGTTCTCGCCATAGCGCAGGTCGTCCACCTTCTCGAGGACGAGTGCCAGTCGACGCGGGAACAGGTTGCCCGAGATCTGATTGAGGTAGGCGGCGATCTCGGCGTGGTAGGCGGCGACCGTGCTGAACGCCTCCGCGGCGAGCTGAGCACGAGTCTCGGCGCTGACCTGGCCAAGGTCGCGGAGCTCTTCGAGGATCCGTTCGTAGTGCGACGGGTCGGACGCCGCGGCGACACCAGCCGAGTTGCGCGCTGCGGCCCCAAGAAGGGCTGCGCCTCCGACGTCGATCATCTCGATCGCCTCGTCGATCCCGACGAGCTTCGCCCCGACCGAGGGCGCGAACGGCTTGACGTTCACGACGACGAGGTCGATCGGCGCGAGACCTTGGGTCTTGAGGTCGTCCATCTGTTCCTGGACGTCGCGGCGCGCGAGGATCCCTGCGTACACCGCGTGATGGAACGTCTTGACCTGGCCACCGAGTGTCGGTCCGCCGTTGGTCAGCTCGTTGACCGACCGGACCTCGACGCCTTCACCGGCGAGGAACTCGCGGGTGCCGTCGGTCGCGAACATCTCCACGCCGAGCGACTGGAGTTCCCGCGCGAGAGCCGCGATACCCTCCCGATTGGCGACTGACAGCAGGGCTCGCACCCGGTGCGTTCCTCCTCCCACGGCGTGTCCGTCGGGAGCGGACCGCTCGCGCGGAGTATAGCGTCCGGCATGGCATACTCCCGCCCACCGACGACCCGCCCGCAGTGAGGCAGCCGTGACGCTGGCGCCCTGGGATTACCTCTTCGTCTCGTTCAGCAGCCACAACTTCCCGGATCTGTTCTACCCGGTGTGGATCGCCGCCCTCGTGCTGCTCGTCGTCCTGCTCGTGCTGTACCAGTTTCGGACCCGTGCGCTGCACCGCCACCCGCCCTTCGTCGATCTCTGGGAGTGGCTGTGGTGGACTGGGCTCATCACGTTCAGCCTGATCCTGATCGAGGCCATCTTCGTCTTCGACTTCATCCTCGTGCTGACGACGCTCATCGTCGGGCTGGGCACGCTCGTTTGGATCCGCTTCCTGAGGTTCCCGCCGATCCTTCGGTCGTACGAGCAACGGCTGGCCCGCCAGCGCTACTACACGAAGCAGAAGTTCGCCGACCCTGACGCGACGATCCGCCGGCGAGGCGGTCCGCGCCGCCAGCGCCGCCGACGCCGCTAGGCTCGATGCCCATCGAGGTCCGACGGTTCGGCGTCGGCCATCGGCGTGCCGACGGTCCCCCCGGTACGACGGGCGTCAGCGGCCAGCTGATCCACTCCGACGCACGAGGCTCGATCAGTGAGATGGCGTTCGCGCGTGGCGCGGCGATCGAGCCCCATTCGAACCCGAACTCATCGTGGTTCATCGTGATCGAGGGCGGCGGTTGGGTCGGCGTCGACGACGAGCGCACCCGGGTCGCCGCCGGTGAAGCCGTCCTGTGGCCCGCCGACATCCCGCACGCCGCGTGGACCGAGCACTCCGAGATGCGCGTGTTCGTCGTCGAGTTCACCGGCGCTGACGACTCGGCGATCAGT
>DASSZA010000107.1:0-11227 GCA_035703005.1 Candidatus Limnocylindrales bacterium | reverse complement strand
CCGCCGGCCCTACGGCCATGGCGATGCACTGCCTCCCGGCACATCGCGGGGAGGAGATCACCTCGTCAGTGATGGACGGACCACGAAGCCTGATCTTCGAACAGTCGGAGAACCGGCTTCACGTCCAGAAGGCCCTGCTTGTCGAACTGATCGGGACGACGGCATGACCGGGACGTCCGTATGACCGAACCCACGGCGCTCTACGAGCGATACAAGGACGCGCTTCGGCGGGGGCACGTCGCCGCGCAACGCGGCAGGCTCGACGAGGCCCTCGATGCATACGGAGAGGCTGCCCGGGTCGCACCCGACCGAGCCCTCCCGCTGGTCGGCATCGGGCAGGTGCTGATCCGCCTCGGCAAGCCGCACGAGGCGAACACCGCGTTCGGGCGTGCCCTGCAACGCGCCCCCGACGACGAAGCGGCGCTGCGCGGTCGGGCGGACGCTCTGACCCGGCTCGGCGATCGCGTCGAGGCGGCCGAGACCCTGGACCGCCTGGCGTCCGTCGTCGACGCGGCAGGTCGCCGGGGAGAGGCGCTCGATCTGATCGGCAGGGCGCTCGACCTGGCCGAAGGACACGGCCGCCGAGCCGCACTCCAGGCCATGGTCGTCGCGACCGACGCCGATCCCGCCCTCTCAGCCACGGTCCCGGAAGCGCTCACGCGCGCCCGCGCGCGCCTTCATGGCCCGGTCGGGCCGGAACCAGCGCCACCTCCACCACCCTTCGACCCCGCCGCGGCGATGGCGGCCGTCGAGACGGCGGCGGCGGCACGCGACGCGGAGGCCACGCTCGGAGCAGCACTCGAAGCGGCACGTGGGTTCCGCGCCGGCGGTCAGCTCCACGCCGCGATCGACGTCTGCTACCAGGCACTCGCGACGAATGCCGCTGACCCCGCGGTGCACATCACGCTCGCGGAGCTCTACGTCGATCGAGGCTGGCGGACGCTGGCAGCGGACAAGCTCGTGCTGCTGTCGAAGCTCGTCGACCTGACCGCCGACGACGCTACGCGGGCGCGGTTGTGCGAGGTCGCGGCGAGAGTGCCGGACGACCCGCGGCTCGAGGCCATCTGCGCCTGACGGACTCGCCCACGAGGGCGGTTCGAAGGGGGCGCGATGCTACACTCGTCGGGCGATGTTGGATCTCTTCGGATCGATCCTCGAACAGGTTCGCCTGTCCACCATCGTCGATATCGGGATCACGTCCCTCCTTATCTACTGGCTGTTCAGCCTGATCCGGGGGACGCGAGCCGTCCGTCTTGTCATCGGCGTGAGCGTCCTGATCGTCGTCTACGTCCTTGCCGTCGCGTTCGGGCTCGAGCTGCTCACGAGGATCCTCCAGGGCGGCGCCGTCGTCGGGCTGTTCGCGCTCGTCGTGATCTTCCAACCCGAGATCCGCCGTGCCCTTGAGCGCATCGGCCGCGTCGGCTCGTTCGGCTGGGTCCTTCCCGGCGCCGATTCGCGCACGGTCGACCACGTCGCCACCGAAGTCGCGCGGGCCGCGGCCGAACTCTCGGCGGAGGGCCACGGCGCACTCATCGTGCTCGAACGCGAGACCGGCCTGGAGGACACGGCCGAGACCGGCGTGATGATCCACGGGGACGTCTCAGCGGACCTTCTCCGCACGATCTTCGCGCCGCGCACCGCCCTCCACGACGGTGCGGTGATCATCCGCGGTGACACGATCCTCGCGGCCGGCGTCCTGCTGCCGCTCGCCGAGATGACCGTCCAAGCCGAACGCTTCGGGACCCGTCACCGTGCCGCGCTGGGGATCGCGGAACAGACCGACGCGATCGTGGTGGTCGTATCCGAGGAGAACGGTCAGGTCAGCCTCGTGGAGCGGGCACGCATCGTCAGGAACCTGAACGAGGCCCAGCTCGGCCGCACGATCCGGCAGTTGCTCGATCCCACGCATGGTGGTCGTCGCCGCGCGTTGAGCGCGTGGCGGTCCACGCCGGAACCCGCATCCCCGACGTCGGCGGCCCGAGCCCCCAGGTGACCCGAGTCATCGGGGTCATCCTCCACAACTGGCCGTTGAAGCTCGCCGCGGTGGGGCTTGCGACCCTGCTGTACGGCGGTCTCGTCCTGTCCCAGAGCTCGGCGACGCTGACGGGCGTCGTTCCGGTCGACGTCCGCAACCAGCCCCCCGACACGTTCCTCCTCCAGTCGATCAGGCCCGTGACGGAGATCCAGTACTTCACACCCGCGAACGTCCGGCCGATCGAGTCCGACTTCCAGGCCTGGGTCGATCTGGCCGACGTCGATCCGAGTAGCGGCCCGACGAGTGTCCCCGTCCACCTCGAGTCGATCGACCCGCGCGTACGCGTCCGCAGCTTCGAGCCGCAGAACGTGACGGTCGATCTCGATCAGTTGAGCGACAAGATCGTCCCGGTCGACGTCGATCACGGCGCGGCACCGCCGACGATGACCCTCGGGGAGGTGACCGTCGATCCGACCCAGGTCCACGTGAAAGGTCCCGCGAGTGTGGTGGAGCGCGTCGCCGCAGCCCGCGCCAGCGTCGTCATCCAGTCGTCGGGCATCGATGTCGATCAGGACGTCGAGCTCGTGGCGGTCGACAGCGTTGGCGACGCCGTTCCGCAGGTCAACGTCGACCCGCCGACCGCGCACGTCAAGATCCCGGTCATCTCGAACACGCAATCGAAGTCCCTCCCGGTCAAGCCGCAGGTCACCGGGTCGCCGGCGGGCGGGTTCGAGATCTCGTCCGTCACCGTCGCGCCGGCGATCGTGACCGTCGAAGGCGACGCCGACCAGCTCCAGGCACTCGCCGGCCTCGACACGGTCCCCATCCCGATCGGTGGGTTCTCCGAGACGAAAACGGTGGACGCCACTCTGGCACCGCCGACCGGCGTCGTCGTGATCGACGTCCAGTCCGTCAAGGTCACGATCGGCATCCGTGCGATCACGGGCACCCGAACCTTCGAGGTCGGCGTCCGGATCATCGGCGCGCAGCCGGGTTTCGAATACGACGTCGGGGTCGACCGAGTGCTGTTGACGGTCGGCGGCAACCCCGTCGATCTCGACCGGATCATCGGATCGACGCTCGCGGCCGACCTCGACGTCGCGTCGCTCGGTCCCGGGACGACGGATGTCACGGTCGGGGCGACGCTGCCACCCAACGTGACGCTGGTCGCCGCGAGTCCTCCGAGCGTCCCGGTGACCGTGATCGCGCGGCCGAGCGCGTCTCCTTCGGGTTAAGCGGTGGGTCGTCTCTTCGGCACGGACGGGATCCGTGGCGTCGCCAACGTCGACCTGCGCCCGACGATGGCGTTCGCCCTCGGGCGCGCGACCGCGCGCCGGCTCGCCGAGGCCGGCACGTCGATCGTGGTCGGTCAGGACACTCGGCGATCCGGTGACATGTTCGTCGCCGCGATCGTCGCGGGAGCGACGAGCCTCGGTGTCGATGTCGACGTGGTCGGCGTCGTCCCGACCCCGGCGCTGGCGTACCTCGCGCGCACCGGCCCGTACCGCGCAGGGATCATGGTCTCCGCGTCGCACAATCCCGCTGACGACAACGGTCTCAAGGTGCTCGATGCCGATGGCCTGAAGCTCGATGACGACATCGAGGACGAGCTGGAGGACCTGATCTGGCGCGAGGCAGAGCTCGGTGGCGTCGGCAACGCCGACCTCGGCCGGCGCATCGAGGCTGCGGACACCCTGGAGCGGTATCTCGATCATCGGCGAGAGCTCGCCGGGTCGATCGACGCGAGCGGTCTGCACATCGTGCTCGATGGGGCGAACGGCTCGGGAGGCGCCGCGGGTCGGATGATCCTGGAGGCGACCGGCGCGCGCGTGGATGCGATCTACGTCGAACCGGACGGCGTCAACATCAACGTGGGATGCGGTGCCACGGCCCCGGCCGCGCTCGCGCGTGAGGTCGTCGCACGCGGCGCGGATGTCGGTTTCGCGCTCGACGGGGATGCCGACCGGCTGATCGCGGTCGACGGGAACGGCCAGATCGTAGACGGCGACCAGGTCCTCGGCATCCTCGCGCTCGAACGGCTCGATCGAAGCGCGCTGCCCGGCGGTCTCGTCGTGTCGGTGCTCTCGAACGGTGGTCTCCAGAGTGCCGTCGAGGAGGCCGGGGTCGAGGTCGTTCGTACCCCCGTTGGCGACAAATACATCCTCGAGGGGATGCAGGTCTCTGGCGCGACCCTCGGTGGCGAGAAATCGGGCCACGTGATCGTGCTCGAGCACACGACGTCCGGCGACGGGATCGTCACCGCGCTCGAAGTCCTCCGGGTGATGACCAAACGCACCGCGTCCTTGGCGACACTCGCGTCGGCGATCCCGCTCCTCCCGCAGCAACAGCGGGCGGTGAAGGCTCGTCACAAGGATCAGTGGGAGGGTGACCCGAGACTCCGTCGGGCGATCGCGGAGGCGACCGCTCGATTGGGTGATGGGGGACGCGTCCTCGTTCGGCCGTCCGGCACGGAACCTGCGTTGCGGGTGATGGTGGAAGGCCCGGATGAGGGGCTCGTCACGGAGCTGGCCGACTCGCTCGCGGCCCTCGCGGGGGAGCGACTAAACTAGCTTCGGTGCCCACGAGACGGCGTCACTGCGTCCCACCACCAGCGGTCCGGGGCGATGAGCGGAGGACTGACGCGATGTGCGGCATCGTCGGATATACGGGACCGCGGGAGGCTGGTCCCATCCTTATCGAAGGATTAGCCCGCCTCGAGTACCGCGGGTATGACTCCGCGGGCATCGCCCTGGTCGACGACGGCGGTGACCTGTTCGTAGAGAAGAAGGCCGGCAAGCTCGCCAACCTACGCGCGGCGATCGCGGACCGCACGCCGCATGCCGCGATCGGGCTGGCGCACACCCGCTGGGCGACCCATGGCCGACCGAATGACCTCAACGCCCACCCGCATCAGGACTGCACGGGCGAGATCACCGTGATCCACAACGGGATCATCGAGAACTTTCGCGAGCTGCGCGACGGGCTCGAGGCGCGCGGCCATCGGCTGACGTCGGAGACCGATACCGAGGCCCTCGCCCACCTCGTCGAGGAGTGCTATCAGGGCGACCTCGCGGACGCCGTCCGCGGCACGCTCCGCCAGGTCGAGGGTGCGTATGCGATCGCCGTCATGCATCGCGGCGAAGGGGACCGGTTGGTCGGCGCGCGCAAGGACGTGCCACTGGTCGTCGGTCTCGCCGATGGCGAGTCGTTCCTTGCCAGCGACGTCGCGGCGATCCTCGCCCACACGGACCGCGTCATCTTCCTCGAGGACGGGGACGTCGCCGACCTGCACCCGAGCGGGGTGACGATCACGGATGTCGACGGGCGACCCCAGGAACGCACGGTGACGGTGATCGACTGGTCGCCGGAGGCCGCCGAGAAGGGCGGCTACGAGCACTTCATGCTCAAGGAGATCCACGAGCAGCCCGAGTCGCTGCGCCAGGCGATCACCGGGCGGGTGACCCGCGAGAACCACATCTGGCTCGAGGAGCTCGAGGGGTTCAGCGAGACACTCGCGAACATCGACCGCGTCGAGCTCATCGCGTGCGGCACGGCCTACTACGCCGCGCTCATCGGGGCTGCCGCGATCCAGGACTGGATCGGGATCCCGGCCCGGGCGACCGTCGGCTCGGAGTTCCGCTACAGCCCGCCGCCGATCGACGGGCGGACGCTGGTCATCGCTGTCACCCAGTCCGGCGAGACCGCCGACACGATCGCTCCGACCCGCCTCGCGCGCGAGCGCGGTGCGCCGGTCATCGCGGTGACGAACACCGTCGGCAGTGCGATCACCCGCGAGGCGCACCGGGTCCTGTTCCTCCAGGCCGGGCCGGAGATCGCGGTCGCGGCATCGAAGACGTTCGTCGCCCAGGTCACCACGCTCGTGATCCTCGCCGCGGCGATCGCCAAGGCGCGCGGCGCGCTCGGGCTCGAGCAGGAGCAGGAGCTCGGCGCAGCCCTGCACGCGCTACCGGACGGCGCCGCGAAGGCCCTCGAGAACGCGTCGGGCGTGCGCGATCTGGCGCGTCGGTACGTGAACTCGCGCGGCTTCATGTTCGTCGGGCGGGGCTATTCGTACCCGACCGCCCTCGAGGGGGCCCTGAAGCTCAAGGAAGTCAGCTACGTCCACGCCGAGGGCTACGCCGCGGGCGAGATGAAGCACGGACCCATCTCGCTGCTCGATGCGGAATGCCCGCTCGTCGCCGTCGCCACGCGCTCGTCGGTCTACGACAAGCTCGTGTCGAACGTGATGGAGGGCCGTGCGCGAGACGCTCGCGTGATCGCCGTCGCGACCGAGGGCGACCCCCAGATCGAACGCTTCGCGGACGACATCTGCTGGGTGCCCGACACCCACGAGGCGCTGAGCGCCGTCCTCGCGATCATCCCGCTCCAGCTCTTCGCGTATCACGTCGCGATCGCCCGAGGCACCGACGTCGACCAGCCACGGAACCTCGCGAAGTCAGTGACGGTGGAGTAGCGGATGACCGCGCCCGGTGAACGATCCGCGCCGACGGCGGATCCCGCCCTCGCTGGCATCACCGAGCTCGGTATCGACATCATCAAGGTCGAGCGGATCCGGGCGTCGCTTGAGCGTTTCGGAGTGCGCTTCACGCAGCGTGTCCTGACGCCATCGGAGCAGCGCTACGTCCGCGATCGGCCCGAGACAATGGCCGGTCGCTGGGCCGCGAAGGAAGCCGTGTCGAAGGTGCTCGGGCTCGGCGTGCGCGGGATCGGCTGGCGGGATATCGAGATCGAGCGCCTGCCGACCGGTCAGCCGGCCGTGCGTCTCCATGGACGAGCGCAGGCACGCGCCGAGCAACTCGGGATGGGGCGGATCGCGGTGACCATCAGCCACGAGGCCGACTACGCCGTGGCCATGGCCGTTGGTGTGCGGACGACGGGTGGCCGATACCTCTTCCCGCCGGATATCGAGGAGCGCCTCGACGAGCGTGAGCGGCGGATCCTCGCCCGCATCGAGCGCCTCCGCGAGCTCGCCGAGACCAACGGCGCCGCCTCGCTGGCATCGGACGCACCGGATCAGGCAGAGGCCGACCGGTGACCGAGCGGCGACCGGTCGGGTTCGGCCGCCGGGCGGATGGGGCAGGGCAGGGCGGACCTGGACCCGCGGACGAGCGGCCGTGGCCGGAGGGCGTCGCGAAGCTCGACGAGGAGACGGCGATCGCGCTCCTCCCGACGCGGCCGGAACGAGGGCACAAGGGCTCGTTCGGCAAGCTACTCGTGCTGGCGGGATCGCTCGACTACGCTGGGGCGGCGCTGCTGGTGTGCCGCGCTGGCGGCCGCGCCGGCGTCGGGTTGGTCACGCTGGCCATCCCCGAGAGCCTCCAACCGCTGTTCGCGGCAAAGGTCGTCGAGGCCACGACGATGGCGCTGCCGGAGGACGATGTCGAGGAGGTCGACCCCGAGCCGTCGCTGGCGCGGATCCTCGACCACGACCATGACGCACTCGTCGTCGGCCCGGGGCTGCGACCGGGGCTCGCGACCGCCGATCTCGTCCGGATGTTGCTCGACCCGGGAGGCGAGGAGCGGCCGCCGCTCGTGCTCGACGCCGAGGCCCTGCGGTCGCTCGCGTCCATGGACGGCTGGTGGGAGGGCGAACGACGCGCCGCCGTTCTGACGCCGCACGCCGGAGAGTTCAGCCGGTTGCGGGTCGGGGCCGGCGTGGACCCGGACGCGGACGGCGACCTGATCGACGACGACGCCGCTCGTGTCGCAGCGGCCACGGACGCGGCGACGCAGTGGCGCCAGGTCGTCGTCCTGAAGGGCGCCCGGACCGTCATCGCATCGCCCGATGGCGAGGTGGTCCTGGCCACATTCGAGAACCCGGCCCTCGCGAGCGGGGGGACCGGGGACGTCCTGGCCGGCACGATCGGGTCGCTCCTCGCGCAGGGTCTGTCGCCGTACTCGGCCGCACGGCTCGGCGTCTACCTCCACGGTCTGGCGGGGGAGGGCGCGCGCGAGCGGTTCGGTGATGCCGGTGTCCTCGCATCCGACCTGCCGGAGGGGATCGCGATCGCGCGGCGGCGTCTTGTCGCCATCGCCGAGCGCCACTCGACGGATAAGCGTCTCGGGTTCCGGTTGCGCGAGCCGGCCCAGCCGACTCCGGGTTCCCCGTCGGACGCCGACGCCGACGCGGACGCCGCGCGGCGCGGGTGAGCGCCCGCGAGGAGTCGATCGAAGCGCGACTCGCCACGGCCGGGCTGCCGCCGCTGCCGCGTCTCGCATGGCTCGAGCTCGATCTCGACGCGCTGTCGCAGAACCTCAGGACGTTGCGGTCCCTGGCGGGCGGCGTTCCAGTGCACCCCGTCGTCAAGGGCGATGCATATGGGCATGGCGCGATCCCGATCGCGCGCGCCCTCGTCGATGCCGGGGCTGAGGGTCTCGGGGTCGCGACGATGGACGAGGCCGTCGAGCTTCGTCAGGCCGGCCTCACCGTGCCGCTGCGCGTGCTGTATCCCATCCCACCGGCGCTGGCCGGCGAGGCGATGCGCGAGGGCATCACCGTCGCAGCCGGCGACGTCGGGACGACCCCGGCCTTGCTGTCTGCTGCGGACGCCGGCGCGTACGCGCCGACTGCGGCCGAATCGGATGAAGGTCGCCGTCTGCTCGTCGAGATCGAGGTCGAGACGGGGCTCGGCCGCGGCGGCGCGCTCCCGGCCGATGTCAGCCGGATCGTCGAGTGGATCGCCGCATCCCGGCACGCCCGGCTCGTCGGGCTGTGGACGCACCTCCAGGCGAGCGAGGACGGGGGCATCACGGGCGACCAACTGCGACGGTTCGACGAGGCGTCCGGCATCGTGACCGCCGCGGGTCACGCTCTCCCTGCGCGGCACGTCGCCGCGAGCGGCGGTGTCCTCACGGGCGTCGGTGCGTTCGACGGGATCCGCCCCGGGCTCTCCATCTACGGCATCATCCCCGACGAGCTCGACGCCGTCTCC
The DNA here is from genome assembly GCA_035703005.1 of Candidatus Limnocylindrales bacterium. Taxonomy (GTDB): domain Bacteria; phylum Chloroflexota; class Limnocylindria; order Limnocylindrales; family CSP1-4; genus SPCO01. Next base: position 2,299 of record DASSZA010000107.1, on the reverse strand, counting down.
GATGACGCACGCGCGGGTATCCGACCGGTGCTGTCGCTCCACGCGCGGCCCGTCCGGGTGGTCGACCTTCCCGTGGGCTACGGCATCAGCTACGGCCCATCATTCCGTACCCAGCGACCGAGCCGGATCGCGACCCTGCCGCTCGGCTACGGCGATGGGTTCGCCCGCGCGCATGCCAACCGGGCGGAAGCGATCGTTCGGGGGCAGCGCATCCCGCTCGTCGGGAACGTGACGATGGACGCGGTCATGGCCGACGTGACGGACGTGCCAGGACCACCGGTCGACCTCGAGGACGAGTTCGTGCTGATCGGCGCCCAGGGCACCGAACGGATCACCGTCGAGGACCTGGCGCGGCAGCGCACCACGAACACCTGGGAGGTCGTGACCTCGATGTCTGCGCGACTACCCCGGGTGTACCATGCCGCGACCGGAGCGGTGGTGGGGATGCGGACGCTCGCGGGGTGGAGAGGGTAGTTGGCACGGATCGAGCTCTGGAACGGGGATATCTGCGACCTCGAGGTCGATGCGATCGTCAACCCGGCGAACCTCTCGTTGTGGATGTCGACCGGGGTCTCGGGCGCGATCAAACGCGCCGGCGGGGACGCCATCGAATTCGCCGCCGTCCGCCAGGCACCCGTGCCGCTCGGCGAATCGATCGTGACGCCGGCGGGGTCGCTCGCGGCAAGGGCCGTCATCCATGCCGTCTCGCTCGATCGCGACCGACGTACCAGCGGTGCGGTGATCGAAGCCGCAGTGAGAAGCGCCATGGCGCGGGCGCGCGAGATCGGTGCGACGAGTGTGGCGTTCCCAGCTCTTGGTACCGGCGTCGGCGGCTTCCCGCTCGAGGACGCGGCTCGGATCACGGTCGAGACCGTGCGCGAGGAGCTCGCGTCGTCGCCGGCGATCGAGCACGTCACGTTCGCGCTCCGTGGTGCGGCGGCCTACCAGGCGTTCGAGGTGGCGATCGCGAAGACGACCGCGCCGCAGCGCGCGACGAACGTCGCATGACCTTTCCGATCGAGCCGACCGAGGAACAGCGCAACGAACTCGTCGAACAGGTCGCACGGGAGATCCAGCTCCGCGGCCTGACCTCGTCCGCCGTCCACTTCCTCGAGGCAAGCCGTCCGTACCGCGCGCTTGGTGCGAACGCGATGCTCTTCTTCGATCCGGTCCTGCGTGGCGTCTTCGGTGGCGACCTCGAGTCGGCGTCCGAGATCCTCGCTGACGACACGGGCATCGAGTTGCTGATCGCCCGGCTCGAGGAGCTCGACGACGAGCTCGTGTGGGACGGCTGACCGCACGACGACCACGTCCCGGACCGCCCGCCACGGCGAGTCCGGGTAGCATCTGACGGTGACGACCCAGCCCCACGCCTTCCTCACGATCGACCATGGGTCGGCGACCGTGTCGGTCGCGCTCATCGGTCGCGCCGGCGGTGCGTGGCGTCTCATCGGCAGCCTCGCGATCCCCGCGGGTGCCGATCTCGACCCCGCGATCGACCTCTTGGTCGAGCGGACGCTCGCGGCCGACCCCATCGTCGCGGAGGGCCTCGGCATCGTCGGGCTGCCGCGGACCGAATTCCCCGTGCTCGAGGTCCGCAGCCTTCGGCCGAAGCGCCTGGCGGTCGTGACCGGGTCCGAACGAACGCTCGCCGGTCTCGTGGCGACGGCTGCCCGAAGCGGTTGGCGAACGACCGGCGCGAGCGCCGAAACGACCGATCCGCTCGCGATGAGCCGGATCCTGCTCGACCGCGACATCGAGGGTATCGTGGTGGGCGCGGGCGACCCGCCACGGGCCGATGAACGCGCCGGGATCCGCGAGCTCGCCACGCTCGTCGCCGCGGTGGCGACCAGGCGACCCGAGGTCCCGATCGTCCTGTCGGGCGCGATGTCGGAGGCGGCTGACGTCTTCGGTGATCCGAGTTCGAGACCCGGTGAGGTCGTCCTTGGTCCTGCCGCGCTACGTTCGACCGGTACGGACCACGACACGCCCGATCCGCTCGCCGACCTGCTGCTCGAGCTGGCCCTTCCCGCGGACGACCCACGCCGCGCGCTGGCGACGGGCGCGCGCACGTTGGCCGACGTCCTCGACCGGCGGGTCGAGGCGATCATGCTCGGCCATGACGCGGCCGCGCGCGCCGTCGCGGTGCCCGGCCAGGGGGGCGAGGCCTCGACGGTCCGCCTCGGCGTGGTCCCATCCGCGGCGGTCGCTCCCGACGAGCCCGACGACGCCGTCGTGGACGGCGTGCTGGCCTGGTCCACGATGCCGGCCGATCGCCATCGGATCCGTGACAGGATGC
>DASSZA010000039.1:0-29073 GCA_035703005.1 Candidatus Limnocylindrales bacterium | reverse complement strand
GGACGGCGAGGGCACGGTGACTGTCGGTGGCAAGGAGGTCGGCAAGATCAGCCGGGGCAGCTATTTCGGCGAGGTGGCGCTCATCAGCGATCGGACGCGAACGGCGACCGTGACGGCGACGACCGATCTGCGGACGCTGGTCATGACGTTCTGGGATTTCCGCGCCTTCGTGAAGAGCGACGCTGATGTCGCCTGGAAGCTGCTCGAGCACGTCGGGGGCATGCTGCACGGACGTGGCTGAGCGCGGTTCGATACCGCTCCCGCTCGCCGTCCAGCTCTATACGTTCCGCGATCCCGCCCGCTTCGGCGGCGCGGGCATGGGTCTCGACGCCCCCGCGCTCACCGCGATCGCCGAGAGTGGCTTCCTCGGCGTCGAGACGGTCGACGTCCCCGGTGGCCATCCGGCCGAGGCGCGGCGCGTCCTCGACGACCTTGGGCTTGCGATCGCCAGTTCCCACACCTGGTCGGAGTGGACGGACGAGGATGCCTTCCGCAAGGCCTTGGACGCGGTCGCCGACCTTGGCTCACCCAGGGTCATCGTCAGCCCGAGTCCCGACGATCTGGTCGACGGCGGCGACGGGCTGATCGACCGACTGGCTGCAGCGGCCGACATCGCCGCCGAGCGCGGCCTCCGTCTCGGGATCCATACGCACGATGGCGAGATGCGTGTCGTCGACGGGCAGCGGGTGATCGATCGACTGAGCGACGCGCTCGGTGATTCGGTCGACATCCAGATCGACATCTTCTGGGCGGTCGTCGGCGGGGCCGACCCGGCCGAGGTGATCCGTGGGCTCGGTCGACGCGTCGTCTCGTTGCACCTGAAGGACGGCATCTCGCTGCCGCCGTCCGCCTACGGCGACACACCGTTCGTCAACGTGCCGGTCGGTAGCGGGTCGGTCGACCCCGGACCATCGGTCGCGGCGGCCGAGGCTGCCGGATCCGTCGAGTGGCTGATCGTCGAGTTCGATCACGTCGACGGGTCGGCCCTCAAGGCGACGCGCGATAGCCTCGCGTACCTCGTCTCCCGAGGGCTGGGCCGCGGTCGCGCGTCCTGAGGTGGATCGGCCCGCTCGCGTCGCCATCATCGGATCGGGCAACGTCACCCATTTCTACCTGACCGGCGCGGCAAAGTTCCCGTCGGTCGCGCTCGTCGCGTGTGCTGATCTGGACCCTGAGCGAGCGCGTGCGCTCGCGGCCCGTGGCGGGTTTCCGGCGGTGCCCGTCGAGGCGATCCTCGGCGACACGACGATCGATGTGGCGCTCGTGCTCACGCCTCCCGCCGCACACGCCCCGGTCGCGATAGCGGCCATCGAAGCCGGCAAGCATGTCTACAGCGAGAAGCCGCTGGCGACGTCGCGTGAGGACGCCCGGCTGGTCTTGGACGCCGCGGCTGCGGCAGGCGTGCGCGTCGGAGCGGCTCCTGACACGTTCCTCGGTGGCGGCCTCCAGACGGCGCGAGCGGTGATCGACGACGGCCTCATCGGGACGCCGCTGGTCGCGACCGCGGCCGTGTCGCATACCGGTCCGGAGCGGTGGCATCACGATCCGAGGATCTTCTACGCACCGGGCGGCGGGCCGGTCCTGGACGTCGGCCCGTACTACGTCACCGCGCTCGTGAACCTGCTCGGGCCGGTGGCCGCCGTCGCGGCGGTCGGGCGCGGCGTGGGCTCGGAGCGACTCGTGGCCGAAGGCCCCCTCGTAGGGACGACGATCACGTCAGGGGTGCCGACCACGGTCATCGGCACGCTGACATTCGCGTCGGGCGTGATCGGCAGTCTGTTCGCGTCGTTCGACACGGCCGGCTCGCGCGTCCCGCACATCGAGATCCACGGGACGGCGGGATCGCTGAGTCTTGGCGACCCGAATCATTTCAGCGGGGAGGTCCGGCTCCGCGCCCTTGGATCCGAGACCTGGGAGGACATCCCGTTGCGGTTCCCGTCGGACGTCGAGCGCGGCATCGGGCTCGCCGACATGGTCGACGCGATCGCCGACGGACGCCCCCATCGCGCGAGCGGGGAGCTCGCCTACCACGTGCTCGATGTGCTGCTCTCGCTCGAGGAGGCGACGAGGACCGGCCGGACCGAATCGGTCGCGTCGCGTGTCGATCGACCGGCCGCCCTCGAATAAAGCTCAGGAGTTCGCCGCGAGCTCCCGGAGCGTGTCGAGCAGGTGGTCGATGTCCGCCTCCGTGGCGAGATAGTTCAGAACGCCGGCACGCAGCCACGTCGCGCCACGCAGTCGCGTGGTCGTGAGCCAGCCGTCGCCTGACAGCTCGAGCGCCGCCTGGAGCCGATCCTGGTGCGCATCGAGTGCCTTGCCGTCGAGGCCCGCCGGCACGTGCCGGAAACACACGACCGACAACTCGGGGACCGCGGGCATCGCCTCGAAGTCGTCGGCTTCCGCGCAACGGCGCGCGAGGTACGCGGCCAGATCGTCGTTCGCCTCGATGAGTTTCCCGAAGCCGAGCGTGCCGAGGTGCTTCCACGACATCCAGAGCTTGAGTGCGCGCCAGCGGCGGGTCCCCTCGAACGACAGCTTGTAGAAGTTCAGCTGGTCGCCGTCACCATGGCCGTCGTCACTCCCGTCGTCGGCCGCGCCGTCACGCAGGTCGTCCGGCGTTCCCGTCCCGGGTCCCTCGCCACCTCGGTAGTACTCCGGGGCTCGCCCGCCAAAGACAGCGCTCAGCATCCGGCCGTCGCGCACGAGCAGTCCGCCGATGTCGTACGCCTGGAAGAACCACTTGTGCGGGTCGACGGTCACTGAGTCCGCTCGCTCGAGGTCGCGGACCCGATCACGATCACGCTCCGAGAGCCGCACGCCGCCGCCGTACGCGGCATCGACGTGCAGCCAGAGGCCCTCGGCCGCCGCCACGTCGGCGAGCTCACCCACGGCGTCGACCGAGCCCGTGTTCGTCGACCCGGCGACCGCTGCGATCGCGAACGGTGTCAGACCCGCTGCCCGATCGCGCTCGATGGCGGCTGCGACGGGCTCGCCGCGGAGATGGAAATCGTCATCGGCCGGCAGGACGACGAGGGTCTCCATGGGGAACCCGAGCTCGTCGAGGGCGCGCGCGATCGAGAAATGCGTCTGGTCGCTGGTGTAGACGCGGGCGCCTTCGAGGTCCTTGCCCCGCGGCGGCCCGGAGAGCCCTCGCAGGCGTCCGAGGTGAAGATCCCGTGCGAGCGCCATGCCCATGAAATTCGCCATCACGCCGCCACTGGTCAGGAGGCCGAATGCGCCCTCGTCGTACCCGACGAGATCGCACAGCCAGCGGACGACCTCCTCCTCGGCGAACGCAGCGAAGGGTCCCGCGTGCCAGACGTCCACCCCCTGGTTGGCGACCTGCGCCAGCAACTCGCCCATGATCGACATCGGGAGCGGCGGCGGCGTGAAGTACCCGAATTGCCGAGGGTGCTGCGAGTTCATCAGGCCCCGCGACAGCCGCGCGGAGTACTCAGCCACGACGTCCATCGCGCGCATCGGCTCTGACGGGGCCGGGCCAGGACCATCCCGCGCGCCCATGGGGTCGGAGCTGTAGTAGCGGCGTCGTGCCTCGGCATAGGCGGACGCATCGCCCATCGCACGTCCCATCGCGATGCCATACAGGTACCTGAGTGCCTCCTGCCAGGTCTGCGCACCAAGCGAGGCGAGGGCGGCACGCGACGTCGCCTCATCTCGGAACCCGATCAGCTCGGGCTCGGGATGCCAATCGAAGCGCGCGAGATAGGCGTCGATATCGACCGGGGCGGTCGGGTCCTGGGTCGTCGTTTGATCGGCCATCGGTGGTCGATGGTAGCGACTACCCTTCCGCCCATGCCGGCGGACGACGGGATCGAGATCGCTACGCACGACCCCGAGGGACGCGCACGTCTCGAGGCGGCGCTGGAGCCGCTCGGCATCGCGTACGAGCTCTTCGCCTGCGACCCGGCGCTTGCCGACACCGCTGCGTTCTGTTCGGCCTACGGCTTCGCTCCGGAGGAGTCCGCCAATACGATCCTCGTGATCGGCAAGAGCGATCCGCCGCGCTACGCGGCCTGTGTCGTGCTCGCGCCGAACCGGCTCGACGTCAACCGGACGGTCCGCGATCGGCTCGGGACGCGCAAGGCGTCGTTCGCTCCGGCCGAGTCGACGCGCGAGATCACCGGCATGGAGATCGGTGGCGTCACGGTCTTCGGACTCCCGGCTGAGCTGCCCGTCTGGGTCGATCGGCGGGTCATGCAGCGCGACCGGATCGTCCTCGGCGGTGGGTCGCGGTCGTGGAAGGTCCTGGCCGCTCCTGACATCCTCCTCGCCCTCCCGAACGTCGAGGTCGTCGATGGTCTCGCGAGCGATCCACCACCGCCGACCGCAGGCTGACGCCTCCTCCCGTATCGTTCGCGCTCGTGACGCAGACCGATCCGAGCATCGATCCCACCCCACCCCGCCCGCCGCGTTCGACGGGCCCGGTCCAGTACAAGGGCGAGGACCTCGACGCGCAGCGAGGCCCGGGTCTCGGCTGCTTCCGCTTCCAGCTGGGCCTGCTGGCGGTCCTCATCGTCCTCACGCCCCTCAGCGCGGCTTGGAACTGGCCGGAGTGGCTCAGCGCCCTGCTGCTATTCGCGACGATCGGGCTTCTGCTGGTCGCCGGTCAGACGATCGTCTTCCTGCTTCGCCTCGTCGCCGCTGATCGACGCAGTCGCCGTCGGCCGTTGGCGAGTGCCACGAGGACCGTCGGGGAGATCGAGGACCAGGACGTTGCCGTCACGCCGCCCGGCGAGGAAGCGCCCGCTGCGCCCCCCAGCGGCGAAGTCCCGGGTCCCTGACCATCGCCGTCCCGGACGGCGCGGTGACCCATGCCCCATGACACAATGGCCGCATGCCCGTCCTCGCGACCTACTTCTCCGTCCGCCGCGGCCGCGATCCGTTCTTCAAGTTCTTCATGCGCACGATCTTCCCGCGCCAGGTGAAGGAGTACGAGGAGCGCTTCGGGATCCGGTTCATCGGCTGGTACAACGTCGCGCATGGCTGGGATTTCGACAACGTCATCCTGCTCGACCTGCCCGACTACGCCGTGCTCGACAAGCTCGAGGCCGATGAGGCGACCCGCGCCCTCGGGCACCGCGCCGGCGAATGGATCTTCGAGCGCCACCATTCGATGTTCCTGCGCGAGCGGATGGGCACCGACCTCGAATACCATCGCTGACCCTTGTCGAGGAGACGATGAGCATCCGACGCGAGAACCTGCCCCCCGGCGACGAACCGAACAGGAGGCGAACCATGGATACGGGCCGCAACGACCTGCTCGGTGAGATCGCCGCAGACGCGGCGCTCGAACGCGGCGACTTCCTCGTCCAGGCGACGGAACAGTTGCGGCGTTTCCTCGATCGGCACAAGGAGCGGATCGCGGCGTACGGCGGGCTTACGCTGATCGACGAAGAGCCCGACTACCTGGCGATCGCGCCCGACGGTACGTTCCGCAGTCGAACGCGTTTCCTCGACGACCTGACCGGTGACTGGGTCAGCGAGACCGAGGTCATCGAGACCGCCTCGGAGCTTGTCGAGCTGTACAACCCCGCCGACGTCTATGCCGCATTCAGCGAAGCGGCGAAGGAAGCGGCCGGGTTGTCAGAAGAGCCGACCGCGACCGACGACATCCTCGATGCCGCCGGGATCGCCCCCGAGGAGACCATGTCGCTGGGCGACGATCCGTACGCTGCCGCCGCAGACTCCTGGGCGGCCGGTCAGCCCGCCGACGTCGAGCTCGACGACGACGATGCCGCGGCTCGGCGTCTGTACGACCTCGCCCTCGAGTACCAGGAGCGGAGCCAGCGGGCGGAATCGCGGTTGCTCGACGACTTCGAGCAGGCTGCGGGACCTGCATCGAACCTGCTCGGTGAGCTCGTGATCGTCGACGACGACGATGAGCGGCTCGTCCTCACCTCTGCCGGTGAATTCCGAGCCGAGGTCGTCCCGGAGGACGCTGAAGGAGAGTGGCGGAGCCTGACGGGCCCCGAACAGCTCGTCGAGTTCTACGACCCGACCGATGTCTTCGGCGACCTCGCCGACGCGCTGGCCGAGGCGTATCCGGCGGTCGCGCCGGAGCTGGCCGACGCGAAGGACGCCGGTGGTGGCGACGCCGCGGTGGCCGATATCGATGCTGACGACGCGGAGGACGACGACGCCGAGGCCCACGACGCCGAGGACGACGACGACGCCGAGGCCCGCGATGCCGAGGACGACGAGGAAGGAGGGGGCGCGGAGGGCCGCCCGACCGCGTGACGATGCGGCTCGCCGCGGCCGAGCTGGTCGACAGCCGCGAGATCCTGCCCGGGCAGTGGCTGCAGGCCTACCACGCACCGGACATCGCGAACGGGTCGAGAGCAGGCCAGTTCGTCCACATCCGGACCGGCGACTACTCCGGGATGGTGTTGCGTCGCCCCTTCTCGATCAACACGGCCGATCCGGCGACCGGCACGATCACGATCCACTTCCGCGTCATCGGGCACGGGACCGAGTGGTTCGCCCGCCTTCGTCATGGCGACCCGATCGACCTGCTCGGGCCGCTCGGTCGGCCGTTCGAAGTCGACCCGCGTAGCCGCCACCTGCTGCTGATCGCCGGCGGGCTCGGGATGGCCGGCGTCCGGATGCTGGCCGACGAGGCGATCCGGGATGGCCGCCAGGTGACCCTGCTGTTCGGAGCGCAGGGCGCTCGCGAGGTCTACCCGTCGACCCTGCTGCCGGACGAGGTCGAGTACGTCGTCGCGACCGATGACGGCTCGCTCGGACACCACGGCTACGTGACCGACCTCGTGCCGGAGTACGAGGGCTGGGCCGACCAGGCATTCGCGTGTGGCCCGGCACCGATGCTTCGTTCGCTCGCCCGTCTGGCCGAGGGCCGACGGGGGCGGCTCGGCGTGGCGTCGCTCGGCCGCAAGCGAGGAAGTGGTCGGCCGGACGCAGTTGGTTCGCCGGCGGCACGACGGAAGGCATTCCTGCAGGTATCGATGGAACAGAACATGGGCTGTGCTGTCGGGGCATGTCTCGGTTGTGTGGTCCAAAGCGTGACGGGGACGCCGCAGCGGGTCTGTCGAGAGGGTCCCGTCTTCGCGAGCGAGGAGCTCGCCTGGGACAGCGCCTGGGCATGAAGGCGAAGCGACGCGTCGTCACCTCCAGCGGGCGGGCGGCCGCCGCGAAGCGGACGCCGAGGCCGCGGCCCGTTCGATCTGCGATCGTCCCGGCCGCCCCGCGGCAGCGCGTCGACGGTGTCAGCGGGGCCGCCGTCGCCGCGCGTCCGGCCGTCGCCGATGCCCCGGCAGCCGACGTCGACCTGAGCGTGGACCTGGGACGCGGGCTCGTCCTACCGAACCCGGTCCTCGTCGCGTCGGGGACCTTCGGATATGGCATCGAATACGGCGACGTCGTCGAGGTCGACCGGCTCGGGGCCATCTGCTGCAAAGGCACCACGCTCAAGCCCCGGATCGGGAACCCGACGCCGCGCGTGACCGAGACGCCGGGCGGCATGCTCAACTCGATCGGCCTCCAGAACCCGGGCGTCGACGCGGTCATCGACAAGTACGCCGCTACGTGGGCGACCTGGAAGGTGCCGGTACTGGTCAATGTCGCGGGCGAGTCGGTCGGCGACTACGTCGAAGTCACGCGGCGCCTGGAGGGCGTTCCGGGCATCGCGGGGATCGAGCTCAACATCTCCTGCCCGAACGTCGGTCGCGGCGGGCTCCAATTCGCGATCGACGCCGACGCGGCCGGCGAGGTCACGGCGGCGGTCCGGCGGGTGACCGACCTACCCCTGCTTGTGAAGCTGTCTCCGAACGTCGCCGACATCCGGCCGATCGCCCGGGCCATCGCCGACGCGGGAGCAGACGCCCTCACGGCGATCAACACGCTGTCGGGCATCGCGGTCGCCCCAGATCGACAGCGGCCACTGCTGGGCAACATCTACGGCGGCCTGAGCGGGCCGGCGGTCAAGCCCGTCGCGCTACGGATCGTCTACGAGGCAGCCCAGGCGGTCCGTATCCCTGTCGTCGCGATCGGCGGGGTCACCGAGCTTGCCGACGTGCTCGATTTCCTCGCAGTCGGTGCGGTCGCCGTGCAGGTCGGGACGGCGATCTTCGCCGACCCGACGCTCCCCGTCCGGCTCGTCGCCGAGCTCGCCGGGGAGTGCCGACGCCGGGGGCTCGGCTCCTACCGTGACCTCATCGGGACGGCGTTGCCCAAACGGCCGGCGGCGCCGTCGGCCAAGGGCGTGGAGTACAAGCCATGAAGCGGATCGGGTTCCTGTCGTTCGGCCATTGGTCCGAGTCACCGTACTCACAGGTGCGCTCCGCGTCAGACGCGCTGCTCCAATCGATCGACCTCGCCGTCGCGGTCGAGGCGCTCGGCGCGGACGGCGCCTTCTACCGCGTCCACCATTTCGCCAGCCAACTGGGATCGCCGTTCCCGCTGCTCGCCGCCGTCGGCGCGCGGACGAGCAAGATCGAGATCGGCACCGCGGTCATCGACATGCGCTACGAGAACCCGCTCTACATGGCCGAGGACGCGGGCGCCGCCGATCTCATCTCGGGCGGGCGGCTGCAGCTCGGCATCAGCCGCGGTTCGCCGGAGCAGGTCATCGACGGGTTCCGGTACTTCGGCTACGTGCCGGCTGAAGGAGAGACCGACGCCGACCTCGCGCGGCGAAATACCGACGTCTTCCTCCAGGTCATCGAGGGCAACGGGTTCGCCGAACCGAACCCGAGCCCGATGTTCCCGAACCCGCCCGGCCTCCTGCGAGTCGAGCCGTACTCGGAGGGGCTCCGCGACCGGATCTGGTGGGGCGCCGGAACCCGCGCGACGGCGGAATGGGCCGCGGAGAAGGGCCTGAACCTGATGTCGTCGACGCTGATGACCGAGGACACCGGCGTGCCGTTCCACGTCCTCCAGGCGGAACAGATCCAGCGGTTCCGGGACGCCTGGAAGACAGCGGGCCACGAGCGTGAACCGCGCGTGTCGGTGAGCCGGAGCATCTTTCCCATCGTCGATGACCGCGACCGAGCGTACTTCGGGCGGAGCGGTGAGGAGCGCGACCACGTCGGCTACCTCGACGCGCAGACCCGCGCGATCTTCGGTCGTTCGTATGCCGCAGAGCCGGACGTGCTCGTCCGCCAGCTGGCCGAGGACACCGCGATCGAAGCCGCCGACACGCTGATGCTGACCGTCCCGAATCAGCTCGGCGTCGACTACAACGCCCACGTCATCGACAGCGTCCTGACGCACCTGGCACCGGCGCTCGGCTGGCGTTGACCGCCCACCAGGCGGGCGAAGGGCTAGGATTCAGCGGATGACGACGATCAAGCCTGCGGTCGACCTGGCCGCGCGGGCGGCAGTGGCCGCCCGGACCGAGGAGCTGTTCCGCGCGTCGGGCGCGCTGCGCGAGGGGCACTTCCAGCTAAAGAGCGGGCGCCACGGGGACGCGTACGTCGAGAAGTTCGCTGTCCTGGCGGACCCGGCGGCCACGACTGAGCTCGTGTCGTTCTGGGTCGCCCACGTCCGCGGTGCCGCCGGCGACAGGGACCAGGCCGAGGCATCGCGACCGCCGGTGGACCTCGTCGCCGGACCGACGACCGGCGGGATCATCCTGGCGTTCGAGACCGCGCGACAGCTGGGGACGCTCGGGATCTTCGCGGAGGAGGTTCGGGACGCGGATGGCGCCACCCGCCGCGAATTCCGGCGCGGCTTCTCGATCCTCCCCGGCGAGCGGGTCCTGCTCGTCGACGACATCCTGACGACCGGTGGGTCGCTGCTTGCCATGATCCCGGCCGTGGAGGCGCTCGGCGGGGAGATCGTCGAGTGCGTGGTCCTCGTCGACAGGAGCGGTGGGCGCGAGACGCTGACCTCGCCGATGACCGGCAGGACATATCCCTTGCGCGCGCTCTGGGAGCTCCAGCTGCCGACCTATGAGCCCGGCGAGGCGACGTGCCCTCGGTGCGCCGCCGGCGACCCGCTCAAGGTGCCCGGCAGCTCGGGAACGGACTCGACCGCGTCCGGTAGCTGACTCGTGGACCGCCGCACGCGCATCCTCTTCGCGGCGTTGCTCATCGCGATCGTTGCCGGGACGGCCATCGCGGCATTGCTGCTCTCGGATCCGTCCGAGCTCGACCTCCCGCCAGGCACCGCGTCGATGACCGGCGTCGTCGTCCAGGTCGATGGCTCCGGTGGCCTCAACAACGTGAACGGGTTCGTGCTGCGCCAACCGGGCGGCGAGCTGACGGAGTTCAGCCTTCGTGACCTGCGGAACGGGACGCAATTCCCACCCGGTCACCTCGCGGAACACCAGGCGACGGCCGCGCCGATCCGGGTGTGGTTCCTCGTCGATGGCGACGAGCACATGGCGCTCAGGCTCGAGGACGCGCAGGGCTGATCCCGTGACGAGGGGTCGCTACCCCTTCTCGACGGCGGCCATCGCCGTGTCGAGCTCCTCATCGCTGAAGATCAGCATGAACGAGTTGGTGACGATCCCGTTCTTGTCGACCACGAACACCCACGGCTCGGTCGGAAGGTGCCACTCGTCGGTCGCCTTGGTCGCCGTCAGGTTGCCGTTCGCGTCGAGCACCGGCTGGAGCGCGCCGTCGGCGTACTTGAGCTCGTAGGGCTCGACGTTGATGACCGTCACGTCGGGATGCTTCGCCGCGATCGGCTTCACTCGGTCGAGCGTGGGTCCGCACTGCTTGCTGACACAGAACTTGGGCGTCGCGAAGACGACCACGAGCGGCTTCTTCGCGGCGATCGCATCGGCGATCGACGTCGTGTAGAAGTCCGGGTCGGGGTTCGGGTCGGTCGAGATCTTTGCGATGTCGCCACCGACGTCGTCGAGCGTTGGCGTGTCGGACGCGGGTGCCTTGTCGCCGACCGAGATCACCGAGCTCGTCGGTTGGACCTCCATCGTCGTGCGGATGGTCTCCGGGCTGCCCCCCGCTGGCGTCGTCGTGAATTCGACGCCGTAGTCGCCGGCCGTCGGCAGATCGAGGTCGATCACATAGACACCGACCTGTGGCTCGATCGCCCAGATGAACATCGCGGGGCCCTCCGCGACGGCCTTCTTGGGGTCGGCGCCGAGATCGAACACCTTGACGTCGACCTTCCGGTCGGGCTTGGCGACCGGCACGTTCTGCGAGTCGAGGAACGAGAACATCAGGCGGGTCGAGCCGCAGGTGACAGTGCCCGACTGGTTGATGATCTGGGGAAAGACCGAGGGTGTCTGGCTGGTGACGTCCCAGCCGTCCGGCGTGTCCGCGGGAGTCGGACTGACGGCGCACGCGCCTGCGGTTGCCGACCCGGAGGCCGACGCGCCTGGTGTCGCCGGACCGCCGCTGGTGCCTCCCGTCCCGCCCGAGCAGGCCGCTGCGAGGAGCGCGACGGCGCACACGAAAGGAAGACGGAACCACCGGGTCATGGCCGAAGCGTAGCCGAGGTCGCCGTTCCGGGCCGGTGCACGGGCTCGCGCTAGAATGTCGGCGTCTTCCCGTCCCCGGCACCCCCAGCGCCTCGCGTCCAGGAGACCCCTTGACCCGCTTCCAGAGACTCGCCGCGATCACCCTCGCGACGACGCTGTCACTCGTGACGATCGGCGTGATCGTGCGCGCGACGGACTCCGGTCTCGGCTGTCCTGACTGGCCGCTCTGCCACGGCCAGCTCCTGCCTCCGTTGAACGACCCGAAGGCGTGGATCGAGTGGGTCCATCGCACTGTCGCCGCGATCATCGGGTTCGAGATCCTCGGTCTGGCGATCCTCGCCTGGGTCGACCATCGCGACCGCCGGTCGCTGCTGTGGCCGTCGATCGTTGCTGTAGGACTCGTGGGGTTCCAGGCATGGCTCGGGCGCGAGACCGTCCGGCTGGGCAACAGCGGCGAGTCGGTCACGGCGCACCTCGCGACCGCGATGCTCCTCGTGGCGTTGCTCGTGTTCGTCACCGTCCGTGCCGGCTTCCCGGCCCGCCTCGGCTCGGGGGGCGGGAGTCAGCGGTTCACGCTGTTCGCGGCGTTCGCCACGCTCGCGACGTTCGCGCTCCTGCTCTTCGGCTCGCACGTGACGGCGACCGACACGGCCCTCGTCTTCCCTGACTGGCCGTTGATGAACGGGACGCTGATCCCCGCGCTGACCGATCTGACCTCGCCGCACGTCCTCCACCGCTGGGTGGCGGCCATCGTCGGCGTGATCGTCGCGGCGCTCGCAGTCGTGGCGTGGCGGACACAGCGCGACCAGCCGACCCTCGTCCGGTTGGCCGTCGGTGCAGCGATCCTCTTCGCGATCCAGGTGGTCGTGGGTGGTCTGCAGGTGATGACCCAGCTGTCGGCGTGGACCCAGACCCTCCACCTCGCGCTCGGCGCGGTCATCTTCGCGACCCTCGTCGGGGTCACCGTCATGAGCTATTACGCCGCGCGGTCGCTGGCGATCGGTGCGGGCGACGGCAGGTCCGACGGCCCGCGGGCTGGGATCCAGCCGACGACGAGAGATCGCGTCCGTGCCTACATCGCGCTGACCAAGCCGCGGATCATCGAGCTGCTCCTTGTCACGACCGTCCCCGCGATGGTGCTCGCGACACGCTGGGTGCCAGGGCTCGACTGGGCCGATTGGGGCTGGAAGGTGGTCTGGACGCTGATCGGCGGGACGCTCGCGGCGGGGAGTGCCAACGCCATCAACTGCTATCTCGATCGTGACATCGACCTGCTCATGACGCGGACTCGTCGCCGCCCGCTCCCGGCGCACCAGGTCGAACCTGAGAACGCCGTCGTCTTCGGGATCGTGCTCGGCGTCCTGTCATTCGCGCTGATGGCGTGGACGATCAATCTGCTTGCGGCGTTCCTGACGCTCCTCGCGATCGCGTTCTACGTCGTCGTCTACACGATGTTGCTGAAGCGCTCGACGCCGCAGAACATCGTGATCGGCGGGGCCGCCGGCGCGCTCCCGCCGGTCATCGGCTGGGTCGCCGTCACCGGCAACGTCGGGGTCCCGGCGCTCATCCTGTTCGCGCTCGTCTTCTACTGGACGCCACCGCACTTCTGGGCCCTGTCGCTCAGGATCCGCAAGGACTACGCGGCGGCCGGCGTCCCGATGCTCCCCGTCGTTCGCGGCATCCCCGAGACCACGCGCCAGATCGCGCTCTACACGTTCTTGATGGTCGCGATCTCGCTGATCCTGTGGCCGGTCGCGCGGATGGGTCTCGTGTACCTCGGCGCGGCGGTCGGGCTCGGCGCGGTGTTCGTCTGGCAGGCGATCGGTCTGTGGCGACGCGGTTCGTCCGAGGAGGCATCGACCCAGGGTGCGATCCGCCTCTACAAGTATTCGATCAGCTACCTGTCCCTGCTGTTCGTGGCCATCGCGATCGACGCGCTCGTCCTGATCTGACCAACGGCGACCACGAGGTCGCAACGACCGCGTGACGCGCGTCGCCCTCGCGGAGCCTCCCCCGACGGCCCGTCCTGTCACCATGCAAGCCATGGACATCACCTTCCTTGGCGGCGCCACGACAGTGACGGGGTCGACGCACCTGATCACCACCGACCGCGCACGCGTCCTCGTCGACTGCGGCATGTTCCAGGGGAGCCCGAACGAGTCGATCCGCAACCGGGTCCCGTTCGGGTTCGATCCCGCGACGCTCGACGTGGTCCTGCTGACCCACGCCCACCTCGATCACTGCGGTCGACTGCCGCTGCTGGTCAAGGAGGGGTACGGCAGGACCATCCTCGCGACCGCCGGGACGTGCGAGCTCGCCTCGCTCGTGCTGCTCGACTCGGGACACCTGCACGAGGAGTTCGCCAAACGCGAGGCGCGCTGGGAGCGGCGCCACCCCGAGAAGGTCGAAGCGGACGATGCCAAGCAGGAGGCTGCGTACCAGGCGGCCGTCGATCTCGCGGCATCCGGCGGTTCCGAGGAGGCCGCCGTCGAGACCGAGAACGCGCCGGCCCGGGCCGCCGCGGCCACGGCGGAATCGCCCGCACCGACCGGTGAACATGTCGCGACTGCGATCGAGCCCGAGCCGCCCCACGACTGGGCGACGCGCGATCCCGAGGCGGAGCTGAGGAAGCAGCCGCCCGAGCTCCAGGTCGACCTGGACGCGCCGCTGTACACCGTGGCCGACGCCGAGCGGGCGATCGCCCAGTTCCGGCCGATCGACTACGACGAGGAGCGGGAAGTCGCGCCAGGCGTGTGGGCCACGTTCCTCGATGCCGGGCACATCCTCGGCTCCGCGATCATCCGCCTCCGGATCCAGGACGGCGGGAAGGAGCACGTCATCGTGTGTTCGGGTGATCTGGGTCGGCCGAACACGCCGATCATCCGCGACCCGACGTACCTGACCTCGGCCGACTACGTGCTCATGGAATCGACCTACGGCGGTCGCGAGCATGAGCCGCAGGACGAAGCGATCCGGATCCTCGCCGAGACGGTCCGACTCGTGGCCGAGGCGGATGGCGTGTTGCTCGTCCCGTCGTTCGCGATCGGGCGGACCCAGGAGGTGGTCTGGGAGCTCGACCGCCTCATCGAGCGCGGCGAGATACCGCTCCTGCCGCTCTACCTCGACTCCCCGATGGCGACGAAGGCGACGGGGATCTATCGCAAGTACAGCGACTACTTCGACGAGGAGACGACGAAGCTCCTGCACGAGGGCGCGACACCGCTCGACTACCCCGCGCAGGTCGTGGTCAACTCGGCCAAGGAATCGGCGCAGATCCAGTACGCCAAGCGGCCGTACATGATCGTCGCATCGAACGGGATGCTGACCGGCGGCCGCGTCGTCGGTCACCTCCGCCACCTGATCGACGATCCCTCCGCGACGCTCCTCTTCGTCGGGTACCAGGGCGAGGGGACGCTCGGTGCGCACCTTCAGGCGGGCGCCAAGACCGTCAAGCTCGACGGCCAGGTCCGGCAGGTCCGCTGCAAGGTGCGTTCGATCGCAGGCTTCTCGGCTCACGCCGATGAGCACGAGCTGCTCGATTGGATCCGGCGCTTCGCCGCAGGAAAACGTCCCGGCGACCCGGGCTTCCCGCGCACCGTATTCCTCGTCCACGGCGACCCCGAAGCCCAGGTCGCGCTCGAGCCCAAGGTCCGAGCGCTCGGCTTCGAGACCCACGTCCCACACTGGCACGAGAAGGTCACCCTCGACTAGGTGCGCCGCGAGGTTGCGACTCGGTCGCGAGGTGCGAATCTGCACCAGTTGTAAGGTCCTAGAACTTGCATGGGACCTCGGTACCGGGTAACGTAGGCCTTGGCCTCATCCGGGGGGAGATCGGCCGAACAGATGCCCGGTTGGGATATCCCAGCCGGGCATCGCCACGTCCAGGGGTTGTGCGCGAACACGCGGCCACGCCGCTGTGCCACGCCCACGGCACGGACCTCCCGTCTCATCACGTGCACCACCAGGGCCATCAGGCGGAACACGACAGGCAATAGGATTCGCAGGCCCCACGATCGGCCGACCGTTCCGCCACCCGCGGGGACTCGAAGACCCATCGGGAGGGCCCGCCGCCTGGGGAGGTCCGCCGTCCATGGCCATGCCGCTCGCGACACCCGCGACGACCGAATCCTCGACCCTCTACTTCGGCCCTTGGTACCGGCGCTCGCCATTCTTCGAGAAGACGCTCGAAGCCGGCTGCAGCGCCTACGACATCTACAACCACATGTACCTGCCGGGCTACTACGCCGACCCGGTCGAGGAGTACTGGGCACTGCTCGAGGGCGTCACGCTGTGGGACGTCAGCGTCGAGCGGATCGTCGAGATCTCCGGCCCCGATTCGAGCGCGTTCATCAACACGCTGACGTGTCGCGACCTCACGAAGTGCGCTGTGGGGCAGGGCAAGTACGTGCTGATCACCGCGGATGACGGCGGCATCGTCAATGATCCGGTCCTCTTGCGCGTCGAGGAGGACCGCTGGTGGCTCGCCCTCGCCGACTCCGATGCCGGGCTGTACGCGCGCGGCGTCGCGGTAAACAGCGGGATGGACGTGACGGTCCGCGAACCGGACGTGTATCCGCTCCAGGTCCAGGGTCCGAAGTCGAAGGACACGCTCGTCACGCTGTTCGGGCCCGACGTCCTCGATATCAAGTACTACTGGACGCTCACGACCGAGGTGGATGGCATCCCTGTCGTCATCTCCAGGACAGGCTGGACGGGGGAGGTCGGGTACGAGGTCTACCTCCGTGATCCGTCCCGCGGCCCCGACCTGTGGGACCGGATCATGGAAGCCGGGAAACCGCACGGCATCCGGCCGATCGCGCCGTGCGAGGCGCGCAGGATCGAGGCAGGGATCTTCAACTACGGCTCGGACATCACGATCGACGACACGCCCTTCCATGTGATGGGTCTGGAGCGTCTCGTGGAGCAGCAGGAGGCCGACTACATCGGCAAGGCCGCGCTCGAGGAGATCCGGGTCAAGGGCGTCGACCGCAAGCTCGTCGGGATCGAGATGGACGGCGACGCGCTACCGTTCGAGCTGTCGCGCAAGTGCCGCGCGTTCCATGAGGGAGAGCATGTCGGCACGGTGACGGACCTCATCTGGTCGCCGCGTCTGGAACGGAACATCGGATACGTGTGGATGCCGATCGGTCTTGCAGATGCCGGGACGCCGCTCGAGGTGGAGGCCCCCGACGGCGGTCTGTGGCACGCCCGGACGGCGGCCATCCCCTTCCTCGATCCGAAGAAGGACGTACCGAAGTCATGAGCGCCAACCTGGGAGCAAGCACGATCGGGAGCCCGCTGACGGCCGACGAGATCGCCGCCGTCCGGAAGCCGTATCGGGCCGCCTCGCTGCTGCCTGGCCGGGCGTACCACGATCAGGCCATCCACGACTTCGAGCGCGATGTGTGGTTCCGCCGCGACTGGATGATCGTCGGCCGCGAGGAGGACGCGCCGGAACGCGGCACGTACTTCCTGGCTCAGATCGGCGATGAGCCGCTGGTCATCGCGCGCGGCCGCGATGGGACGCTCCGCGCCTTTTACAACGTCTGTCGTCACCGCGGCACAGCCGTCGTCGAGGAGGCGTGCGGCAAGGCGGTCCGGTTCCAGTGCCCGTACCACTCGTGGATCTACGACCTCGAAGGCAACCTCGTGCGCGCGAAGCACACCGAGGATCTCGCGGACTTCGATCGCAAGGACTTCGGGCTCGTCTCGGTCCGGATGGAGACCTGGCAGGGCTTCGTGTTCGTCTGCCTCTCCCAGGAGACACCGCCGCTGTACGAATGGCTCGGCGACCTGCCACCACATCTCGAGCGCTTCGATCTCTCGCGCCTCCGGGTCGCCCATACCGAGACCTACGAGGTCGAGTCGAACTGGAAGTTCATCGCCGAGAACTACAGCGAGTGCTACCACTGTCCGGGCATCCACCCGCAGCTCAACAAGCTGACGCCCTATGACATCGGCGGCGACTTCGCCCCGACCGGTCCCTGGCAGGGCGGCTGGATGGAGCTCGTCGACGACGCCGAGACCATGGCGATCGACGGAGGGCATCGCAACGGCCGGCCGCCGATCCCGGGCGTGACGCCGGTCGACGAGCGGCGGATCTACTACTACCTGATCTGGCCCTCGACGTTCGTCTCGATCCATCCGGATTACCTGCTCATCCACCGACTCGAGCCGGCCGGTCCGGATCACACCCGGGTGACCTGCCAGTGGCTCTTCGAGCCGACGACGATCGCGGCGCCCGACTTCGACCCGTCGGACGCCATCGCGTTCTGGGACCTGACGAACCGCCAGGACTGGCACGTCTGCGAGCTCCAGCAGCGCGGGACCCGCTCGCAGAGCTGGACGGCGGGCCGCTATTCGAACCAGGAGCCGAGCGTCCACGCCTTCGACCTGATGGCCGTCGATCGATACGCCAACGACGGCGTGAACTCGCAGCGAACGGTCCGCTTGCGCTACGACGTGCCACCGCCGACCGAGGGCGAGAGCTTCGAGGGCGGGATCGCGGCCGCGCGTCTGCCGCGAGGGACACCCGCGGGCGCGACAAGGAACGCGGCACGGAGCAAGGCCAACAGCGGGACGGCGGCGAGACCGTAGCCCCTCGGGGCCGGTGCCGGCGACGGATGACCTGACCCCCGGGCGCGCAGGTCCCGTTTTCGCGAGTTGCCCGTCCCCATCCGGCGTCTACCCTGTTGACGCCGGACTGGGACACCCGGATCTGGCCGCTGGCGCGTTCATTACGCCCCGTAGCAGTCGTAAACGAGACTGCCAGACTCGCCGTGGGCTCCGCTCGACCCGATCAGCCGGCTGCTTCGTCGGCGACCGGCTGGCGCGGGCCCGTCTCGAACGCGCCGGCACGCCACGCGATGAGGATCGCGATGGCGGTGACCGCGACGATGATCGTCGAGATCGCGTTGATCTCCGGCGTGACCCCGAACTTGATCTTCCCGTAGATGTAGAGCGGGAGCGTCGAGCTGCCGACCCCGGCGTTGAACGTCGTCACGACGTAGTCGTCGAAGCTGAGGGAGAAGGCGAGCAGGCCCCCGGCGAGGACGGCCGGCGCGATCAGCGGGAGCGTCACGTGAAGGAAGGCGCCCCACGCCGACGCGCCGAGGTCGCGCGCCGCCTCCTCGAGGCGCGGATCCATGCTCGCCGCCCGGGCGCGGACGACGACCGCCACGTAGGACACGCAGAAGGTGATGTGCGCGATCCACAGCTGCGTGAGCGAGCCATGTGCGTCGAACAGCTGGAGGAAGAACAGCAGCAGCGATAGCCCCATCACGATCTCGGGGGTGATCATCGGTACGAGGAGGAGCGTCTCGGTCGCACCGCGTCCGCGGAATCGCAGTCGCGCCAGACCGAGGCCGAGCAGCGAGCCGATCACCGTCGACACGATGACCGCCACGAGTGCGACCTCGAGCGTCACCGTCAGCGCGTCGAGCAGCTCGTCGTTCGCGAAGAGCTTCGGATACCAGTCGAACGTGAAGCCCTGCCAGACCAGCCCGCGTCGGGCCTTGTTGAACGAGAAGATGATCAACACGACGATCGGCGCGAACAGCAACCCGTAGACGATCAGCGCATAGGCCGAGAGCCAGCGATTCCGATCGCGCGCCATCAGCGGATCACCGCCCCGCCGTCAGTCGCCACCGACGACCTCCCGACGCAACGTTCGGAGCGCGACCAGCGTGCCGGTCAACGTCACGATCATCAGCACGAACCCAAGCGCCGCTCCATACGGCCAGTCGCGGCCGGCCAGGAACAGCTCCTGGATGTTCTTGGCGATCGTCGTGGTCCCGGGCCCGCCGAGCAGGTCCGGCGTGACGAAATCACCGAGCGCCGGGATGAACGTGAGCAGCCCAGCGGCGACGATGCCGGGCATCGTCAGTGGGAGGGTCACGTGCAGGAACGCCTGCCGACCCGATGCGTAGAGGTCGCGGCCGGCGGCGATGAGGTTCGGGTCGAGCCGGTCGATCGACACGAACAGCGGCAGGATCGCGAACGGCAGGAAGCCGTACGTCATGCCGAGGATCACCGAGAGGTCGGTGTTCATCAGGATGATCGGCTCGCTCGTCAGCCCGAACGCCTGTAGCAGTGCGTTCACGACGCCGTTGTCGCGCAGCAGGATGATCCACGAGTAGGTCCGGATCAGGTAGCTCGTCCAGAACGGGAGCATCACGAGGATGATCAGGAGGACCTTGTGCCGCCCACCGTAGCGACTGATCCAGTAGGCGATCGGATAACCGATCGCGAGCGACAGGATCGTCGTGATCGAGGCGAACTTGATCGAGTTCAGGAACGTCGGGATGAAGACGGGGTCGAAGGCGCGCGCGTAATTGTCCAGTGACGGGTTCGCGAGCGTGATCCGATCGAGGGCATCCCGAGAGCCGAGGCTGACGACGAAGATCAGCGCCAGCGGGACGACGAAGAAGAGGACGAGCCAGCCGACGCCCGGGAGGACGACTGCGGCCGAGCGCACGCGCGCGACGCGCCCCGGGGCAGCGGCAGCCGGCGTGGAGGCCGCGGGCGTCTCAGCCGGCTGGACCGCAGCCCCCATCGACGACGCTCAGCCGCGGAGCTGCTGCCAGCGCGACAGGTATTCGTCGCGCACGGACTGATCGAGCCGGAGGAGCTCCTCGAGCTTGTCGACGATCTTCTGATCCGGGTTGATCGTCGGGTCCGACAGGATCGCCGGGTCGATGAACTCCTTGGCGGCGGCGTTCGGGCCCATGTAGTAGATGAGGTTGGTGTTCGCGGCGCTGTTGTGCGCGTCGAGCAGGTGGTTGATGAACAGCTGGGCGGCCACGGGATGCGGAGAACCCGTGAAGGTGGCGACCGTGTCCGAGCCCTTCACGCCGCCCTCTTCAGGGATGTAGTAGGCGAACTCGGGGATCGTCTCCTGGATCGCGAAACGGTCGGCACCCCAGATATGGCCGATCCATACGTCGCCCGATGTCATCGTCCCGATCGTGTCGGTGGAATACGTCCGGACGAGCGGTTTCTGCTGCTCCAGCAGCGCGAGTGCCTGGTCCATCTCTGCCGTGTTGGTGCTGTTGGCGGAATGGCCCTGCTGGATCAGCGCCAGCCCGAAGACCTCCTGCCAGTCATCGAGCATGGAGATGTGCTGCTTCCAACGCGCGTCCCACAGCGCCTTGGAGCTTGTCGGCTCCTCCTTGATGCGCTTGGGGTCGTAGCCGACACCGGTCGTCCACCACATGTACGGGACCGTGTAGGTGTTGCCGGGGTCGTAGCCCGGGTTCGCCCACTCCTGCCCGAGGTTGACGATGTTCGGCAGCATGGACTTGTCGAGCTTCGCGATGACGCCACGCTCGATCATGTTCGGGACGTCGACCGAGATCGGGAAGCTGATGTCGTAGTCGCCGCCGTCGTCGCCGAGCTTTGCGTACATCTCGTCCGTGGTCGAGAAGAAGCTCTGGGTCACCTTCACGCTGAACTGATCCTCGAATGACTTGATCACGTCGTCTGCGAGGTAGTCCGTCCAGTTCAGGATGTTGAGCGCGTCCTCCGGCGTGGGCTGTGCCGTCGGCGACGGCGAAGCGGTGGCCGCGGCCGCCGATGCCGACGCGGATGGGGCGGCCGATGACGGAGCTGCCGATGCGGCCCCGCCGCTCGAGGTACAGGCGGCGATCACCGGCGCCAACGCCGCGGCACCGCCCACGAGCGCGATACGCTCGAGCAGATAGCGCCGCGAGATCCGGTTCTCGACCATGTAGCGGACGAGCTCCTTCTCGAGGTCGATGCTCGAACCGTCGTGGCGATCGGTCATGGCGTGGTCTCCTCTTGTGCGGTCCTCGGCGCGAGGACCAACGCCTCGTTCGGGGGCCATGCGATATCGACATCGCTTCCGACGGCGTGACGTTGGCCCGCCTTCGGTGCCAGCACGGTGATCGACAGACCACCGTGCGTCCGGACCTGGTATTGGACGGTGCCGCCCATGTAGGCGACCTGTTCGACCTGGGCGTGCATCGGCGGGACGGGACCTGCCGATACCCCGTTCGAATGCTTCATGAGGATCGATTCGGGGCGGATCGAAAGCTCGATCGTCTGTCCGGCGGCCAGATCGTGACCGACGACGCGGCACGCGTCGCCACCCTCGAGGCGAACCAGCGCGGCATCGCCATCGATCGATTCGATCGCACCCGTCAGCAGATTGGTCGTGCCGATGAAGTCGGCGACGAAGCGGGTCGCCGGCCGCTCGTACAGCTCCTCGGGCGTGCCGAGCTGCTCGACGCGGCCGAGGTGCATGACCGCGATCCGATCGCTCATCGTCAGCGCCTCCTCCTGGTCATGCGTGACGTAGACGAACGTGATGCCGACCTCGGACTGGATGCGCTTGAGCTCGATCTGAAGCTGGCGCCTGAGCTTGAGATCGAGCGCACCGAGTGGCTCATCGAGGAGGAGCACGTTCGGCCGATTCACGAGTGCCCGAGCGAGGGCGACACGTTGCTGCTGCCCGCCCGACAGTTCGGACGGCTTGCGCTTCTCGTAGCCCTTCAGGCGGACGAGGTCGAGCGCCTCACCCACACGGAGATCGATCTGTTTCCGATCGACCTTCCTGCGTCGGAGCCCGAACCCGATGTTGCCCGCGACATCGAGGTGAGGGAACAACGCGTACTGCTGGAAGACCATGTTCACCGGCCGCTTGTCCGGCGGGTCATGGGTGATGTCGCGCCCGCGGAGGAGGATCCGACCGGCAGTCGGCAGCTCGAAACCGCCGATCATCCGAAGCGTCGTCGTCTTGCCGCAGCCGGAAGGCCCGAGCAGCGAGAAGAACTCTCCGGGGCGGATCTCGAGCGAGACGCCGTCGACCGCGCGGACCGCACCGAACCGCTTCTCCAGGTCGATGAGGCTGATCTCGGCCGAACCGTCGCTGGGGAGCGTCATCGAAGGGCGAGCCTACGTTCGTCATCCAAGACGGTGCGCAGACCGTCTCGTTATCCGCAACGGGCGCGGAGACGCTGCGGAGGCTACCTCTAAAGCCAGAGTCCCGCCGAAATCAGCACGGTTAGGCCCTTCGGATACGGCGTCCGCTCGATGGCGGGGCGGCGGGGAAACGCGACGCTCTCGTCGCGTCCCTTTCGGGACAGATGGGAGTCATGAGATGAACGCCTACGTCGCAGAGATCATCGCGGCAGAACGGATGGCCGAGTTCGAACGAGAGGTCGCGTCGGCACGACTGATCCGGGAGGCTCGTCGCGCAACGGCCCCCCGCTCACCGCAGTCGGCCGTTCGTTTCGCGCGGGTCGTCGCGATCGTGGCGTTCGTCGTTGCGCTGTGGCTGGCCGTCGCACCGTGATCGTCGCTGCCGCGCCTATCATCGGTGGCATGTCCGGCCGTCTTATGAGTCCGATCGTCGTCGGACGGACGACGGAGCTTGGGACGATCGCCGACGGCCTCGATGTTGCCGTGAACGGCGGCGCGACGACGTTGCTCCTCGCCGGAGAGGCTGGGGTCGGCAAGAGTCGCCTCGTCGGCGAGGCGATCCGCATGGCCAACGAGCGCGGCGTGCAGGTCCTTCGTGGCGCCTGCGTCAACATCGGGTCTACCGGTGTCCCGTACGGACCGATCGTCGAGGCGCTGCGCGAGCTTCAGCGCGAGCTGCCGCCCGGCCAGATGGCGGAGCTCGTCGGCTCGAGTGGTCCGGACGTGGCGAGGCTGCTCCCGTCGCTCGGTGACGGACGCGATCTGCCCGAACCGACCGGTCAGAGCCAGTGGTTGCAGGCGCGCCTTCTCGAGGCCATCCTCGGCCTCACCCAGCGGCTCGCCGCCCGCGGCCCGGTGCTGTTCGTCGTCGAGGACCTCCACTGGGCCGACCCTGGCACCCGCGAGACCCTCACGTATCTGGTGCGGAACTTACGGTCGGACGCCGTCGCGTTGCTCATGACGTATCGGTCAGACGAGCTGCACCGCCGCCACCCGTTGCTGCCGTGGCTCGCCGAGGTCGAGCGCATCGGGCGCGTCATACGCATCGACGTGCGACGGTTGGAGCCGGCCGTCACCCGCGAATTGCTCGCCTCCATCCTCGGAGAGGAGCCGGATGGCGACCTTGCCCGGCGCGTCGTCGAGCGTTCGGACGGCAACCCGTTCTTCATCGAGGAGCTGACGATGGCGGAGCGGACGTCGTCCGGCAGAGCGATGCCCCCGACGCTGCGCGACATCCTCCTCGCCCGGATCGCCGCACTCACCGAGGCCGCTCAGGCGGTCGTCGGGGTGGCTGCCGTCGCGGGCCGGCGCGTCGACCACGACCTCCTGGCCAAAGTCGCCGGGCAGGACGAGTCGACGACGATCGCGGCGCTGCGCGACGCGGTCGGACAGCACGTCCTGATCGCGGACCACGGCCCAGGTGCCGAAGGCTACGCCTTCCGGCACGCATTGATGCAGGAGGCGACATACGACGATCTGCTGCCCGGTGAGCGTCGCCGGCTCCACCGCGCCTTTGCGGAAGCGGTCGCTGCGCGCGACGCCGGCAGCGGGGCCGCCGATAGGGCGGCGCATTGGGCGGAGCTGGCATACCACTGGTCCTCCACGCGGGACGACGCTCGTGCACTCGAGGCATCTGTCCGCGCGGGGATCGCGGCGATGGATGCTTATGCGTTCGCGGACGCGCTACGGCACTTCGAGACGGCCCTCGACCTGTGGTCGAGCGTGGACGAGCCGGAGGCGGTCGCTGGGCTCGACCTCGCGTCGCTCCTCGACCTCGCGTCGTGGATCGCCTCCCTCGACGGCCAGACACGCCGAGGGGCAAGCCTCCGTGAGGCGGCCATCGCCGAGCTCGACCAGGAAGCCGACCCTGTCCGTGCGGCGCTGTGGCATGAGCGGCTCGGTCGTCAGCGCTGGCTCGCCGCTGACACGACAGGCGCTCTGCACGCCTACGACGCCGCGATGGCGATGGCTGCCGCGCCGAGCCCGGCGCGTGCACGCATCCTTTCCGGCTGCGGCCAGCTGCTCATGCTCCTCGATCGGTGGGACGAGTCGCGTCAGCTCTGCGAGGAGGCGCTCGCGCTCGCCCGATCAGCGGGCGACCGCCAGGTCGAGGGCCACGCGCTCTGCACGCTCGGACCTGACTACGCGGCGCTCGGCAGTTCCGAAAAGGGGATCGCCGCGATCGAGGAGGCGCATCGGATCGCCGTCGAGATCGAAAACCTTGATGACATCGGTCGGTCGACCGTCAATCTCGTCAACACGTTGCTCTACAGCGGCCAGGGGGAGCGAGCCACGGTCGTCACGCGTGAAGGGATCGCGGAGGCACAGCGACTCGGTATCGCCAGTTCCTATGGCATCTACATCGCCCACGAAGGCGTCCAGGCCCTGAACGACGTCGGGCGGTGGAGTGAGGCCCTCGAGCTTTCGAGCGACACGTTCGCGCGCCAGAATCTCGAGCCCCACCTCGACCGCTACGGGTTGGCACGGCTGGTGCCTCTCCTGGTGTCGATGGGGGCTCCCGAGGCGCGTGAGCGACTCGATCAGCTCGGCAGGCTGCTGGAGGGTCGACCGTCGGAAGGCCAGTTCGCCATGCCCTATCTCGTGTCCCGAGCCGAGTTCGAGCTCTGGGACGGGCGCCCCGCGGACGCGCTCCAGACGACACAGCGCGGCCTCGCAGAGCTCGACGAGACGGCGTTGGTCTGGTCTGGTCTGCGGTTGGCTGCCCTCGCGGCACGTGCGGCAGCGGAGCTTGCCGAGGTCTCGCGCGCACGTCACGAGGACGCCTCGGGATCGGTCGCGAGAGCGGGCTGGGAAGCCTTGACCGAGACGTTGCAGGCCGCGACAGCGGCAGGTGCGTTCGCGGGCCGGGATGCGTCAGCCGACACCCAGATCCAGGCCGTGCTCGCGGCGATCGAGGCCGAAGGGCGGCGAGTGCTCGGTGCGCCCGCGGCTGATGCGTGGGCCCGCGCCGTCGAGACCGCGATAGTCGACGGGAAGCCGTATCCGCTTGCGTACGTGCACTGGCGACTCGCCGAGGCGCTGCTGACGGACGGCAACCGGACTGACGCCACGGCCCCACTGCGGGCGGCACACGAGACGGCCGTCGCTCTCGGCGCGGACCCGCTGCGCAGGGCGGTCGTAGGTCTCGCGGCGAGGGCTCGCATCTCGCTGGCTGAGGCGGACGCGCCGATAGCGGCGGTCGCGCCAGCGCCCGCGGACCCGTTCGGGCTGACGCCAAGGGAGCGCGAAGTCCTCGCGCTCGTCTCGACGGGCCGGACCAACCGGCAGATCGCGGACGAGCTGTTCATCAGCGAGAGCACGGCGGGCGTGCACGTGTCGAACATCCTGGGCAAGCTCGGCGTCGCCACGCGGACCGAGGCGGCTGGGGTCGCGGTGCGGCTCGAGCTCGATCGGGCGTAGGCGGCCCTTATCAGCTGTAGGCGGCCCCGTCGGCTATCCGGCCCGCATCCGCGCCTCTTGGTACATCACGCGTTACGACTGACGAAGGAACCGGCGTTCAGCCGCCGTTTGGAACACGCGGCGTTACGGACGGCGGCCAAGGTCGCCCTGGACGGCCGTTCAGCCGCCAGTCGTAAGATGTGATGTAACACGGGTCGATGGCGCCGTCGGCCACGGCCTACCCGGACCTGGCCTTGCGCTCCTCCTCGTACCGGATCTGCGCAGGACTCTTGTGGCCACTCGGACGTGTCCGCGCCTGGATCCGCGCGAGCGCCTCGTCCCAACCTGCCTCGAACGGCTTCCCGGGCGTATCGAGGTCCACGACGACCGGCGCGTGGTCCGACGGGACCGGCGGGCCCTTGCGTGCCTCTCGATCGATCTCCGCCCAGACGACGCGCTTCGCGACCGGCTCCGTCACGTACAGCAAGTCGATGCGCATCCCTTCATTGCGGTGGAACATCCCGGCGCGGTAGTCCCACCAGCTGAACCGACCGCCGCGCTGCTCCTGGAGTCGATACGCGTCCGCGAGCCCCCACTCACGGAGCCGGGCGAGCGCCTCACGCTCGGGCTCGGAGACGTGCGTCCCACCGTGCGCCTTGACCGGATCCCAGACGTCCTCGTCGGCCGGCGTCACGTTGTAGTCACCGGCCAGCACGAGTGGCTCATCGGCCGTCCGCGTCTCATCGAGCCAACGCCGCACCCGCTCGAACCAGCGCAGCTTGCCCTCGTAGAACGGACTCCCGACGATCCGGCCGTTCGGGGCGTAGAGGGCGACGAACCGGATCCCATCGACCACCGCCGACAGCATCCGCGCCTCGTCGAACGGGTCGAAGTCGTCCTCCTCCGATGTGCCCGCGCCGGCGCTGCTGTCGCGCACGGGGCCATCGCCGAAGTTGGTGACGATGCCATCGATCGCCAGGCCCTGCCGAGCCGCGATCGCGACGCCGTTCCAGCGGCCCTCGCCGTGATGGACGAGGTCATAGCCCGCGATCTGGAACTGCATGACCGGCGCGTCAGCGTCCGATAGCTTCGTCTCCTGCATCAGCAGGACATCGGGGTCGGCGCGCTCGAGCCACTTGTCGACCGCGTCCGTCCGGGCCTTGAGCGAGTTGACGTTCCAGGTCGCGATCCGCATCGGTGGCTGCCTCAGTACCGTCGGCCGCGTTGGCGGTCGAGGTCGAACGTCGCAGTCTCGGCAACGGCCATGACGGCCATCGTCCCCGCCTGGACCGGGTCGGACACGACGAGGTCGACGTGGTCGGTGATCGATCCGACCATGTTCAGGGCGATGATCGGGATACCGACGCCTCGCAGTTCCTCGGCTGCGGCGCTGATGTCGCCGCCCATGATCGAGCCCGCCAGCACCAGCAATCGGGCGCGCGGCAGGTCGGCGACCGCGCGGACCGCAGACGCGATGTCGGCCTCGCCGACGAGCGGGATCGTGTCGACGGAGATGCGCTCCCCGCGCAGGTTGTGGCGATCGGCTTCGCTCACCGCGCCGAGCGCCACCTGGGCGACCTGCGCCCCGCCGCCGACGACGATGATCCGCTTCCCGAACACCGACCCGAGCGCCCGTGTTCGATGGATCGCACGCACGTCCTCGATCGTCTCGAGCGCGGCGACCAGCTCGTCCTCGTTGGCGCCCTCGACCTCGAGCTCGATCTCGACGAGCGGCGGGTCCTCGTCGATCGGTCGGACGGTCGACAGCGTTCGGACCCGCCCACCGAGCGCTGCGACAGCCGCGGCGATGGTCGACGCCGTTTCGAGGCCGTCGACGACGTCGAACCGGATGGCGGCTGTCGAGGCCGCCGGCCGTCGAGCCATACGGGCGCCGAGATCAGCCGGGGAGGGTGCCGCGACCGGCAGCGCCAGGCCGGAGGTCGCCGACCGTCATCGATTCGGGCTGCATATCGCCCATCGGGTCGTGCTCCTCGAACGCGAGCGCGAGGCTCTCGAACGCCTGACGGGTCGCGGCCGGATCCGACGTGGTCAGCATCAAGGCGCCGTCCGTGTCCTCGGCCACGCCGACGATCCCCGTGATGTTCACGTTGCGCTCGGCGAGCGCGTTGGCGACGCGGGCGAGCGAGCCCGGCTGATCGGCGAGCTGGACCGTGAACCAGACCGTCACGCGGGCACCTCCTGTGTGGTCGTCGATGGTACCCGGTCGAGCCACGCCGCCGAGCCCGTGCGCTAGGCTCGGAATCGATCCCGCCGACGACGATCCAGGTGTTTGGACTGGAGAAGGACCAGGCGACGCGCGCTGCACAGCGGTTCTTCAAGGAGCGCCGGATCGACATCTCGTTCGTCGACCTCCGCAGGCGACCGATCGCGCCCGCTGAGCTCCGGCGGTTCGTCGAGCGACTCGGTGCGCGGGCGCTCCTCGACGACAGCTCGCGGGCCTACCGCGACGCCGGTCTGGGCTACCTCCGCATGGACGACGCGGAGATCGCTGAGCGACTGCTCGCCGATCCGTCGCTCCTCCGCCTCCCGCTGGTCCGCAACGGCAACGACGTGACCGCCGGGCGGGCGGAGTCGACCTGGAAGGAGTGGGTGACGAGGCCGTCTGTCGGCTGACCGACACTTCTGTCACATCCATCCGCTCGGAGCGTCGAGTCCACAGGTCGCCACGATGGCGACCGCCCAACAAGGACTCGAACGATATGTCTGCCCTTCTCCGCCGCCAGCGCGCGGCGATCCTCCTGATGTCGGTGGCGCTGATCGTCGCCGCGTGCGGCGAGGCGCCGGCCGTGGTCGATCCGGCCGGTGCACCGGCGCCGACGCCGACGCCGATCGTCCAGCCCTCCGTCGTTCCGTCCGCCGACCCGTCCGCCAGTCCGGCTGACCCCGCCGACGGCCACGCCGCGTCACCCACTCCCCGACCAAGCGAGGTCGTGACCGCCGACAAGCCCTCGGTCCGACCCGCACCCCCGATCCCGACCGTCTGGTCGAAGGCCGCGGTCGTCATGTCCGGCGAATGCTTCAGCCCGACCGCGACGGTGGACTCGAACGGGACGTTCCACATCGTCTCCGGGTGTGGGATGGGGATCCGCTACGCGACCTCGAAGGACGGCAAGCGCTGGCGCACCACGACGTTGCCGCACCTGGCGCACCGGTCCGATGTCGAGCCACAGATCGCCGTCGACGGCTCGACGCTGTATGTCGCATATACCCGCCAGCGGCAGCTCGACGGGGGTTGCGGGTATTCCGGGCTGGTCGACGTCGGCGTGTACTACCGGACGAGGACGTTG
>DASSZA010000253.1:0-2694 GCA_035703005.1 Candidatus Limnocylindrales bacterium | reverse complement strand
GTGCCGGACTCCTCGCCTGGGCCGGTGATCGCCAGCTCGGCGTCAGGGAACGTCGTGTTGGAGCCAAGCTCCTTCGCGAGCGGCTGCGCGTCAGACCACTTCTTGAAGCCCGTCGACTCTGGCCCGATCAGCGCGTACAGGTCTGGGAAGGACAGGCACGTGACGGCGGTGTTCGCCGGGTTCGTCATGACCGTCATCCCGTCGTAGGCGATGGGCAGCTCGACATAGTCGATGCCCGCGCTCTTGCACGCCGCGGCCTCCTCGTCCTTGATCTTGCGGGAGGCATCGCTGATATCTGTCTCGCCCTTGCAGAAGACTTTGAAGCCGTCGCCCGTACCGGGTCCCTTCACAGTGAACGAGAAGTCGGGATTCGACGCCGCGAGGGCTTCCGCCACGCCCGTCGAGATCGGCTCGACCGTCGAGGATCCGGAGACGTTGATGGAACCGGATACAGCCGGCCCCGAGCTAGCGCTCGCGCCCGCGGACGCACTCTCACTAGCGGCAGGTGCCTGACTCTCGGCAGAGGCGCTGGGCGCGCTTGTCGCCGCGCCACCGCTGCTGCTGCACGCGCTGAACGCGAACGCAGCCGCGATCGCAAGAGCGCCGACGCTCTTCCTTGTGATGATCACTCGATGGTTCCCCCTGCGTGGCCCGCGCCGTGGCGGCCTGACTCGGAGAGGTGCCCTCTTGGACATGGGAACCATCGAAACCGGCGGTCAACAGCCGCTTTTCGACCCGTTAAGGGTGTGTTAATACCGAAGTCAACGTATCGGTGCGAACGTGGGGGTGCCGAACGCACCGGCACGCACTTGACACGTGTCCACACGAAGGACCCGGGTCGCCCAGCTCGTCGAGGAGGGAGCCATGCCTGACCATCCGAACGCGGCGATCATCAGACAGTTGTACGAGTCGGACGACTCGGGTCCATGGGACATCGTCACCGACGACGTGATCTGGCATGTGATCGGGCGGGATGAACCGTACCGAGGCAAGGACGAGATGCGGCAGATGCCTCGCGGCGATTGGGAGTACATCGACGGGAAGACCCACGATGTGCTCGGGAACGATGAGCACGTGATCGGGCTCATCGAGGAGACCGCTCGTCGAGGCGACGAGACGATCACGTTCCGAACGGCCGAGATCTACCACATGCGTGACGGCAAGATCACCGAGCGTTGGGTCTTCTCGGACGACACCGAGGCGATCAAGCGGTTCTTCGCCTAGCGGTCCCTCACGCGTGCCGCGATGGTCGCGACACGGACGAGGACGATTGCGACCAGTCCGTAGAGCAGACCATTCGCAGCGGCGACGAGCCCGACGTTCAAGAGCCCGGGCCAGTTCGCCATCGCGTCCGAGATCGGCGTGAGTACGAGGGAACCCGGTGTCAACACCGGCAGCAACGCCTCTCCGACCGGAGAGAGCAAGGCAAACGTCGCGGCGGGTACGGTCACGAGGAATCCCACCGCAAATCCGACGCCGAACGCGCGCGCCGCAGTGATCCTGCGCCGGGAACGTGGCTGCTCCGAGCTCGGTATGGCGATACCTCCGATCACACGCTACGAAGTCGCGGATCTCGCGCGTCTCCCGAATAGTCGATCCGACCTGGTTGCAGTCGCTCAGGGTTCGGTCCGTCAGGCGCTGTCCTGTTTCGCTGCCTCCGATCAGGGTGATCGGCAGCCCCCAAGATCGCGTATACCGGGACACCGAGGAAACCGAGCGTCACCGTCGCGGCGACGGGGTGTAGGACGATGTCCGTGACGTCGCGCGTACCCAGAAACGACACGGCGCCGAGGACCCCGCCGGCGGCGACGAACCCAAGGACGAGCGCCAGCAGGCCAAGCCAGGTCTTGGAGGCTACGGCCGCGATGGCCCCGATCGGGACGCCGGCGACGACGAGCAATCGGACGTAGTCGAGAGGTTCGGTCTCGAGGTCCAGGAACTCAGCGATCGGCGCCGACACGAGTCCGACGCTCGCTCCCCCGACGACAGCGATCACGAACGACGCCCAGTCGCGGTCGACGATCACATGGATCATGGAGTACCTAGACGGGCTGACACTGGATCGCGGCGCTGCGTGAGCGGCGCGTTCGACCACAAGCGATGAGCCACTTCAGAGCGCTGATCGCGGCGGTGACCACGAGATACGTCGGGACGCCAAGAACGCCCTGTTCGAACAACATATAAAGGCTGGACTTGAGGAGACTGCCCGGATCGCCGGACCAGATGAAAGCCTCAACAAGAGCTCCGAACGCGAGGAACCCGAGGCAAAGCGTCAGGACGCCCCGCCACGTCCGCGACACGATCCCCGCCACCAACCCGATCGGCGCGCCAGCCATCAGCCCGACCTTCATGCATCCGAGGAACGGGTTGTACCAGCCCAGCGTGTGGCAGACCGGATCGTAGACGGACCACAGCACCAACTCACTGACGAGCGCGATCGCGAAGGGGGCCCAGACTCGTGCTCTGTTCATGGACGACAAGACGCGTGCAGACCGTCGCCGTTACACGTGTCGTAGTCCCGGGTGTGCCGATCGGACCGTCGTCCCGGGCCCGGTCGCTGGTGGACTGGCATGGCGCCGTAGAATCACAGGAGGACGGGCCGGCCCGCCGACGTACATCGAGACGTCGCGCCAGCCGTCCGGGTGCAGGGCGCGTTGGTGGTCGCGGAGCACCGCAGGTACCGGCCACGGCGCC
>DASSZA010000167.1:0-14255 GCA_035703005.1 Candidatus Limnocylindrales bacterium | reverse complement strand
AGCCGAGCGCGAACTCGGCGATCTCGAAGCCATCGGGGTATGGGCCGGCGATCGGGGTGCCGAGGATGGTGTGCGTACCGGGCTCCATGATCGGCTCGGAACGGCCGGGAAGGGCATCGGCGGGGGAGGGGATCGACTTGGGCTTGTGTGAGAAGAACTGCATGTCGGAAGTCTATGCGCGCTCTGCGTCGATCTCGTGACAGTCGCTTAGCATCGCGTGGCTGTGACGACCGAGCTTCAAGCGGCACTCGCGGCGATCGACGGATGGGGTGCGCCGCACGTCGCTGTGGCCGTGGTGAACGCCGATGGTGTCGTGGCGCGGCACGGTGATCAGGACCACGTCTTCCGCTGGGCGTCCGTCACCAAGCTCGCTACGGCCGTGGCCGTCCTGACCGGGGTCGAGGACGAGTCCATCGCGCTCGATGAGCCCGCGGGCCCGGCGGGCTCGACCGTTCGACATCTGCTTGCGCACGCGTCCGGGTTGACCTTCGATGGCGATCGAGTGCTCGCGCTCCCGGGGACACGCCGCATCTATTCCAATGCCGGGTTCGATGCGCTCGGCGCGCTCGTCGAGGAGCGCGATGGCCGGCCGTTCGCCGTCGCCCTCAGCGATCGCGTCCTGGCGCCCCTCGGCATGGCCGCCACCGAGCTTCGCGAGCGGCCATCCCAGGGTCTTCATGGACCGCTCATCGATGCGGTAGCGCTCGCGCGGGAATTCGTCCGGCCGACGCTCATCAGTCGGGAGACCGCGCAGCTCGCGACGACCGTCGCGTTCCCGGGCCTGAAAGGTGTGCTGCCGGGGGTCGGCTCGTTCGACCCGCTCGACTGGGGTCTCGGGTTCGAGCTACGCGACGGCAAGAAGCCGCACTGGACGGGGACCCGCAACTCGCCGGGGACATTCGGTCACTTCGGGGGGTCGGGCACGTTCGTGTGGGTCGATCCGGCACTCGATCTCGCGCTCGTGTGCCTCACCGACCGCGAGTTCGACGACTGGGCGCTCGAGGCATGGCCACGCTTCTCGGATTCGGTGATCGACGCCGTCGCGAGCTAGGCATCAGGTGGTAGCTGGCTCCTCCGTCGCGGGCTCTGTCGCCGCAGGAGCGGGGACTGGGACCGCCTCGGCCGACGAGTAGGAACCGTTGCCCGCCGACCGCGTGGTCCCATTCGTCCCGAGGATGTCGATCCGGACGTCCCCCTTCTCCGGCGTGCAGGCCGACGTGCAGGTCACGATGTACCGGACGACGTCTGCCTCGCCGCGGCTGACGAACCCACGGCATTGCTCGACAGGGACGCCGCGGCACTCGACCGGCGGGCCGCCGCCGTCGGCCTGGACGATCGGCCCGAGCGGCCCAGGCGGCACGGGCGGGCCGTTCTGGACGGGGACGAGGCCGCAGCCACCGAGTACGAGAAGGGCGACGGCGGCGAGGACGAGACGGCGCACGGCCGCATCGTAGCGGCGGTCTGTCCGTGAGCCGCTTGCAACCCGACCCGTGCGGGCGGATAGCCGGCTTGAAGCCGCGCTCCTTGACGATGCGCAGCAGGAGGTGGCCGATGGCCCGCGAGCGAGAACGGATCGACACGGGCCGCGACGTCCGCTACATCAGACGGGACGATCGCGGTCGATTCACGACCGACCAGGTCGACGCCAGCCGCGCGAAGGCGGCGGACCGCCGCCAGCATGCGCAGCACACCGCCGCGCACGGCCAGGGTGACCGTGGCGATCGACGCACCGCTGAACGGCGGCGTGACTGAGCACGCTGCCGCCGGACATTCGGACGGGGACCGCACTCGGCTTGATCGCGCCCCGTCGGTCGATGTCCCGCGGGAGAACCTGTGGTACGCGCCGGAGGTGATGCCTGATCCCGTCGGCGCTGCGATCCGCCCGGTCGCGCCGGACGGCAAGATCCGCCCGCTGTTCGATGCGCCGTCCATCGACAGCCCGAGCTATCGCCAGTTCCTCGAAGCGCTCGGGGTCGCCGTCTACACGACCGACGCCGAGGGCCACATCACGTTCTTCAACGAGGCGGCCGCGGACTTGTGGGGTCGGCGACCTGAGCTCGGGGAGGAATGGTTTGGGTCGTGGAAGCTCTATTGGCCGGACGGCCGGCCGATGCCCCACGAGCAGTGCCCGATGGCGATCGCGCTCAACGAGGCGCGGTCCGTCAGAGGGTACGAGGCCGTCGCCGTGCGACCAGACGGGACCCGAGCCGCGTTCATCCCGTATCCCACGGTCGTCTTCGATGCGAACGGGAGACTGATCGGCGCCATCAACGTCCTCGTCGACGTCACGGAGCGCCGCCGCGCAGAAGAGGCACTGAACGCGGCGAACGCCGTCAAGGATGAGTTCCTTGGACTCGTATCCCACGAATTGCGGACGCCCGTCACGACGATCTTCGGGAATGCTCGACTCCTCCAGGCCGCCGAGGGTCTACCCGAGCGTCACGCCGCGATGGTGGCCGATGTCGCCACCGACGCCGAGCGCCTGCTCGGCCTGGTCGAGAACCTTCTCCTGATGACCCGCGCAGCGAGCGAGCAGCGCGTCGACCTCGAGCCGCAGGTACTCGGGCACGCGATCCGACGGATCGTCGAGATCTTCCGTCGTCATCACCCGGAGCGTGTCGTCGATCTCGACATCCAGGCCGATGAGTTGATCATCGACGCCGACCAGGGTTATCTCGAGCTGTTGCTCGGCAACCTTCTCGGGAACGCGGACAAATACAGCCCGAACAAGGACCCGATCGAGGTGACCGTGCGGCGAGCCGGCGACGATGCGCGCGTCACCGTTCGCGACCGCGGCATCGGCATCCCGGACGACAACGTCGACCGGCTCTTCACCGCCTTCTATAGGAGCGATGCCGCCCGTCGCCTCAGTGGTGGCCTTGGTATCGGCCTGAGCGCGAGCAAGCACGTCGTGGCCCTCCTCGGCGGCCGGATCTGGGCCCATCCGCGCGAGGGTGGCGGCTCGGAATTCGGATTCGCGCTTCCCCTTGCGGAGGAGCGGCTAGACTGACGCGGTGGCCGACGCCCAAGCCATCCGTCACACAGCCGACGCTCTGCTCGATCAACTCTCGCAGCTCGAGGAACTCGAGCGGACGAAGCGTGAGCTCGAGCCGGGTTCGCCTGCCCAGCTGCGGCTGACTCGGCGGGTCGAATCGCTTGCTCGGAAGGTCCTGAATACCGCTGGTCAGCAGACCGATCTCGTCGAGGCGATCGCCGAGATGCAGGACGCCACCGGCCCGCTGCTGAGCCGCGAGCCGCACGTCATCCTCGCCGAGTGGCGCGAGGCCGAGCGCTCGATGGAGCGCGAAGAGAGCGGCACGGCCGCATGGGAGACCGCTCGCGCGGACGTCGACCGGCTGCGCCAGGAGTACCGCCGCGCGTTCACGGAGCGGGGACGGCGCGACTGACCTAGTTCTCGCGCGGAATGACCAGCGTTCCCCGTTGACAAACACGTTCACCCATCCACGATGACCGGGATCGAACGAGGGGTGCGATGCGCGGTCTGCTTGATATCTACGCGACCCAGTTCCGGCTGCTGTGGGAGTGGCGCGGGGGTCCCGCTTCGCTGATCAAACGCGGCCTGCTGACGCTCGTCGTCGCGACCATCTCCTTCGCGGTCACCGCTGCCATCATGCCCGGGATCTCGATCGACAGCCTCGCCGCTGCCACGTTCGCCGTCATCCTCGTGGCCCTGTTCAACGCGCTGGTCCGCCCGGTCCTCCTGGCGATCGTCGCGCCGTGGTCCCTGATAGCCATGGGCGTCCTTGTCGTCGTTCTCCAGATCGTCGCCTTCTTCTTCGTCGTCGGGCTGGCGCCCGGCGTGCATGTCTCAGGTGCGGTGACAGCGTGGATCGCCTCGATCGTGTACACGATCATCAATACCACCCTGGTCTCGCTCCTCGGCATCGACAGAGGCGGGTCGTACTTCGGCACCCTCGTCCAGATGATGCGGGCCAAGCGAGGCGTGAAGCCGACCGACCGCGAGGGTCTCGTGATCTTGCAGATCGACGGCCTCGCGTACCCCATCCTGGCCGGTCGCATCCGCGCAGGGTCCGTCAACACGATGGCAAGCTGGGTCCGCGATGGGAGCCACAGGCTGTCCCACTGGGAGGCACTCCTACCGTCGATGACGTCAGCGAGCCAGCTCGGGATCCTGCACGGCAACAACGACGGGGTCCCGGCCTTCCGTTGGTTCGAGCGCGACACCCAGACCTTGATGGTCTCGAGCAATCCGAAGAACGCTGCCGAGATCGTCGCTCGGCACTCGGATGGTCAGGGCCTCCTATCGAACGATGGCGTTAGCATCTGCAATCTCGTCACCGGCGACGCGACGCGGTCGTACCTGACGACGGCTGCGCTGGCCGAAGGCTCGCGAGGCCTCGGTGACAGCGCCGCGTTCTACGGCTTCTTCCTCAGCCCGAGCCAGTATCTCCGCGTCCTCGCGCTGTTCCTGGGCGAGTTCGCCAAGGAGCGCTACCAGGCCTTCCGGACTCGTCGAAGCGGGCTGATCCCCCAGATGCATCGAGGCTACAAGTACGCAGCGATGCGTGCCGCGAGCAACATCCTCCTCCGCGACGTGAACACGTCGTTGATCATCGAGGAGATGTATCGCGGAGCGAACGTCATCTACGCCGATTTCACCGACTACGACGAGATCGCCCACCATTCGGGCCCGGAGCGTGTCGAAGCGTTCGAGGCGCTGGACGGCATCGATACGGCGTTCGCCTCCATCGCGAAAGCGGCCGCCGAGGGGCCTCGCCCGTACCGCATCATCGTGCTGTCCGACCACGGCCAGAGCCTCGGCGCGACGTTCAAGCAGCGGTACGGCGAGAGCCTCGGTGAGCTGATCCGACGGCTGATGGGCGGTCGGGCCACGGTCGCGGCCCTGGGCACGCACGGGGAGGGTTCGGCATTCGTCAACGCGTTCCTGTCGGAGGTATCGGGCGCGCGCGGCGTGAGCGGGGCCGTCACGCGAATGGCCCTGTCGAGCCGAACCACGAGCGACGGCATCGTCGACGTGGATGCGAAGTCGGCCAAGGAGATTGATGTGGCCGAGGAGGGGTCGATCGCCGTGGTCGGCTCCGGCAACCTCGGCCTCGTCTACTTCACCGGCCACGACCACCGGCTAACGCTCGAGGAGCTCGAGGCGATACACCCGAACCTCGTGGCCTCGATCGCGGCACACCCCGGCGTTTCCATGGTCCTCGTACGTTCCGGCTCACGAGGCGGGGTCGTGATCGGCGCGCGCGGGGCACGCTACCTCGACGACGGTCGAGTCGAAGGCGAGGATCCGACGGAGCCGTTCGGGCCGACCACGCTGCTCAGCCTCAGGCGTGAGGACGCGATGGAGCATGCTCCCGACCTGCTCCTCATCAGCCAGTACGATCCGGAGCTTGGCGAGGTCGCAGCGTTCGAGGAGCTGATCGGATCACACGGCGGACTCGGCGGGTTCCAGACGCGGCCGTTCATCCTGCACCCGAGCGACTGGGTGCTGGACGAGGAAGTCCCCCTGGGTGCTCCGGCCATCTACCGGAACATCCGTCGGTGGCTGAGCTCCACCGGAATCGAGCTCGGGAAGCAGCCGGCTGAGACTTCTGCCCCGGCCGAGCACACACCTCCCGTCGACAGCGACGAGGCAGTCGCGGCCGCGACCTAGGGCAGTTCGCGCGGCCGCCGCGCCTTACCCGCGATGCGTGCCCGCACCATTGCTCCCGGTCGGACCATGTAGCCGCGATGGGACCGAACGCTGGTCCATGCCCAGGAGGTGGATGACGTGCAGTCGATGATGGAGATGCCCGGCGATCCGGCGCTTGCCGGGCGTTGGAAATGGTTCGTAGGCCTTGGCATCGCGATGCTGATCCTCGGGATCATCGCGCTGATGAACGTCGTCGACGCGACGCTCGTGACGACGATCTTCGTCGGATGGCTCCTGCTCCTCGGCGGGATCGCTCAGATCGTCGCTGCATTCGCGACGAACGGGACGACGGGCAGTCGCGTCCTGATGGGCATCCTCGGCGTGCTGTACGCGATCGTCGGATGGGACATCATCGGGAACCCGCTGCAGGGCGTCGTGACCCTGACCATCGTGATCTCGATCGTCCTCATCGTCGAAGGCATCATCCGGATCTTCACCGCGATCAGTGGCGGCACCACGCACCGGGGCCTCGTCGGCTTCGTCGGCGTGATCAACCTGCTGCTCGGCCTCTGGCTGTGGTCCGGCATCCCGGTCAGCGGCGTCGCGATCGGCTTCTTCGTCGGCTTCGAGCTCGTCCTGGCCGGCATCGTCTGGATCATGGGCGGGTGGATGGCCCGCTCGCTCGCTACGTCGCCGGCAGCCGCCTGACCACTACGGCCCGTCCGACCTGGGAGGCTCGTCCTCCGCCAGGTCGGACTCGGCACCCGACTCGGACTCAACGGCAAGGTCGGACTCGGCGTCCGTAGCCGCATCGACATCGTCCGGAGCCCGCTCGTCCTCGGTGGCGGCGGGCTCCGCAGCTTCTGTGTCGGCCACGAGATCCGCGAGCGCCGGGTCAGCGGGTGCAGCAGGCAGACCGTCTTCCGAGGTCTCCACTGATCCGGCAGCAGCCGCCGCCATCGGCGGTCCCGATGTCTTCGACCGCTGGTAGATGAAGACCGCGGCGGCAAGCAGTCCGAGCGCGATCAGCACGATCACGAGGGCACTCCGCCCATCGTCGGCCGGGGCCGTCGAGGCGACCACGGCCGAGACGGGCACGGTCACATCGGAGATCGGGTTGCCCTTCGTGATGACGGGCACGCCCGCGCGGTTCTCCCAGCGGTTCGGCTCGTCGATGATCGCGGCACCGACGACGTAGTCGGTGGTCGCGTCGATCTTGGCGGGGTCGAACGGGATCGCGAACCGGATCGGCGTCTGGCCTGGCTGCAGATGGACGTCGATGCCGACCGTCGTGTCGGTTGCCAGATCGAGGAGGACTGCGGCCGAGAAGGCCTCGTTCCCGAGCTGGACGTCGACGCCACTGATCGACCCGGTGACGTCGCCCTTGAGGACATCCGCGCGGTAGGTGAGGGCGAGTGTCAGCCCGCTCGTGGGGTTGCCCTTCGTGATGACCGGTGTCCCGGTCGTGGTCACCCACGTTCGATCGCCATCCACGATCGTCGCCTGGAGCGTGTACGTGACGTCCTGGTCGATCGCCACGTGGCTGTAGTCGAGCACGAACGGGACGGGGACCTGGGCAGGCTCGTTGATCATCTCGCTCGCCACGACCGAACCGGCGCTCGCCTTTCCGGCACCCTCGACGAGGACCACGAGCGCGTGCGCGGTCGGCGACAACGGCGCGGGCTCTGCGTAGGTCAGCGTGCCGGTGATCGTGCCGGCTGCGGCAGGCGTGCTCGGCGACGGGCTCTCGCTCGGGCTGGGCGTCGGCGACGGGCTGGGCGAGGGGCTGGGCGTCGGCGAGGGCGTCGGGCTCGGGGTGGGGGAGGGCGTCGGACTCGGCGTAGGACTCGGCGTGGGGGTCGGCGTCGGGGTCGCCGTCGGCTTGGGTGTCGGACTCGGGGTGGGCTTCGGAGTCGGCTTCGGGGTCGGTTTTGGCGTCGGCTTGGGTGTCGGTGCTTCCGTCGGAGCGGCCGTCGGCGCTTCGGTGGGTGCCGCGGTCGGCACCTCTGTCGGCGCGACCGTAGGAGTCGGCTCGGGCGTCGGCGGGACCGGGATGCCCTCAGAACGCGCCGCGACTTCGACGGCGACGTTCTCGACGGGCTTGCCATCGACGATCGCATCGACCGATCCAGCGGAGTCCCAGATCGAGCCGCCATCGACGATCGCGGCCCGTACGACGTAGTGAGCCGCGGGATCCACGAGTTCCGGGTCGTACCCCACGGAGAACGGGATGTCGTCTGCGGATGGGACGTCGACGACGGGGGCGACGCTTACGACTGTGCCCGTGTCTTCCTTGATCAAAGCGGCCATCTCGACAGCGGCGCTCGTCAAGACGGCGTCGGCGGGTCGAACGACGGTGCCCTCGATGGCAGCCGGATATTTCGGCGCCGCGCCGACCGGGATCTCGACGTTGACTCGAGGCCCGCCGGTGATCACCGGCACCGGCTCCGAGCTCTGATACACGGTGTCGCCATCGACGATCGACGCGAACAGCGCGTAGGAGTGCGAGTCGTCGATGGTCGCGTCGTCGTAGAGGACCTCGAACGGGATCGGCGGAGCAGCGACGGGCTCGATGCGTTGCTGCCCGACGATCGCCCCGGCGCCTTCGGTCGCCGTCTGGTCGACGAGTGTCACGACCGCGACGGCGTCCGCAGATAGCGTCAGCTGGTCGTCAGAGACGATGACGCCGTTCACGACCGTAGTTGCCGCGATAACGCTCGCGCTCAGGCTCGAGGACCAAGCGGCGAGGATGACGGCGACCAGCAGGGTCCGTGCCCGGCGACTCATATGTGCTCCTCCTGTCTCCGGGCCGCTCCTCGGGAGCAGGGCCTGCCGGCGGTGCCGGCTCGCGCGACGGACCCGCATCGTCGCGCGACCCGTCCGCGAACGGCATGGGGCGGGCAGGCGAACGGCGGTCGCGCCTGCCCGCGTCGTCCACTGAGCCGACCTCGTTTCAGGCATCGGCGCGAGCCCACCCCTTTACGACACGGTGGTCCCCGCCCTTACGATGGACCGTCCGCCGTGCTGAAGTCGCGACGAGGAGGTGGGTCATACCCGACGACGCGAACGTATCGCGGCCATCGTCCCCAGACGCTGGCCCGGATATGGCTGGCGGCGATCTCGTACCGGGCTGGCTTCGGCGTCTCGGCGCCCTTGGTTGGCGCATCCTCGCGGTCCTCGCGATGGTTGTCGTCCTCGTGTCCATCGCGGTGCGCCTCTCGACGGTCACTGCTTCGATCATCTTCGCGATCCTCGTCGCGGCGAGCGTGGCGCCCGCGTACCGCTACGTCCGGACGGGACGCGGGTGGGCAGCGAGCAAGTCCGCGGCTGTGCTCTGCGTCGTGGCGTTGGGGGCGCTCGCGGTCAGCGTCACGATCGTCCTGCTGACGTTCGCGCCGTATGTCGGTCAGCTCATCGAGGGCGTTCGCGAAGGCGTGACCGCCATCACCTCGTTCCTGTCGAGCGCCGGTGTGCCGGATGACGCCGTCGCGCTCATCACCGGATCGGTCACGGACTTCCAGGAGTGGATCGGCGGCGCAGTGTCCAACCTCGTCGGCTCGATCGCCGACGCGGCCACGGTCGTCATCCTTGGCGGTTTCCTCACCTTCTACGTTCTGTACGACTACGAGAAGGCCTGGTCCACCGCGATCCGCGATCTCACGCCGAGCCAGCAAGCCGTCGTCACGGAGCATGGGAGCGTCGCCCTGGACAACGTCAGCGCTTACCTCCGTGGCAGCGCGCTCGCCGCCGGAGTGGACGCACTTGCTGCGCTGATCTACCTGCCGATCTTGGGCGTGCCCCTTGCCGGACCCCTGGCCGTCGTCGTCTTCCTGGGCGGTTTCGTGCCGTATATCGGTCCGGTGGTCGCATCCAGCATCGTGCTGCTGGTGACGCTGGGGACACAGGGCGTCGTCGACGCCACGATCGTCCTCGGACTCATGATCGCCGTCGGCCTCCTTCAGCGGCGTGTGCTCAAGGGGGCTGTCACGCGGGTGATGCCGCGCCACCCGGCCCTCGTGGTGATCGCGCTTCCTGCCGGCGCAGCGCTGTTCGGGCTGATCGGGCTGGTTGCCGCCGTTCCCGCCGTGATCCTCGTCGAAGCGTTCGCCGCGCCGTTGACGACGATCCTGGAGGGGGCGCGGCGCGAGACGTCGACCAGCACCCTCGTCCCGACCTGGCTCGACCGACTCGCGCAGTGGAGCTGGCGGGGACTGATCGTGTTCGCCCTGATCGCGATCGCCATCGGCGCGGCCGTCGCGGTACCCGGGGTGACGGTGCCGCTCGTCCTAGCGCTCGTCCTCGCGGCGACCCTTGCGCAGGGGGTGTCTGCCCTCGAGGCTCGCGGACTCGGGCGCGGTCAGGCGGCTCTGGCGACGACCATCACAAGCGCCGTTCTTGTGTTCGGTGCGGCGGCGCTCGCGATCATCGCCATCGGCGGGTCGGTCGCCCAGACGCGGGACGTGGCGGAAGCCGGTGCGAAACAGACCGGCGTCGATACGTTCGCGGACCTCGTCGCTGCTTTCGGCGCAGGCATCACGACCCAGGTCTTCGGCATCTTTTCGGAGGCCGTCGGACTCGTGGTCGCGATCTTGCTGGCGCTCCTGCTCACGTTCTACCTGCTCAAGGACGGGGCGATCTGGTGGGACCGCGCCCTGGCCGGCGTGTCCGGACGACGGCGTGAACTCCTCGACGATATCGCTCATCGGTCGGCTGGGATCCTCAACGGCTACATGATCGGAACGGGGACCATCGCCCTGTTCGCCGCCGTCACGCAATGGCTGATCATGGTGTTGCTGGGGTTGCCGCTGGCCTTCCCCGTCGCCGTCCTGACCTTCTTCGGCAACTTCATCCCGTACATCGGCGGGGCGATCACGACGTTCATCGGCTTCCTGGTCGCCGTCGCGGTCGGAACGCCCACCGACATCGTTCTGATGGCGATCTACACGCTCGTCTTCAATATCGTCCAGGGCAACTTCGTCGCGCCGCTGGTCTACGGAAAGACGGTCAGCCTCCATCCCGCGATCGTGTTGCTGGCGATCCCCGCCGGCGGACAGATCGCCGGGATACTGGGGATGTTCCTGATCGTCCCGTTCCTCGGGGTCGTCGCCGCGACCTGGCGACTCGTCCTGCACGTGTTCGACCCGGATGATGCGCCACCGGTCGCCGAGGGGTCGCCGTCCACGGTGCCGGACGTCACCCGACCAGCGACCGTGCCGAAACCAGCTGCCTCTTAGGCCGTCCTAGCGCGACGGCTCGAGGGTGTCGCCGTTCGCCTGATCGGT
This sequence comes from Candidatus Limnocylindrales bacterium, assembly GCA_035703005.1. GTDB lineage: Bacteria > Chloroflexota > Limnocylindria > Limnocylindrales > CSP1-4 > SPCO01. The sequence continues at coordinate 3,338 of DASSZA010000167.1, read as the reverse complement.
CATCTCGCGTTCCGCGACCGTCTTGGGGACGAGGCGCCGCGCGATCCTCTCGCTCTCTTCGGCAAGCTCCTGCGCGCGCGGGTCCCCGGGATCGAGGTGGGTCTTCTCCTCCTCGATCTCGTTGAGGCGCGCAGCGTCGGCGGCGATGTCCTCTGACGTTGCGCGGAAGTCCCCTTCCAGATCCGACATGGACCCGCTCAGCCTCCTCGCTACCACGGCCGGGTCCACCTTCCGTCGCGGTAGCAGTACCACAACGTGAAGGGCTCGCTGGCGAGCTCGCGGGGGCGAACGACGGCGGACGGATACCGCTCGCGCAGGCGCCGCTGGAAGGTGCTCGGCGTGGAATCACCCTCACCGAGGATGGACTCGGCGTACGAGACAAAATCCTCGTCATTCCGCGGGTTCAGGACGACCGCGCTCGGCAGCATTCACGACCTCAGGCGCGCGTTCATGCTGCCTTGAGTGCCAGCATGACTCAGGTAGGCCGTCCGCGCGCGCCGTTGCAGCGTCGTCGCAAACCTCCGCGCGACAGCGGTCTCACGCAGGTCGCGGTGGGACCTCGAACGAATCGCCGGGCGCGAGGACCGGGATCATCACCTCCGGCGCCGTCGCCTGCGCCTCCTCGATGAAACGGTCGCCGCTCTCATGGAACCGGTGGCGCCGCACGCGCCCCATCCCGACCGGCCAGAGCGTTCCCCAGTGCACGGCGACCGCCGTTCGCGGTCGCAACAGACGAAGCGCCGCCGCTGCGGTGGTGGGGTTCAGGTGACCGCTTCGCAGGGTAGGACCCCAGCCCCCGATCGGGAGGATGGCGAGATCGAGGTCTCCCGCGAGATCCGCCATCTCGGGGAAGAGGTCCGTATCACCTGCGAAGTAGACGCGCTCGTTCCCGTCGAGCACGTAGCCGACCGCCGGCGCCGCCGGCCCGAACGGCATCCGCCGCCCGTCGTGGGCCGCGGGGACGGTCCTGACCCGGACGCTCCCGATCGTCAGCTCGTCGCCGGCGTCGACCTCATGCACGTCCTCGAAGCCCTGCGCACGGACGAGGCGCCCAGTGTTGCGGGGCACGACGAGCGTCGTGGAGCGGTCGAGCTGTCGGAGGCTGCCGAGGTGGAGATGATCCTGGTGCGCATGCGACACGAGCACGGCGTCGACCGGGGCGACCTCCAGGTCCGGCGACTTGCGGCGACGTCGTACCGGCCCGATTCCCCCGACGAGGAACGGGTCGAAAAGGAACTGCACGTCATCGAGCTCGAGCCTGACCGTCGCATGTCCGAACCAGCGCAGACGCGTCACGGGCCGTCGGCTCGGCGGAACACCGTCACGAACTCGTCGCCGTGGGCCTCGGTGTATGAGTCGAAGTCGAGGAGATGACCGTCGCCCCTCGGCATGCGGAAGCGCGACTCGGCAGCGCCGACCTCGGCGAGGATGTCGAGCATGATCCCGACCTGGTCCGTCGATCCGGGTGTCACGAACTCCTGCCAGTAGTGGCCGACCATCTGCTGTCCGAAGAACGACTCGGCCGCACCGTTAGCTTCGAGGATAAGCGCCTCGGCGTCGTACCGGACGCGCGGGAGGTCGGCCTCGTGCCACCATCCGAGGCCATCGGCGTCGGTGGCGTCATGATCGCGCCGCAGCACCCATCCATCGGCCACCTGTTCGACGGTCGCGTGCGGATAAAGGCGGTGCAGCCTGATCGCGAGACCGTCGGGCGTCGCCTCGGGCATCCGATCGATCGCTCGCTGGGCGTAGCTCCGGAACGCGACGTCAGTCGCGGGGACGAATCGCACGTTCGACGGCCTGCCGACGATCTCCGTCTCGCGCGATGCCGGAACGTCGTCAGCGAGCCGGAAGACCGCGACGATCGAGTCATCGACCAAGCGAGCGTGGATGTCGAGAGCCACGATATCGCCGGTCGTCGGACGGGCGAGGATCGTCGCGTCGAGGACCTTCCCGCTTCCGATGATCCGGAACAGGTTCACCGCATCGTCGAGGGTGCCGGGCACGACGAAGTCGGTGAAGTAGTGCGTCGAGGCATCGTCGTCCTCGATGCCAAGCAGCCCGCGGGCAGTCGCACTCGCCTCGCGGACCCAGCCGTCACCGGAGACCACGACTCGAGGCAGCCGCGGGTCGTCGTACCAGTCGCCGGTCAGTGATGAGCTCCACGTGCCGTCTCGGTAGACGTACCAGCCCGGCGCGCCGGAGATCGTCCGCTCGCGGACCACGACGCGCGGGAATACGCGACGCAACCGTGCTTCGAGCTCGACGGGCGTCGCGACGGGCGACATCGTGTGCACGTGCTCCCGGAACGCCGCATCGGACGTCGGGATCGTGATCAGCGCGGGTTCGACCGGGTTACCGCTGGTGGCCATGCCACGCGACATCATCGGGTCACCGCCCGACCCGACGTATTGCAGGAACGTTGCATGAGACTCGGGGCCCGTTGCGACTGACTCCCGTGCACCGCACGTCTCAACGCCCGCGCCCACCGAGCCGATCCTGACTGCAAGAAGCAGAGATACGTTTCTGCAACCGTCTGGACCGCACCGTTCCCACCACGCGACAGGCTCGGACCGACACTGCTGCTCAGGCCCCCGGGTACATGTCGCGAGAGTCCTGCCGTGTCCTATCCCGTCGCCGCCATACAGCACGACTCTGCGCACCCGGGCGCCCCTGGTGCGCGGAGCATCGGATCTGACGCTTTTGCGAACGCACGTCGGATCGTCATCCTGAGACTGGACAACGCGGGCGACGTGATCCTCGCTGGTCCCGCGATCCGAGCCCTGCGTGCAGCACACCCCGAGGCGCACCTCACGCTCGTCGCGTCGCCGGTCGGCGCGGAGGCTGCCGAGCTCCTGCCCTGGCTCGACGACGTCGTGCGCTGGCGCGCCATATGGCAGGACGCGTCAGGTTCGCTCGCGTTCGACCCAGACCGTGAGTACGCGGCGATCGAGCGCCTCCGCGCGTTGCGCGCGGATGCAGCACTCATCCTTACGAGCTTCAGCCAGACCCCGTTCGCGGCGGGCTATGCGTGCTACCTGGCCGGGATCCCCATCCGGGTCGGGCATGAGGAGTCGTTCGGGGGCGGCGTCCTGAGCCATGCCATCCCGGGCCCCGCGCCGATCCACCAGGCGGAGCGAAACGTCCATCTCGTTCGCGGGATAGGGATCCCGGTCGACGACGCGAGTCTCGGCGTGCGTGTGCCTGGCGGCGCGCAAGCGACGAGCGGACGTCTCGTGCGGTCCGCCGGCGACAGCGCCGCGGCGCCGATCGTGGTCGCGCCCGGTGCCAGCTGCAGCGCCCGCCGCTACGACCCGACATCGTTCGCGCGCGCTGCC
>DASSZA010000131.1:0-9221 GCA_035703005.1 Candidatus Limnocylindrales bacterium | reverse complement strand
AGCAGGGTCTGCGCGTCATGGCGACGGCCCAGCGCGATTTCGACCCCGCGACGTTCGACGCGACGGCCACCGATTTCCTGCCGCTCATCACCGATCTCACATTGCTCGCGCTGGTCGGCATCGTCGACCCGGCACGGCCCGAGGCACGCGACGCGATCACCAAGGCCAAGGCCGCGGGGATCCAGGTGCGGATGATCACCGGCGACCACGCCGTGACGGCAGCCGCGATCGCCTCGCAGCTCGGGATCGAGGGTCGCGCCATCACCGGCGCCGAGTTCGCGGCGATGAGCGACGCCGAGCTTGAACGCCAGATCGAGGGTGTCGGGGTCATCGCACGCGTGGCCCCCGAAGACAAGGTCCGGCTCGTCGATGTGCTCAAGCGCAAGGGCCACGTCGTCGCGATGACCGGCGACGGCGTCAACGACGCTCCCGCGCTCAAGCGCGCCGACATCGGGGTGGCCATGGGCATCACGGGCACCGAGGTCTCGAAGGAGGCCGCCGTGATGATCCTCACCGACGACAACTTCGCGACGATCGTCAAGGCGGTCGAGCTTGGTCGCGCGCTGTACGACAACCTTGTGCGCTACATCCGCTTCCAGATGGCCGTGCTGTTCGGCTTCATCGCCACGTTCCTGGGCTCGAGCCTGCTGTTCATCGCCGGCGGGATCCCGTTCCTGCCGCTCCAGACGTTGTACATCAACTTCACCGTCCAGGTCGCGCTCGCGATCGGCCTCGGCTACGGCAAGCCACGGCCGGGTCTGATGCATGAGGCGCCACGCTCGCCGGACGTCCCGATCCTGCCGCGTCGACTGCTCATCTGGCTGATCTTCGCGGGGCTCGTGATGGCGGTGGTGACCCTCGGGATCATCAGCTGGGCGACGCCGGTCTTCGGAGAGGCCACTGCGCGGACGATGGGCCTCGTCGCCTTCTCGTTGTGCAACATCTGGTTCGCGCTGGAGACGTCCGACGAAGAGAAGTCGATGTTCAGCGCCGAGACGCTCCAGAACCCGACGCTGCTCAAGGCGGCCGGTATCGCGTTCCTGTTCATCGTCCTGGCCACGGAGCTGCGGATCACGAACACGATCCTCGACACGGTCAACCTGACGGTCCAGCAGTGGATCACGGCCTTCGTCGCCTCACTGGCGATCATCGTCGTCGCCGAGGTGAAGAAGCTCCTGAAGATCCGGACGACGAGCGTACCGGCACTGGCGACGACGGAGCCGGCGTCCGCCGTCGCGTAGCCCTCCTCGCGTCACAACGAAGCCGCCCCGGGCAGACCGGGGCGGCTTCTTGATGCCATACGGCCGAGGGCCGGGAGCGGTGCGTCAGGCCGTCTGTGTCTCGCTGGGCGACTCGGCGTCCAGCAGACCGAGGGCTCGGGCCCGATCGACCGCCTCTGATCGGGACGTCGCCTCGAGCTTGCGGTAGATCGACTTCGCCTGTGTCTTGATCGTGTTCGACGAGCGGCCGAGCTGCCCGGCGATCGCGGGCAGCGGCCGGTGGGTCGCGAGCAAGGGCAGCAGTCGCAGTTCGGCAAGCGTCAGCATGGAAGCACCCGCGGGACCTTCGATCGACCGCTCCAGGTGTCCGCGCAGCTCCTCGATCTCCTCGACCAGGACGCCCATGGCCGGATCCCGCAGCGTGATCACCTCGGCTTCGCTGAGGACCGCGTCCGCCGCCGTCGGATCGGCAAGCGCGATCAGCGCGGCGGCCAGGTCGAGGCGGGCGCGGATCGCCAACCACGGCACGGCTTGGCCGACGGTCGGACGCAGTCTTTGGGCCCGCAGAGCGTCGCCTGTCGCCTGATGCAGCGCCCCTCGTCGCGCTGCGATCCGTGCGGACATCGCGTCGACGGCCATACCGGCGGCTCCGTCGCCGACCTTGCCGTCGAGCACGATGGTCCGTGCCTGGCGCGTGAGTGTCTCGGCAGTCGTCCAGTCTCCGCGATCGACCGCCAGCGAGGCGCGGAAGACGAATCCGATCGCGCTGTGGGTCGGTGAGCTGTCGGCGGCGCTCGCAAGCTCGGTCGCGGTCGCGAGCTCGATGTCGGCCGATCGGCGGCGGCCCTCGAGCGCGAGCGCCACTCCCAGCAGGATCCGAGCGGTGGGCGACCAAGTGCTATCCGCAGGCAAAAGGCTGACGGCCATCTCGGCGTCGTCCGCCATCCGAGCGACGCCGGCGTGACACAGCGACGCGCGAACGAGCGCGGCCAGCCCAGCGTCGGCATCGTCAACACGGGCTGGCTGGTCGACGCGTGCGAGATCCGCCCACCGGAGCGACCGGGCCGAACGGCCGACGAGCCCGTAGATGAGGCTCCCGAGCATCGCCACGCGCGGGTAGGCCGCCGGGCCGTCCTGCGTCTCGAACCAATCGAACCAGCCGAGCACCGTCTCGATCCGGCCCGCGTTCCATGCGGCCTCCGCGAGACGGGGCAGCGCCCGCGCGACTCGAGCCGCGTCGCCGGCTTGCATGGCGAATTCGATCGCGGTCTCGTGCATGCCGGCGCGCTCGTACCACGCCGCCGCGAGCTCCGCGAGTGCGCGCGGGGCGTCGGGTTCGCGCTGCGCAAGCTCAGCTTGCAGGATCGATCGCAGCAGCCGGTGCCACCGATACCACTTCCCGGGCATGTCGAGCTCGACCAGCAGCGGTGTCGTCCGCGCGACGTCGCGCAAGACGTCCTCGACACCCTGGGTCCCAAGGATCGCGCCAACCATCGTTGCGTCGAACGGGTCGAAGGCAGATGCGCGCAGGATGAGGTCCCGTCGATCCGGAGACATGGTCCCGACGATCTCGCTTCGGACGTACTCACCCACCATCCGATGGGTGATCAGGACGTCGTCCGTCGGCACGAGCTCGGTGATGGTGCGCTGGTTGATCGCGGAGAGATACAGGCCGGCTGCCCAGCCCTCGAACGCGTGGTTGAGGTCATGCGCGCGTTCGGCGGTCAGGGGGCGGCCGATCAGCTGGAACAGCTCCTCAGCCTCGCGGTCGTCAAGGACGAGGTCGTCGCGTTCGATCAGCGTCATGAGCCCGGCCGTGACGAGTCGTGGCACCGGGAAGACGTCCGCCCGGCGCGACAAGATGGCGACCTGGGAACCCGGCGTGAGCAGCGCGGACAAGGCGACGATGGCCTCGCACGCCTCGCCGGGTCCGATCCGCTCAACGTCGTCGAGCACGATCAGCAACGGTTCACGGGTGGTGGCGACGGCAGCGCCCAGCTGGGAGAGCGCCGTTTGCCAGTCCGCCGGATCCGTCCCGCCGACCGAACCCAGGACGCTGCCCGGCAGGCCGGTCGCCCGATCGATCGCAGCGGCGACATAGGCCACGAGCGCGGTCGGGTCCGCCTCGCGCTCGTCGAGCGTCAACCAGGCGACGGCTCGTCGATCGAGCGCGGCCCACTGCGCGAGCAGGGTCGTCTTGCCGAAACCAGCGGGGCCGAAGACACCGACCAGCGGCACTTGCGGATCCGCCACCAGGCGATCGACCAATCGTGGGCGGGCGACGAGTGGATGTGTCTGACGCGGGACGAGCAGCTTGGTCTCGAGGATCCCGGGACGACGCGACACCGGTCGCGAGGGCAGCTGGATCAGCTTCGCGTGGGACATGGAACGGACCTCAGGCGCCGACCGGCATCCTATCGCGGTTCCCGTACGCCGACCCGAGCACACCACCGAGGTCGAGGACGAAGGCGAGCGCCAGCCACACCCAATCGAAGCCGTTGAGTCCGTTCGGCGACCACAGCAGCACGTACATCAGGGTGGTCAGCGGGAAGAAGATGATCCCGAGCACGGCGACCAGCGCCGACGGGATGGCGGCCTCGAAGATCGCCGGCCGGGCGAGCCACACGAACAGCACGCCCAGGCGCGGAAAGAACGCGCCCAGCATCACCAATAGACAACCCATCGATCAGCCCTCAGTAGGCGGATCACGTCGCTCGCCGTCCTCTCGAGCACGCATCCGTCCCGGCGCGACCCATCGGGCCGCATCGTCACGCCTCAGGTTCGTCCGTCCGTTCGCACGTCTCCACCCTGCCCGCCCCCGACCGCACAGGCGTCCGCACCCTCGCCGATCAGCAAGCGTTCATGACGCAGCGGACGTGCGTCTCGTGTGCCTCGGCGCAGCCTCATCCGGCGCGCCGGCATCACCTGACCTGCCGCCTGCAGTGCCCTCATCGGGACCGACCGTGCTGGACGTCCCATCGTCCGGCAGCGTGTGCATCAGGAGCGAGGCGGCGACGTCGCTCCCCGAGCCGACCTGGACCATAGCCCGCGTGTTGGCGGCGAGCGCGCGCGCGACGTCGAGCCGCTGCGTCTCGACGTCCCAGTGGACAGCATTCGGGTAGGCCCTGAGCCGCTCCTCCAAACGCGTCAGACGGGCGACCTCGTTCGCTGCCTCGAGCTCGATCGCTCGTTCGCGGGCCTTGATCCGGTGCTGATCGAGCTCTTCCTGGTCGGATTGCCGGACCATCTCGAGCGCATGGCGCTCGGCCTCTTCGGCGCGCTGCACGATCGCGAGGCGACGCGCCTCGCGCGATGCCATGAACTCGAGTGGCGGCATGATGCGCGTGACGACGACGCGTGTCACGACTACACCGTACGGCTCGAGCGCCGCGCCGATCTCCGCCCGCACGCGTTCCGAGTCGGCTTCACCCAGATCGAGGACCTCGTCGGCCACCTTGTCGCGGAGCAACAGCCGGACGACTTCCTGGCACGTCGCCTGGCAGACCTGATCGAAGTCTGCCGCGGAGATCGTGAAGACGAACTTCTCGGGGGCTTCGATGCGGAACGTCATGAGAAAATCGACGCTGGTCCGCACGTCGTCGCGCGTCGGGATCTCGGTAACGGGGGCGTCGAACGGCGTTTCCCGAGTCGTGACGATGTGGCTCACGACGATCATCGGGGCGACGATATGGTTGCCGGGTCCGAGCGTGCGATCGAACCGACCGCGGCGCAAGAGCACGGCTCTCGAACCCTCGGGCACCGGCACGATGAACGCTCTGAATACCCCAAGGATCACCAGGAGAGCGCCCGCGGCGAGCGACCCGCCGCGCAGCGGCAAGGTGACATCGAAGATCAAGGACCCGAGGGCCAGGAGCAGGCCGGCCCCGACCAGACTGTTTCGGATCCGCTGGGCGTGCTTGGGTAGGACGACGATCGGAAGCCGTCCGGCCTCGTCCTGCGCGCTAAGCGCCTCGGCGGCATCGTCGAGTGGCACGCGGACCTGAGTGAGCTGGATGGTGGCGACCGGCGCGGCGGCCTGGGCGTCCATCTCGACCTGCGTCGTCTCGGTGGCCATCGGTCAGCCCCTTCCCGCCGGCGCGCTGACGGTCGCACCGGCTGACCCAGCTGCGGCGGAGCCGCGACGGATGTTTCGGTAGACGTTCGGGACCCGCGCCGTCACGGCCGTCGGACGCTTGTCGAAGCCGGCCGTCCGCGGCAGAACCCCGGCCGGCAGCGGCGGCTCGGACAGCCGAGCGTGGAGATAGCGGACGATGTCCGCCGCGACGGTGAGGATCGGAGCCGAGAGCAGCAGCCAGAGCAGCCCGAACTGGCCAAGCACGACCACGCCGGGGACGAGGATCACGGGCGGGACACCCTCGTAGCGACCCCGTAGCCTCGCACCGACCGCAGCGGTACCGATGATGCGGGCGGCGAGGTAGATCACGAAGTACGCGGCCGCGCGTTCCGGCGAGATGGGAAGGATCAGCAGGGCCGGGAGCGCGCCCGCGATGGGTCCGACGACTGGGACGACCTGCGTCGCGCCGGCAAGCACCGCGAGTGCCAAGGGCTCCTGGAATGTCGGCCCACCGAGACGGGATGTCGCGATCAGGCCGAAGTATGTAAGGACCCCCACGAGACCCGCCGCCAGAACGTAGCCACGCAGGTACGAGCCGACCGCCCGATCGATGATCGCAACGACGGCCCACAGGTCGCGCCGGAGCCACGGAGCGAGCTGGCGGTCGACGGCCATCCGGCCGCGCCGCTGCTCGCTCATCACGGACAGCATCCACGTCGGCAGGACGATGAGCCCGAGGACTGCGCCGAGGGTATTCAGGAGGATGCCGAGCAGCTGCTGCGTGACGGTATCGGTCCGCTCGGGAAGGGTGGCCATCACGTCGCGAGCCGTCGCGGCGAGCGTCGCAAGGATCGGGATGACGGCTTCCGCGGATCCATTCGAAAGAGACTCGAGCTGTGCGCGCGCCTGCTGCAGGGCGGCGTCGATGTCAGCGGAAGACGGAAGGTCGACGGCTAGCCGGGCGAACGCGCGGACGAGCGGCGGACCCACGATGACAGCGATCCCGACGATCGCGGCGACCACCCCAAGAACGGACACTGCCGCTGCCAAGACGCGCGGCATGACGCCGTCCAGGGCATCGACGACGGGGAGGAGCATGTAGGCGATCAGCCCGCCGATGAGGAATGGCAGGAGCGTGGGCCAGGTCGCCACCGCCACCCATACCGAGCCACCGACGACGGCGATCGTCAGGAGCGCCCGGCCGATGGCCTGGGGCGTCGTGCTCGCGATGTTGTCCCGCAGTTCCGCCCACCGTCGCGCGGAATACGCCTTCCGGGCGGCGCGCTGATCGGTGCTCGACGTCGTGCGGGTGTCGTTCGCCACTGCGTCAAGCATCCCTCCGTGGCGTTTGCTGGGCGATGGCGCCGACCCACGTCATCCGGCGTGCCGACACGCACGACGCGGCCATACCCCCGAATGGGTGACTCCTGGGCGGTACGGTGATGCTAGTTTCCGCGCGTAGACATCCTTCCTGAGCCGGAGCTCCCGCACCATGGCTTCCACGGACGCGCCAGGCCGAAGGTTCGTTTCGACACGCGAGGCCGCCTTCATCGGCGTCGGGGCGATGGTCGGAGCCGGGATCTTCTCCCTGCTCGGGACGACTGCCGAGGTGGCGGGCTCGGCGGTGTGGCTGGCATTCGCCCTGGCCGGAGGGATCGCTGCGCTCCAGGGCTATTCGTTCGCCAAGCTCGGCGCGCGGTATCCGACAGCCGGTGGGCTGCTCGAGTATGTCAACAAGGGGTACGGCATAGGCCACGTTGCGACGAACGTGGCCTGGCTCACCTACGCGGCCAACATCATCGTCACCGCGATGGTCGCGGTCTCCTTCGGGAGTTACGCGAGCGACGCGATCGCGGGCGGCGACGCAGCGGTCGTGAAGGGCTTCGCCGTGGCGCTGGTCATCGTGATGACCGGTCTCAACATCGCCGGATCGACGCTCGTCGCGAAGGTCCAGAGCCTGATCGTGTTCGTGGTCGTCGGCATCCTCGCGTTCTTCGCGGTCGTGACCATCCGCGAGATCGATCCGACATTGATCGCGCCATCAACGTATCCAGGTGTCCGAGACATCGTCTCCGGTGTCGCGCTGACGTTCTTCGCGTTCCTCGGCTTCGGTGTCGTCACGTTCACCGCAAAGGACCTCAAGGAGCCGTCTCGGCAGCTCCCTCGGGCAATGACGATCGCGATCGGGCTCGCGACGGTCATCTACATCGCCGTGTCGCTCGGCGTCCTCGGCACACTCGGCGTCGACAAGGTGATCGCGGCAGGGCCGACGGCGATCGCGGTGGCCGCTCAGCCGGTCCTCGGCGATCTCGGGTACTGGCTGATGCTCATCACGGCCCTCTTCGCCACTTCTGGTGCGACCAACGCCGGCCTCTATCCGGCAGCTGGACTGACTGAGCACCTCACATCGACGGGCCAGTGGCCGACGGGCATGGGCGGGAAGATCGGACCGGCGCCCGTCGGACTTCTTGTCGTGGCGGTCGGCGTGATCGCGATGGTCCTCTTCTTCGACCTCGACGCCATCGCCTCGATCGGCAGTGCTGTGGCGCTGCTGATCTTCGGGATCGTGAGCTTCGGCCATCTGCGCATCCGAGCGGATACCGGCGCGAATCTGCTCGTGCTCGTGCTGGCCGTCGTCACCGTCACGATCACGTTCCTGACCTTCGCGTTCACGACACTCATCAAGGAGCCCGCGTCGATCGCGACACTCGTCGGGATCGTGATCGCCAGCGCGCTGCTCGATGTGGGCTGGTCCAGATCACGGCAACGGGTGTCGACGGCAAGCGGTTAGCACGCCCGCTTGTCGCGTCGGTATTCGGGTGCCTCCCACCTTGTCGCAACACCGCTATATCCGACGATGTGGTCCGAGGCTCATCCGGACATCGGCCAGTGACGAACGACCGGCGAGCTGCGAGATCCTGATTCGACATACGTGAGCCGAGGGGTGCGATGAGCGACAGAACCATCGACGAACTGGGTCCGGTCGACTACCTCGTGGTCGAGTTTCCGCCAGGCCAGCAGAACTTCACCGGCGAGGCGGCGGAGCAGCTCCTCAAGCTGCACGACTCGGGAACGATCCGCGTGATGGACCTCGTCATCATCGGCAAAGGCGCCGACGGAACGGTGATGGCCCAGGAGCTCGGTGACCTCGAGGACATGGGAGAGTTCGCCCGGCTGGAGACCGAGCTCGCGGAGACGCTCGCCGAAGAAGATGTCGAGGCATTCGGTGCCACGATGCAGCCCGGCAGCCTCGGCGCCGTCCTTGTCTACGAGAATCTCTGGGCCGCTGGCTTCGCCTCGGCGGTTCGCCGTGCCGGCGGACAACTCGTCACCCAAGGCCGGATCCCGGTCCAAGCCATCATCGCCGCCGTGGAAGCCGACGAGGCAGCCGCCGCGCCCGTAGGAGTCTGACATGCCACTTCGTGCCTCACGCCTGGGCAGGGCCGCGGTCGTCGGCGCCGCAGTTTCGAAGCCTGGGCCGGCGCCCGTCGCCAAGGCTGCAGTCGTCGGGGCCGCCGTTTCCAAGCCGGGACCGGCGCCGATCGCCAAGACGGCGGTCGTGGCTGCCGCGGTGACCCCGGGACGCCGCCGTTTCTAGCGGCTCTTCCTCTTTCGCGACCGCGTAGCGACGTAGCGAAGCCCCGACGTCCGGGTGAACCGGGGCTTCGAAGGGCTGATCGGCTATCAGCATGTCCGGTTCGGATTCGGACCGAGATGCGTGTGGTTCGGGCTGCAGGACAGGCCCGGGTTCCCGGTATGGGGATCCGAGATGCCCGCTATCGACTGCTCGGCGAACGAATGAGCTTGCGTATCCCTCGGGCCTTCGCCGGCGAGCTTGTCATTCAAGCTGGAGAGCTGCCCCTCATCACGTCGAGCTGATCACGCTTTCGAGCCGAGGTGGCGGATGGACATCAACCTCAATGAGC
>DASSZA010000125.1:0-55068 GCA_035703005.1 Candidatus Limnocylindrales bacterium | reverse complement strand
GCTGATCGAGATCGACCGGCCTCGCGTCGCGGTCGACGCGGACGGCCGGATCCCGAAGGCATTCATCTCGAATCCGACGGCCTGCACCGCGGTCAGCGCCCCGTCGGTGGCCGAGACGACCGCGGTGTAGCGGCCGGTCGGGAGCATGGCGCCGGCATCGTTCAGGGCGTACCAGCTGAGGGCCGTCGTACCGGCGGGCGTCTCCACACCGTCAAGCAGGGTCGCGACCACGGTCCCGGCTGCGTTGCGGATGGTCCACGTCACCGTCGCCGGGCGCTTGAGCGCGAATGACAGGCGCGTCCCGGTAGAGAGCGTGTCGCGGTCCTGCGGATAGAACACGGCCTTGGATGAGGTCACCGAACCCAGGAACGCGGCGACCGTCAGGGAGCGCGTCACGGAAGCACCGGCGTTGCCGACGGCATCGCGAGGGATGAGTCGGACCTCGTAGGTCCCATCGGGCACGACCGATCCGTCGTTGGCCTTGCCATCCCACGTGAGCACGGCTGCCGTCCCGGTCGGGACGCTGAACGAGCGGACGAGCGTCCCACCGGCATCTCGTACGTAGGCGGCGAGCGAACCCCCTTCGGACATGCTGCCCGCGAATGCCACCGACTCGCGGACGCCGTCGCCGTTCGGGGCGATCCACGTTTCCATGTCAGCTGCCGGGGTCACGCCTGTGAGGGTCGGACCGGTGAGATCGACCCGGACCGTACCTGTCTTGTAGCTCGCGTTCGACCAGCCGTCGGTCGTGTCGATCCGGTAGCTGTACGTGCCGTCGGGGACCGGGGTGCCATCGGCGAGCCCGTCCCAGGTCGCCTCCGGGTCGGCGCCGTCCCCGGTCGCCTCATAGAGGGTGGCACCGTCGGCGTCCCGGAAGCGGATCCGCCACGCCGCGGACTCGGAGAGCGCTGCGCTGATCGTGGTCGTGTCGGCGACACCATCGCCGTTCGGCGACAGCACGGGGGCGGCAGGGTCGACCGCCAGGACTCGCGGCGGGAGGCTGTCGCGCGGCGTGAGGTCGGCCGCGCGCATGAACCCGTGTACGGTCGCATCGTCGAGCCGCGCGACCTCGATGAGCGCCACGCCGGCCGGGCCGGTCTGCGTCGGGCGTGAGATCGTCGCGAAGCGGCTATCGATCGCCTGGGGGGCGGCGGTCTCGGGGGTACCAGTGACGGCCGCGTCGAGATCCGGCCATAGCAGGGCGTCGGCGACACGAGCGGAGGCCCTGCCCGGGACTTGGAGTGTCGCGGGATCGCGGCTCGTGTCGACCGTCCCGACGACCATCCTCGTCGTCAGAGTCGGGTGGGTGACGAGCGACCGATAGAAGCCGCTCGACGTGCCCTCAGGGTCCATCAGCGCGCGAACGCCGCTCGTCCGTGTCGACGTGAAGCTGCTGACGTGGCCGTTGTTGTCGGGCGCGGTCCGCCACAGCTGCTCGATCGTCTGATCGGTCGTGAACAGCGCCCGGATGTAGTCGGCCGGGCCGTGATGCCCGTCCGCGATGACCGCCTGGGCGTTCGAGGCGAGGAAGCCCGCTGCGTAGTTGCTGATTCGCTGACGCGCGACGCTCACGGTCGGCTGCGGTTTGCCCGGCTCGGAGTTCCCCGACGCATAGCAGAGGTTATGCAGCAGCACGATGGCGTTCGGGGCGAGGTCGAGCGACTTCATGTATGGCTCGCCGTAGTACTTGTTCTCGTAGTCCGAGAGCTTCCCGTCGCCGTTGAGGTCGGCGTTGAGGCCCATCCCGTCCTTCGTCGTGTACTGGGGGTCGTACGTGTACGGACTCGGCCAGCCGTTACCGTGGCCGAAGTAGATGAGGATCGAGGCGCCGACGGCCGCGGCCTTGACCCGCGACCACGTCGCGTTCGGGCTGTAGACCTTGACGACGTTCGGCGTGTACTTGATGGCCTCGGCGTACGCGGCGTCCGCGTACTTGCGATAGGTCGGCGTCGTGCCATGGGTCGCGCCGACCACGATCACGACCTTCGCCGGCGTGCGCGCGGTGGCGGCATTCGTCGCCGGCGGGTTGCCGAGCGCGGCGAATGTCCCGACGAACGCGAGCACGGCGATGGCAACGGGTCGACGCACGAGAGCTCCGCTGACATGGGGATGACGGACCCAGGAAGCGTCGCGTCAGCGGCGGGCGGACTCCATCGCGGCAAGGTCCGCTGGGGTCTAGCCACATCGGAGCGCTGAGACGAGTGGTGCGGGGGGAGAAGGTGCCGTGCGGTGCGGTCGGCGGCGGGTCAGTCGCCGGCGCGAAGCTGCGAGACGAGCTCAGCCAGCGACGGATTCGAACGGTCGCGGTCCGAGAGGATGGGCTCGCCGTCGGGCGTCGGCGCGGGCAACGGCCACGGGACCGCTGCGAGCGGGTCGTCCCAGGCGAAGCCGCGTTCGTCCTGGCCGTCGTACTCGGTGGTCACGAGGTAGACGAGCTCGACGGGTTCCAGCGCCATGAACCCATGCGCGACGCCGGCAGGGATCTGGACCCAGTCGTCCGCACCAAGGAGGCGCGTCTCGACCGCCGGCGTCGGGCCCCCGGTGAGCATCGGGCGCGTGTCGACCAGAGCGATGAACGCGCGACCGGATCCGATGACCCAGCGATCAAGCTGATGACGATGGAGATGCAGCCCCCGGATGACACCGATCGCGGAGGTCGACAGGTTCGCCTGGACGAAGCTCGGCGCCGCTCCAGTGGCAGCACCAGCATCGGCGGCGTCGATCGCGATCGTCGACGCGCGCCACAGTTCCCGGAACGCGCCGCGCTCATCGGCGTGCCGCTCGACCGTGCCGTATCGGACGCCGGGGATCTTTTCAGATGACCGGTCAGTCATCGTGCAGCCGCCGAGCGCTGCCGGCGGAGCAGCGGCACGTAGTCCGCAAGGGCGGCCTCCCACGGCCGCATCGGCTCACCCGAGGGCAACGGCGTTTGCTCGAGAACCCCCCATCGCAACGGTGGCGAGGGTCGCTGCCACGTTCCGGCCGGTACCTCACGAATCGGCACGTCCATCCCCATCTGGCGAAAGAGCTCTCGTGCCCAGAGCGCCCGTGAGGCGACGCCAGCGTTGACGACGTGATGGATGCCGGACATGTAGCCGGAACCAACGAGGTCGACGATGGCGTCCGCGACGTCATGCGTGAACGAGGGCGAGCCAAACTCGTCGCCGACGACGTCCAACGGCTCCGCCGATCCTGATGCGCGTTCGGCCGCCGCCAGGATCTTCGTCGGGTAGTCATTGCCGGGCGGTCCGAAGAGCCACGCAGTTCGAACGACAGACACACCGGTCGGGCGGTCCTTGTACGCAGCGAATGCCGCGGCCTCGCCAGCGAGCTTCGAGCGGCCATACGGACTCTCCGGGACCGTCGGATCGTCGGATCGATATCCCCGATCGTGCGATCTCGTCCCGGCGAACACGGCGTTTGTGCTGATCTGGACAAGATCGATGCCGCGTGATGCCGTCGCCTCAGCGAGGATGCCGACCGCGCCGGCGTTGCGCCGCATCGCGAGTTCAGGGTCAAGCGCGCACCCGTCCACGTCCGTCCACGCCGCCGGATTCACCACGACCTCCGGCCGGTCGCGGTCGAGCAGCCGTCCGATCGACTCCGGCGCGTCAAGATCGAAGTCGGCACGGGTCCACGCGATCGGGCCGGCAGGCCCGGTGAATGGGGCATCGCCGAGGGCGGTGACGAGAGCGCTGCCCAACCGACCGGCCGCGCCAGTGACGGCGACCCGCATCAGCCGGCCGACCGAAGACGCGACCCGTACTGGCGCTCGTAGTAGGCGTCCCAATCGCCCGAGCGTGCGGCCCGCCACCACGGCTCGTTGGCGACGAACCAGTCGACGGTCTCGGCGAGCCCGTCCTCGAACGACGTACGTGGCCGCCACCCGAGGTCGGCAAGCCTGGACCCATCCATCGCATAGCGGCGGTCGTGCCCCGGTCGGTCCTCGACATGGCGAACGAGCGACCAGGGCTTGCCGAGGCGGTCCAGCAGCAAGCGCACGACGTCGCGGTTCGCCATCTCGACCCCGCCAGGGATGTTGTACGTCTGCCCAGTGATGCCGTGCCGCAGCGCATGGTCGACCCCAGCGGCATGGTCCGCGACGTACAGCCAGTCGCGCCGCTGGAGTCCGTCGCCGTAGAGCGGTAGTGGCTGGTCGTCGATCGCGTTGGTCACGAACAGCGGGATGAGCTTCTCCGGGTGGTGATACGGGCCGTAGGTGTTGGACCCTCGGGTGACGACCGCATCGACGCCATGGGTCACGACATAGCTCCGCACGAGCAGTTCGCCGGCAGCCTTCGCCGCGGCGTACGGCGACCTCGGCCGAAGCGGATCGTCCTCTCGCGAATGGCCGTCCTCGACCGAGCCGTAGACCTCATCCGTCGACACCTGGAGGAAGCGGACCGGCCTGGACGCGGAACGAACGGCCTCGAGCAGCACGTGGACGCCGATGACCCCAGTCCGGAGGAACGCCTCCGGGTCGAGGATCGAGCGATCGACGTGTGATTCGGCGGCGAAGTTGACGACCGCATCTGCGTCCGCGACGAGCGGCCCCACCACGCCGGGGTCGGCGATGTCACCCCGGACGAACCGGAACCGAGCGGCCACCTCAGGGTCGTCGCGGATAGGAGCCAGGTTCGCCTCGTTGCCGGCGTATGTCAGCTTGTCGAGGACGGTGATCTCCGTCCCGTCCCGCCGCGCGAGGAGGTCGCGGACGTAGCACGAGCCGATGAAGCCGGCGCCGCCGGTGACCAGCAGTCGCTTGGGGTCGATCGCCATCACCCGCGCCGCGCGCCGGTCACCCGAGCGGGCGCTCCACGGGCGGCGCCAGGCGGCCCGACGCATCGTCGTCGCGGGCGAGCTCGGCGGCTCGCAGCAGCGACGAGACGGTGCCCGCGTCCGTCCAGTGGCCCTCGTAGATCCGAGTGAAGAGCCGGCCTTCCGGGATGTAATGGTTGAGCACGTCGGTGATCTCGAACTCGCCGCGACCCGACGGCGCGAGCCGGTCGATGACACCGAAGGCATCCGGGCGGAGGAAGTACACGCCGATCGGGATCAGATCGCTCTTGGGCTGCTGCGGCTTCTCCTCGAACCCGATGACACGACCGTCGGCGTCGAACTCGGCCACACCGAACCGCCCCGGGTCCCCGACGCGGTACAGCAACGAGCCGGCGCCGAAGTCACTCGCCTCGAACTCGGCCGCGACGTCGGCAAGGTCCGGACCTCGCAGGATGTTGTCGCCGAGGACGCAGCAGAAGGCCTCGCCCCCGACGAAGTCGCGCGCGAGTCCGATGGCGTGGGCGATGCCGTACGCACCCGCCTGATATCGGTACGTCAGATCGAGTCCGAAGTGCGACCCGTCGCCGAGCAGCTCGACGACGTCACCAACACTCTTGCCACCGACGATGACGAGCACCTCACGGATGCCCATGCCGGCCAGCGTTTCGATCGGGTAGTAGATCATCGGCCGGTCGTAGATGGGCAGCAGGTGCTTGTTCGTGACGATCGTCAGCGGGAACAGCCGAGTAGCGGTCCCGCCCGCAAGGACGATGCCCTTCATGGCGCGGAAGCGTAGCAGCGGCGGGGGCGACCGCCAGCGCTCAGCGCGGGCTGGCCGAGGGACGCGGCGACGTCAGGCAGGGCTGTTCGCCCTCGGGCAGGGTCCCACCCCCACTGCCGGGGTTGCACTCGACGGGCTGCTCCTCGACCGGTGGCAATCCGCCCTGGTAATCGAGGACGACGAGCACGAATTCGAGCTTGTCGAAATCGGCGGCGGGCTGGAGGTAGGCGGTCTGGACGACAGCGTTCGCGTCGCGCCGAACGTCGACCACCTGCCCGATCAGGAGCCCCTTCGGGTAGGGCGATCGCACACCGCCGCCGAGCTCGATGCCGGCCGACACGACCTCGTCGCCGATCGAGATCTTCTCGCCCGAGTCGATCTGGTCCATCACCAGCACCCCGCCGAGCTGCCCGATCACACGCCCTGCCGCGGCGTTCGACACCAGCTGGCCGATCACGGTCGACGAGCCATCGGTCAGCAGCACGATCGACGCGCTGTCCGGTCCGACGTTGGTCACGCGTCCCGCAAGCGCGCCACCGCCGGCGACGACGACGTCGCCTTCCTTGATCCCGGCGTTCGAGCCCTTGTCGATGCCGATGACCCGCCGGAACTCCGACGAATCGCGCGAGATGACGGCGGCCGCCGCGGTCTTGTAGTCGAAGCCCGCGCGGAGCTGCAGCAGGTCGGTCAGCTGCTCGTTCTCGCGGGCGATCTCCTGGAGCCGGGTGTTCTCGACGGTCAGCCGCTCGTTCTCGCCGCGGAGGGTCCCGTTGTCCACGCGCAAGCGGTCGATCTCCGCGATCGACGCGCCGATCGAAGCCACGGTACCCGCCGCGTTGTCGAGGGCGCCCTGGATCGGGCGGAACGCGAAGCCGACGCCGTTCTGGACCTCGCGCACGTACGGGTTCGACGAGATCGCCATCAGCACCAGGCTCACCACCACGAGGATCGTGAAGGCGACGGTGCGGCGGCGGTTGATGCGTTCGGTCGGTACGGCAGCCATAGGGGAAGTCGAATCATCGGCCGACGGTCAACCGCCGGCCACTCTCTCAGCGCGGCGGGCGAGAGTACGTCTCGGCGACGAGCACGCGGTCCATCTCGTCGAGCTCCTCGAGCACGACGCCGGTGCCGCGGGCGACGCATGTCAGCGGGTCGTCGGCGATGTGGACGGGCATCTGGGTCGCTTCGGCGATCCGCCGGTCGAGCCCTGCCAGCAGTGCGCCGCCGCCCGCGACGACGATGCCCTGATCCATGATGTCGGCCACGAGTTCCGGGGGCGTCTCCTCGATCGTGTCCTTCACCGTGTCGATGATCTGGGCGACGGAGGGCTCGATGGCCTCGCGGATCTGATCGGCACCGACCTCGACGCTGCGGGGCAGACCGGTCAGCAGGTCGCGGCCACGGAGCGTGACGCGCTGCGCGTCCCATTCGCCCGGATAGGACGAGCCGATCGCGATCTTGATGTCCTCGGCGGTGCGCTCGCCGAGGAACAGGTTGTACTCGCGCCGGGCGAACGTGACGATGTCCTGGTCCATCTCGTCGCCTCCGATGCGGATCGAGCGGCTGACGACGATGCCGCCGAGCGAGATGACGGCGACCTCGGTCGTCCCGCCGCCGATGTCGACGATGAGGCTGCCGGACGGCTCGCTGACCGGGAGCCCGGCACCGATCGCGGCGGCCATCGGCTCCTCGATGAGGCGCGCCCAGCGGGCGCCGGCGTTCAAGGCGGCGTCGCGAACGGCGCGCTTCTCGACCTCGGTGACGCCGGACGGGATCCCGAGCAGCATCCGCGGTCGCGGGATCAGCCCGATCCGGTCGTGGACCCGGTTCACGAAGTACTTGATCATCTGCTCGGTGACGTCGAAGTCGCTGATCACGCCGTCACGGAGCGGGCGGACCGCGATGATGTTGGCGGGCGTCCGGCCGACCATCCGCTTCGCCTCGGCGCCGATGGCCAGGACGCGCTTGGTCTTGGCGTCGATCGCCACGACGGACGGCTCGCTCATCACGATCCCGCGGTCCCGGACATGGACCAGGGTGTTCGCGGTGCCGAGGTCGATGCCGATGTCCCGCGAGAAGAGGCCGAGCAGGCGGTCGAGCATGTTCCGGGAAGGGTCCTCTGGTTCGCCGTGGGGGTCGGGCGCGACGGCGAGCGGCGAACTGGCCAGCCGGCCTGAAGGTCGCGTCGTGCCGGGAGATGGGCCGGATCTGAGCCCCGTCCGGGGACGGTTAGGCCGCGCAGTCTACCAGAGGACCCTGTTCGGGCCGGGAACGGGGGCTGCCGGTCGCCACGCTCCGTGCACGAGGGCACCGGACAGCCAGCCCCGGCGGTCAGGTGCCGGCCAACGCCCCACAGAAGCCGACGACGGTTCCCATTGCCGCCCACGCACCACCCTTCTGGTACGCGAACGGCACGAGCGAGGCCGTGAGCATCGCGAGCAGGCCGCCCGCGGCGATCGCGGCCATGCGTGCGCCAGTGACGGTCTCCACGTTCGACGCCGCCAGCCAGCCAAGCGCAGACGCGATCCCGCACGCCAGGACGACGGCTCCCCACATGGCGATCATCCGTCCGGCTTTCCAGCCGGACGAGATGAGGTCGGCCGACGGCGCCAGGGCCTGCGGGATGTTGGAGATGAACACGGCCGCGAGGAACGCGATGCTGATCGGCATGCCGGCCGCGAGCTGGATGCCGAAGATCACCGACTCGGGAACACCATCGACCACCGAGCCGAGGACGATGCCGAGTGGTCCACCGGCTCCGTCGCCGTCCCCATCTTCCTCCTCGTTCCCGCCACCGAAGCGGTCCTCGATGATCTTGTCGAGGATCAGGAATATGCCAGCGCCAACGATGAACCAGAGTGCGACCTCAGCGTTCGAGATCGCCTCCGGAACGAGATCGAAGGCGACGGCACCGATGAGGGCTCCGGCGCCGATGCCCGCCAGGACCCCCACGATCCTGTCGGGGATGCGCAGGAAGAAGGGCACGACGCCGCTGAGGAGCAGCGACGCCTGCGCGATCGCGCCAAGAGCGAACGCCTGGAGCATGACGACGCGAACGCTAGCCGATGACCGTCGTGTTTCGAGCGGGTGCGGGCCGGTCGAACGCGACCCCTCGGTCCCGCAACGACACGAAGGCGTCGTGCCCGATGACGAGGTGGTCGAGCAGCGCGATGTCGAGCAGGCGCCCGGCTGCAAGCGCCTCTGACGTGAGATGCAGGTCATCCGGACTGGGTGTCGGATCGCCCGACGGATGGTTGTGGACGAGGATCACCCCGGCCGCATTGAGGCGGACGGCGTCCCGGAACAGCTCGCCGACCCGCACGAGCGATGCCGAGACATTGCCCTGATAGACCGTCGCGACGCGCAGGACGTGGTTCTTCGTGTCGAGGATCACGACGCGCAGCTCCTCGCGCTCGAGACCGCCCATCTGCAGGGTCAAACGGTCGGCGACGTCACGCGGGCCGCGGATCAGCCAGCGGGCAGTCGGCCAGTCGGCGAGGAGCCGCCGCCCGAGCTCGAATGCGGCGACGAGCTGGGCGGCCTTCGCCGCGCCGACACCCGGGATGCCCGCGAGCTCGAGGTCCGTCGCGCGCGCAAGGCCGGCAAGACCGTCATACGCCGTCAAGGCGTCGGTCGCCAGTTCGACGGCTGATCGCCCGCGAACGCCGCTCCCCCACAGAAGGGCGATCAGCTCGGCCGTCGTGAGCCCGCCCGGTCCGCGGAGCGCGAGTCGTTCGCGCGGCCGCTCGGCTTCGGGCAGCTCGCGGATCGCGTGACTGGTGACGCGCGTGGAGCGGGTCGGATCGAGCACGGAAGCCTCGGGTGCAGAGATGGGCGTCCCCGCGGCCCGAACGACGAGAGCCCGCCGATTCCTCCCGCCATCCGGACCTCGAGGACGGGGCGAAGGCTATCGGGGTGGGCTCACCGCCTACTCACCGGCCGATGGCCGGCCGCTTACGCATCGCGGACTCCCTCAGGGTTGCGGGATGCCTGTCCTGGCCGCGACCTCGGCGATGATCAGCAGGATCGCGTTGAACGTCGCGTGCAGCCCGAGCGACGCCCAGATCGTGCCGGTCCGCTGGAACAGCCAGCCCAGTGCGAAGGCAACAGGGATCCGGCCCACGAACGCAGCGATCGCCACCCCGACAGCCTCACGCGCGTCGATGCCCGAGATCGTCAGCACGTGAACGACGGCGAAGAACAGCGCGCCACGAACGACGCCGCGCCAGCGGCCCATGCCCCGCATCCAGGCCGTTGTCGCGAAGCCGCGGAACATGATCTCCTCGCTGAACGGCGCGACGACCGCACCGGCGAGAAGGTTGACGATGAAGCCGGGTGTGTCGCCCGCGGGCGGAAGCGGGCTCTCCGGCGCGACCGGCACGAAACGCGTCACGAGATATGCGACCGGGATCGTGGCCGCGATCACCGGGATCGCCATCAAGGCGCCGAACCCCGCATCGGCGAGGGCCGGTAGCCTGGGTCGAACGACTCCCATCTCCGTCCACGACAACGCCCCGCTATCGACGACGAGGAGCCGGATCAGTCCGATATAGACGATCGCCTGGACGATCACCGAGGCGAGTCGTCCGAGCGGGCCGTCGACGTCGATCCCGAAGAAGCCGAGCACCAGGCCTGCGAGGATCAGCAGGATGCCCGTGATCGGGATGCCGGCCAGGAACACCAGGAACGGCGACGGACCCGTGTACCGCTGGACTCCTCGGGCGCGACGCTCGATCGCCTGGCCGCCGGCCCCCGCGACCAGACCGATCGACAGGACGATCAGTCCGGCGACGAGCAGGAGTGACCCGGCGATGCCGCTTCCCGACATGACCGCGATGACGATCGCGCCGACTCCGGCGATCGTCGCGAGCCAGCCGAGGACGAAGAGCCCGGGCGCGGCGCGGCCTTCGATCGTGAAGGTGGACGTGCCCAGCCGAGCCGGGGGTTCGGGCATGGACGCGTCGCCCGCCGCGCCGGCGCCGGCGCCGTCGGCGTCAGCTGGATCGGATGGGACGAGCGCTGGGTCGGGCGAGGGGCTCGAGGGATCCGGGGGCTGCGGCGTCACCGCTCCGGAAGCGGATCCCCCGCGGTCGACTGCCGCTGTTGGCGACCGCTTCGCGACCGTACCGAACGCTGGATCGCCGCCGGGATCGCAGCCGGACCGCTCGCCGGTGCCGCGATCCGGCCGGTCTGCTCCTTCCCTGCCGGTAGCGGCTGGATCATCCCGGCCGCGACGACGTCACGCCGTTCGAAGTCCTTGCCGCACCACGCGCACAGCGACCAGTCGAGGCCGACCAGCCTCGAGCAGTTCGGGCAGACGCGGTTCAGTCGCGTCCGGCAGGACGGGCAGATGATCCATTCGGGATCGACCCTTCGCTCGCACGTCGGACAATGCGGAACGGCCTCGACTTCGTTCAGCAGCGCCTCTTCGGCGAGGTTGCGCTCCCACACCTCGCCGACCTTCTCGTGCGGCCGGATGATCTTGTAGACCCACACGGCCAGGAAGAAGAGGAACGGAGTGAAGAGGATGATCCCGGCCGCGACGAGGTAGGGCAGGATGGCGTTGTCGGATCGCTGCTGCATGTCGCGGTACGCCCAGTAGGCCGACGCGATCCACAGGACGACCAGGTAGACGAAGATGAGTCGCCCGGTGATCTGCACGGCCTGGCTGTTGACGATGTCATCGATCGTCTGGCCGACCGTATTCAGGATCTGATCCATGCGCCGGGGTCGCCTCCGTAGCTTGACTGCTGCCCGGGAGTGTAGCAGGGGACCTCCTGCTTCCCGCCGTGCGGACAGGTGTGCGGAGGCGGGTGTCAGACGGGGCGAAGAGACTCCGAGTGACGGTCGGCAACGAGCGCCAGGACGCCCGAGACGACGAGCCCTGCCGCTCCGATCGCAGCGATCACCGCACCTGGCCCGGCGCCGAGCGATGGCAGCGTCAGATAGGGCCATACGAGACCGAGCAACAGCGCACCCAAGCCGAGGCCGCTGATGCCGGTCCGGATCCAGACAGGGACCTTGTTATCGATGAGTGCGAGCCCCAGGTTCGCGAGGATCGCCAGCGCGACGAGGAGATGCCACGGACCGGCTATGCCCCAGCGTCCGAAGTAGCCGGTATCGGCGGATCCGATGACGACCTGGCCCCATGGGAGGAGGAAGCCGACGGCGGCGAACGCCGAGCCGGCGACCGAGAGCCACCGGACGAAGTCGAGTAGACGGACGCGAAGATCGTCGTCCATCGCGGAGCGGCTGCCGGGAGCGGTCTCCGCTTCGGCCGCCTCAGGAGCGGCATGCCCCGCCCATTCGCGAGCCGGCGCCGAAGGGCCGGCTGGGACGGCGATCGGCGCCGGGGGCAGGTAGGCGCCTGGTCCTGCGAAGGCCTGCATCGGCTGCGGTGCGGGCGCGGACTGTGGGGTCGGTGCGGCGGGCGCGGCAGCGGCTCCGGGTCCGCTCGGCTCTGGGGCGGGCGCTTGCGCAGCGGCCGCCGATGCCGCAGCGACCGCGGGTGCCGGCCATGCCGCAGGCTCCCGGCCCGGCCATGACACGGAACTCGGGTCTGGCCATGAGACGTGTGGCTGGGGCGCAGGTGCAGGCGACGGTGCGGGGTCCCAGGCCAGTGGGTCGTCCGTTGGGAACGGATCAGCTTCCGACGACGGCGACTGTTGCGGAACCGAGGGTCGAAGCCCCGGGCGCGGCATATAGGACGGCGTCCGGCCGCCATTGAGGTCGGACGCGGTTCCCCACGGCACGCTCGACGACGGCGGCGTCCAGGCGGGCAACCCACCCGCATCGTCGTCGAAGAGTCCACCGGCGTCGTCCGCGCCGTCGCTGACGGTCGCATCGACGCCACTACCCGCTGCCTGCGTGTGCGTCACGCCGGCCCAGGGCAACTCCGCCTCGGCATCGCGTTCCGACGCCTCGAGCGACAACTGACCGTCGACGACGGCGGCGCTAGGGGCTGCCGCCGGGTCATACAGGACCTTCGGCACGGCTTTCGACGCCGCGACCGACGCCGCCACGGGCGCCGTCCCCCGGCGGCTGCCGGCGACGGACGCCAACAGCTCTCCACAGGACGGGCACGAGAGCCGTCCGTTCGGGACCTCGGCGGCACATGCACCGCAGACGATCGACTGCGCCGTCATCCGTTACCTCGTGTACGCCTCGACCCTCCCCGCGGGTCGAAGGTGGCTCAGGCTGACAGACGGTCCGAAGCGGTTCTAGTCACCCGACCGGGTGCCCGTGCCTCCCCCGAACGTCCCAGCCGCCGGGCCGCCGTCGCGTGCGACCACGACGGTCCACACGGCGGATCGCCACGCCGTCGTCAGTCCGAGGATCACCAGACTTGCCGCGAAGAGGCCCACGAACAGCACGAGCCGCGCGACGGCGCCGAACGTGAGATCGCGGTCGGCCAGAGCGGCTCGTAGGCCGTCCCACACCGTGCCCGTGGCGATCCCGGTGACCGCCGTCGTCGCGACGAGCACGACCGCGGATAGCAGCGCAAGGACGACGAGGCGCCCCCCGTCGCGCCTGAGATCGCGAAGCGACGTACGGACCGCGGTACGTACGTTGGCGCCATCGAGGACGATCCGCCTCGCCGCGAGCCCACCCGCGATCTCGGCGAACAGCCACGTGAGCACGATCGCGAGGATGGCGTCCGGGGCCCCGACGAGGATCCGGAACGAGATCGGGGTCGCGACATCCGACGGGACCGTGAGCTCGCGATAGCCGACCGAGACGAGCCGGAACCCGCTCCACGCGAGGGCGATGGCCAGCGGGACCAGTGTCACGGACCGCACAGCGAGGACGCGCCAGACCGGGTGCGGCAACGCGTCTCGGGGCGGCGGGTCGCCCAGCCCCTCGATGGTCCGTCGAACCCCCTCGACCTCGGCGGCGGCGGCGAGCAGTCCGCCACCGATCAGCCAGACGAGGCCGACCACCAGCGTCATGAGGCCTGCCGTGATGACCTCGTCCGTCCGTCGCCCGAAGGCGATGTCCTCGACGAGTGGTGCTACGACGTTCGCCAGCCCGACCGCGGTCGGTAGCACGACGATCGGTGCCAGGACGACCAGCGAGCCACCGCGAACGAGGAAACCGACGAGAGCGAGCAGCCAGGTCACTGGGCGCTCGAGGACGGCGAGCAAGGCTGCGACGGCCGTCGCGCCGATTCCCACGGCGTGTCCCCGACCCTACGGCCGGTGGAGGGCCTCGACCGAGCGACGGAAGGCGCCGAGGACCGTGTCCGC
Source organism: Candidatus Limnocylindrales bacterium (assembly GCA_035703005.1). Taxonomy (GTDB): domain Bacteria; phylum Chloroflexota; class Limnocylindria; order Limnocylindrales; family CSP1-4; genus SPCO01. Next base: position 41,262 of record DASSZA010000125.1, on the reverse strand, counting down.
GAGCTCGTTCGCGCGCATCGTCGCCGCGCGCGCAGGTTCGAACCGGAATGCCGCACGGACCGCCAGCGGGGCACGCCACGTCCGTTCCGGGTCGGCAGGGGGCACGAGCATCCCGACGCGCATCTGGAGCCGACCCGCGTCCTCGAGGATGAACCCGGAGAGTGCCCCCGACAGCGCGGGGCCAAGGCGGGCGAGGGGCGGATCCGGCGGTGGCCCAGAAGCCGGAGCGACGTCGCGGAAGCTGACGACCCCGTCGTCGTCGGTGACCCACATGAGCGCCACCCACCACCCGTCCGGCGCCTCGGCTGGACGTGCCATCCCTGCACGGAGCACGCGATCGCCGATGCGGACTTCGTGCTCGCGCAGGAACGATGGCCCTGGCGGCGGGAGGCGATCGGGCACGGCCGCAAGTCTACGCGGCCGTCGGGATCAGGCCGGTTGGCGGTCCCCGTCGGTCAGCGGGTCGGAATCGAGCGCCTCGTCGACGTCGTCGAGCTCGGCACTGACCTCCTTGAGATCCGCGACGACCGCGTTGGCTGCTGCCACGTCTTCCGCGGTCGCCTCTGGAGCGCGACCTTCGACGGTCGCCTCGGCGATGAGTGCGTCAGCCTCAGCCTGGAGGTTCGCTACTTCCGCTTCGAGCGCGAGCCGCAGCATCTCGCGGCGCACCTCCGCGTCGGGCGGGGCGAGCGCGCCGGCATCGGCGGCACTCGGCGTCTCGTCCGGGTATTCGCCGCTGATCCACGACAGCAGGCGGCTCCGCGGCCGTGCCACGGGGGTCTTGGCACGGACGATCGCGGCGGCGTCGATCGCCGTCAGACCGGGCAGTGCCGCATCCGTCGTGGGATCGACGGCCAGTGCGGCACCACACGAAGGGCATGTCTCAGGCTCACCCGTGTACGTCGCCGAGCACCAGGGGCAGACGGACGCCGCCGGCTCGGTCGAACGCGTGTCGTCGACCATGGGCGGAATGCTACCGCGCGGTCATCCCGCCGGAATACCCCATCGGTCCGGGGTCCGCGCGGTACCGGGGCCTGCGCGGGCGGGCAGGGCGCGGATGTCCAGCGGGCGGTTCGCTCCGATGCATACATCCCCAGGGCCGGCGGACCGACTGCGCGTGATGCACGTCCCCTGCATATCGGACGCGTCGCAGGCCGCGTCGCACCTCGTCAGGGATCTGGCGTCAGCCCGCTAACGCCCCATTGATGCCGGCAAAGTGCATCAACCGAAGAGGTCGCGCCTGGACTTGGATATGCATCGCCCGGCGCGGCTCACCCTGGGCGCTGGCGGCTCACCCTAGGCGCTCGCGCCCTTACCCCATGTCGGCGCGGCCCCAGCCCTCGCGAGCCCTACTCCCACTCGATCGTCGCGGGTGGTTTCGACGAGATGTCGTATACGACCCGGTTGACGCCCGGGACCTCGTTCACGATCCGGCTGCTGATCTTCCCGAGGACGTCGTATGGGAGCTTGGCCCAGTCGGCCGTCATCCCGTCCTCCGACGTGACCGCCCGGATCGCGACGACGTTCGCGTACGTTCGGCCGTCGCCCATCACGCCGACCGATCGCACGGGCGTGAGGATCGCGAAGCTCTGCCACAGGCTCCGGTACAGGTTCGCGGCCTTGATCTCGTCGATGACGATCCAGTCGGCCTCCCGGAGCGTGTCAAGTCGCTCGGCGGTGACCTCGCCGATGATCCGGATCGCGAGGCCGGGTCCCGGGAATGGCTGGCGCAGCACCATCGCCTCGGGCAGCCCGAGCTCCAGGCCGACCTTGCGGACTTCGTCCTTGAAGAGGTAGCGCAGCGGTTCGATCAGCTGGAAGCGCAGATCGGCGGGCAGTCCACCGACGTTGTGATGCGTCTTGATCTTCTGTGCGGCCTTGGTCTCGGCCGTCGCGCTCTCGATCACGTCCGGGTAGAGCGTGCCCTGGGTCAGGAAGTCGATGCGTCCGAGCTTCGACGCCTCTTCCTCGAAGACGCGGATGAACTCGTCGCCGATGATGCGTCGCTTCTGCTCGGGATCCTCGACCCCCGCAAGCCTCGCGAGGAACCGCTCGCGGGCATCGACCATGACGAGCTGCATGCCGAGGTTCTGCTCGAACGTCTGACGCAGGAGCTCCGATTCCTTCTTCCGCATCAGCCCGTGGTCGACGTAGATGCAGGTCAATCGATCACCGACCGCTCGATGCACGAGCGCCGCCGCGACCGCCGAGTCGACGCCCCCGGACAGCGCGCAGATGACCTTGCCCTCGGAACCGGTCTCGGTCGCGTGCCCATTGACGCGGTCGCGGATCCCGGTGACGGTCGTTTCGATGAAGTTCGTGGCGGTCCATGACGGCTCGATGCCGGCGATGCCCTGGACGAAGTTGCGCAGCACGTCCTTGCCGCGCGGCGTGTGGGCGACCTCGGGGTGGAACTGGATCCCGTACAGATTGCGCTCGGCCGCCTCGAGCCCCGCGAACGGCGTCGAGTCGGTCTGAGCCGTCGACACGAAGCCGTCGGGTAGGCGCGTGATCGAGTCGCCGTGACTCATCCAGACGGGCTGGTCGCGATCGAGGCCCTGGAAGAGGCCGTCGGTCGTGTCGAGCTGCACACTCGCTGGTCCGTATTCCCGCTTCCCGGTAGCGAGGACGTCACCGCCAAGCTCGTGGGCCATCAGCTGTGCGCCGTAGCAGATGCCAAGGACGGGTATCCGGCCCGACCACACGGCAGGATCGGGCTTCGGGGCGCCCGCGTCGTAGACGGAGGCGGGACCGCCCGACAGGATGATCGCGCGCGTTCCTCGGCGCTCCAGCTCGGCGTACGACGTGTCGTGCGGCAGGAGCTCGGAATACACGTCGAGTTCGCGGATCCGTCGGGCGATGAGCTGGGCGAACTGGCTTCCGAAATCGAGGACAGCAACGGGGCCTGTCGTCGTTCCGTCGGTCGCCCGATCCGGTGCGGGCGCGTGCAACGCGGTCTCGAGATAGGCCTCGACCTCGGCGTCATCGGGCGCGAGGACGCGATGTCCGGCGTTGGCGGGCTCCCCGTGCACGGTCTTGCCGCGGTCGCGCCGTTGTGGATCGACCCGGGCCGGCGCTGGCGCGTCAGCCGGCCCCGTCGATCCGGACTCTTCGGTGTCCGCTCCCGCCACCTTCGTCATCGCGAGATTATTCCGCCCTCCGCGATCGTTGATCCGCCGAGACCCAGTCTACCGGCCCGGGACAGGTCCACGGGCCGGCGACTGGCGCAGGAGGGGCGGCGGGATCTCAGCCCGCGGCCTCGCCAAGCACGTCCTGGATCGCCTTCACGACGACATCGGGCTTCTCGGCCGGCATGTCATGGGTGGCACCCTCGACGATCTCCTGACGGCCATTCTTCGACAGCCCGACCAGGCCCGTCTGCAGCTTCATCCAGATGGCGTCGACGTCCTTGGCGACCGTCGGCGGGAGGCCCTCGGTCACGGCCACCCGATCGCCGGCGGTCAGGACGATCAGCGGCAGAGCGCCGAACCCAGGCGTCGCTTCCGCTTGCGCCGCGCTCTTGATCAGGTCCAGCCCCTCGGGGTTCTTCAGCGGGTCCTTCTCGAAGTCAGCCTCGGCTCGAGCCTGGTGCAGTGCATCGGATTCGCCGGCCGTCTCCTTCGGCAGGGCAGCAGCCGACTCCTTGCTGAAGGCGGGTGGCCGAACGTCGACCATGACGACGCCGGCGACGTCGTCGGGATAGCGACCCCCGTAGACCATCGCGTTCCAGCCACCCAGCGAGTGCCCCACCAGGACATACGGTGGCTTCAGGCCAGCCGCGGCCAGCAGCGAGTGGAGATCATCGACCTGATCCTCTGTGGTTCGGGGCTTCGGCGCCGGCTGCGACAGCCCGAGACCCGCCCGGTCGTAACTGCAACCGCGATCGGTGGCCAGGAGGGCCGTGAGGACGTCGCCCCATTCTCGGCGATCACCGCCAAGGCCCCCCTCGAAGATCACGGTCGGTCGGCCGGCGTCCGTCGGGCCGACGCAGGCGACGCTCAGCGTTCGCCCGCCGACATCGATGTCGCGGATCCAGTCGCGAGCTTCGGCGCTCGCGCTCGGCGAGGCGGCAATAGACGGTGCGCTCGACGGCGCCGCCTGCCCACCGGCACACGCACCAACAACGCTCGCGATGGCGATGGCGCCGACCAGGCGCCAGCTGCGGGGACCCATGATCTTGCCCTCCTGGCTCGCCCGGCGGGGATGCCGGTGCGGACAGCGTCGTGGGACGGGTCGCTCCTGCCATCGGGGCAGACGTGGGAATCGATCTCCGGGTGGACCCGGATGGAGCGCGCACGGACGGGCCGTATCGTTCCGGCCATGGACCGTCGGAACGGCCGCGCGCCCCTCATCACGGTCATCGCGATCGTGATCGCCGTGGGCGGCTGCGCTCTCGGTGATGCGCCTCCGCCGGCCGGCCTCCGGCCCGACGGCTTCCCGACGGGCGTCTTCGAGAAGTCCTTCGACGACCCCGAGTTCGGACCGATGCGCCTGTCGTGGGTCTTCGACGCGGACGGGAACTGGGCGGAGGTGCCGGAGGCGACCGCCGGGCAGACGATCGAGACCGGCCCGGCGCGTGGGCACTACACGGTCGACGGTGATCTGTTGTCGATCAGCCTCGACTTTCCGCCGTTCTGGAGCGACACGCAGCATCACTGGAAGCTCGATGGCGACCGCCTGATGACGACCTTCGAGCACTCGGACGATCCTGGGGATGCCGAGTTCTTCGCGATGCTCGATCGCCAGCCGTGGGTTCGCGTGCCATGAGCCGACCGACCATCCTCGTCATCGACGACCACGGCGGATTCCGTGCGACGGCGCGACGGCTCCTCGAGCGCGACGGCTGGGCGGTGGTGGGCGAGGCGGCTGACGGCCGGACGGGGCTCGCTGCCGCCGCCTCGCTCGAGCCAGACGTCGTGCTCCTCGACATCGGCCTGCCTGACGTCGACGGATTCGACGTCGCCGAGCGGCTCGCGGCCAGCGCCGACCCGCCCTCGATCGTGCTGATCTCGAGTCGCGATCCCGAGACGTATCGCGAGCGGGTGCGATCGAGTCCGGCCGCCGCGTTCGTGGCAAAGCAGGAGCTCGATGGGACGGCACTTCGCTCGCTCCTGGGGCTCGCGCCATGCTGAGCGACGGTCGACGCCGGCTCGTCCTCGCGGCGATCGGCATCGTCGCACTGGTCTTCGGGCCGTTCGCCGCGTACCAGCTCACGCGGACCGCCGAGCGGAGCCCTGCGCTCCTGCTCGCGGACGTCGCCGTCGGGTGGTCGATGATCGCGGCGGGTCTCATCATCGCCGACCGCCGGCCGGGCAACCGGATCGGGCCGCTCGCGATCCTCACCGGCTTCGCCTGGTTCCTCGGGGACTTCACGAACTCGGACGTCGCGGTCGTCTCGTACCTCGCGACCGTCTTTCACGGCTGGTTCGACCCGCTGTTCGCGCTCGTGATCCTGGCGTATCCGACGGGGCGGATCACCCGTCGCCTCGACCGCGCGCTCGCCATCGGGTTCGTCGCGGTCCAGGCGGCCTGGACGCTCGTCCAGGCGTACGGGCTGCGCCCGATCGCCTGGTGGGACTGCCCGACATGCATCTCGACCGTCGACCGCTGGACCGCCGCGTACACGGCGATGGACCCGCTCGGGCGGATCGAAACACTCCTGCTCACCGGTCTGAGCGTTGGGCTCCTCGTCGTGGTGACCGCACGCTGGGTATCAGCCAGCGGCGCGGCTCGGAGCCGGCAGACGCCGGTCCTGCTCGCCGGTCTCGTGCTGGGGGGAAGCTTCATCGTGACCTTCCTATGGCAGACCGTCTTGCCGACGAACGCCCGCGAGCCACTCGGTGAGCTCCGCGTGATCGTGCTGGCGCTGTCGCGAGTCCTCGTCGCCATCGCGCTCATGATCGGCGTGCTGCGTGACGACGCAGCGAAGGGCCGGATCGCCGATCTCGTCGTCCGCCTGGATGGCCTGCCGCCACTGCCGGTCCTCCAAGCGTCGCTGCGCGATGCTCTCGGTGATCCGTCGCTCGAGGTCTATCGCTGGAAATCAGAAAGCGGCGCGTTCACGGATGCCGCGGGACAGCTGGCCACTCCACCCGCCGACGGGGCTGCGCGGGCCGTCCTGGCCATCGGGACCGCGGACGCCCCGGAGCTCCTGATCGCCCACGATCCGGCGCTTCGCGATGACCCAGGACTCGTCTCGGCGGCCGCGGCTGCCGTCCGCCTCGCGGTCGAGAATGAGCGCCTCCAGGCCGAGGTCCGCGCGCAGCTCGATGCGGTGACGGCGTCTCGCGCCAGGATCGTCGAGGCGCAGGACGACGAGCGGCGCCGCATCGAGCGAGACCTTCACGACGGTGCGCAGCAACGACTCGTCTCACTCCAGCTGTCGCTCCAGATGCTCCGGCGTGACCTGGGGCCGGAGGCCGATCCCGCCGCGGTCGCTGAGCTCGAAGCTGCCAGCGCCGAGGCAGCCGCCGCGATCGCCGACATCCGCGAGCTTGCGCGTGGCGTCCACCCGGCGATCCTCACCGAGTCCGGACTCGGCGCAGCGCTCGGCTCGCTCGCGGATCGCGCGCCGCTGCCGGTCGTCCTGACGGACGACCTCGACCGACGTCTACCAGGCAGCGTCGAGGCGACCGCGTATTTCGTCGCGGCCGAGGCGCTGACCAATGCGATCAAGCATTCCGGCGCGAGCCGCATCGACCTGCGGACGTGGCTCGCCGACGACCACCTCCATCTCGACGTGAGCGATGACGGTCGTGGCGGGGCCGATGCGACCGATGGGACCGGCCTCACCGGGATCCACGACCGTGTCGCGGCGCTCGGCGGGACGGTGCGTGTCGAGAGTCGGGTCGGCGAGGGGACGCGGCTGATGGTCGCGCTGCCATGCGCGTCGCCGTAGCCGAAGACGTCGTCCTGCTGCGCGAGGGCATCGCGCGCGTGCTGCGCGATGGCGGGTTCGACGTGGCGGTGTCCGTGGGTGACGCCGAGGCGCTGCTGCAGGCGGTCGACCGCTCGCCCGTCGACGTCGCGATCATCGACATCCGGATGCCTCCGACCCACACCGACGAGGGCCTGATCGCGGCCGAGACCCTGCTCGCACGCACGCCGCCGATGCCCGTCGTGGTGCTTTCACAGGCCGTCGAACCGGCACACGCGGTCCGGCTGCTTGGCGATGGACGCGGCGGGATCGGGTACCTGCTCAAGGAGCGCGTCGCGGCCGTGGACGACCTGCTCGAGGCGGTCCAGCGTGTGGCGCGCGGGGGGACCGCGATCGATCCGGCAGTCGTCGCCGCCCTCGTGGCCCGCCGCCGCGAACACGATCCTCTTGCGGAGCTCACGCCGCGCGAGCGCGAGGTTCTCGCGCTGATGGCGGAAGGACGGTCGAACCGGGCGATCGCCGCGACGCTCGTCATCGGCGACAAGACGGTCGAGACGCACGTCGCGAGCATCTTCTCGAAGCTCGGACTCGAAGAGGCGCCGGACGACCACCGACGCGTCCTCGCCGTCCTGACCTGGCTCCGGCACGCCTAAGGGACGGCGGGACGCGCTCGCGGGCCCGGCCGCCGCACCGGCCACGGTTAGGGCCGGTTGCGCATCGCCTCCGCGGCCATCCCGAGATAGGCGTCCAGCTCGGCCGCGACGTCGGGTGAGGGAGCCTCCGCTGCGAGGGCGCCGCGCATCAGCTCGAGCCATCGGTCGCGCGCCGCCGCATCGATCGCGAAGGGAGCGTGACGCATCCGCAATCGCGGGTGCCCGCGTTCGTCGTCATAGGTCCGCGGACCGCCCCAGTACTGCGCGAGGAACAGCGTCAGCCGGCGCTGCGCGCCGGCGAGATCCGCCTCTGGATAGAGGGGCCGCAGGATCGGGTCGGTCGCGACGCCCTCATAGAACCGCCCGACGAGTCGCTCGAAGAAGGGCATGCCGCCGGCGCGGTCGTAGAGGGTCGCGGTGTCTGTCGTCATCGAGGCCCGAGTCTACCGGCGATCGGGCCGGGCCCCGGACTGGGGTCAGTGGACGGGGCGGCTCGTCCGACGGACGCGCCGACGGCGCTCTTCGCCGCGCAGGTTCGCAGCCGCTACCTCGAGCAGGGCGAACGCGCTGATCGCGATGAGGACCATCCCGACGGTGTCCATGTCCGGATGGTGCACATGCGTTCGCCCGGCCGTAACCGGGCGAACGTCCTGTCGTTGCCTAGGCCGGATGACGTAACCGGCCGAAGAGCGCTTCCGAAGAGAGGGGGCGAGCCTACGCTGCGGCGGCGATCGGGCGGGCGAACGTCCGCTTCCGTGCGCCGGTCGCGGACCGGGCGTCCGGCACCGGCTTCGCGACAGGAGCCATGACGCGATGGGCCTGCGGCGTGAAGGTGAACGGCTTGAAGGAGAAGCGGGCCGCTACGGCGTATGTGGCGATCATCCAGACGAAGAAGCCGATCGATGTCCCGCGGTCCGCGCCGAAGATCGACAGACCGGTCGCCGACACGAGCGCGCCGAAGACCGACATCGCGATGGCCGCCGTGACGACGTAGCCGACCAGGGAGGCAGCCCAGCGGCGGCCGCGGATCAGCCCGACGACCGCGACGAAGTGGGCGATGCCGAGCGTCGTGCCGAGGATCACCGCCCACGTCGCGATGAGCGGCTCGAGGGGAAGGGTCGGGACGACGAATAGCGTCGCGCCGAGGACGACGAAGCCGTTCAGCGCGGTGAGGAACGCTGCGAAGCCGCGCGTGCCGCGGTGGAAGCGGACCTGGTCGTAGGTGCGAGGGGAAGCGCTCATCCGTTCGGGTCCTTTCGTGACATCCGTTCGATGAGGGCAAGGTTGGCTGCCGCAGATCTCCGGCGGCATCGACGGGCGCCGCGAATCGGCATGGACGGATGTCAACCCTCGGCCGACGACTCCAGCCGCAACCGCAGGCTCTCCACATCGAGCAGGGCGGCCCGCTCGACCTGCGGTCGCGCCATCGATTCGAACAACCGGTACTTCAACGGCAAGCCGATCCGGATCGAGAACTGGAGCTCCGTCGTGCCTCCGTCGGTCCCCGGTGTAGGCGCGACCCCAGCCTCCATGTCGATCGTGACGCCCTCGCGATCACGGCCGCGTAGCGCGATGCGACGGCCGGGCTCGAAGCCGGTCACCTGGGCATCGAAGGTGCCGGCACGGCCGGCGGCGTTCTGCTCGACGACCAGCCGCTCGCCGACCGACGGTTCGCCGACGCGCTCACGCCGGACGGAGCGGATACCGCTCGCGATGAGCCAGGTCGGCCACGCATCGAGGTCCGCGACGGCAGCGAAGACCTCGTCCGGCGTCCGCCCGATGGTCGAGTCGATCGCGACGTCGATCGCCATCAGGCACCGCCCTCGCCGATCGGCCGAAGGCGGAACGAGGGTCCGCGTCCGAGCCGCTCTGCCGGCGTTCCATAGCGAAGGATCAACCCCCGGATCGCCCTGGCATGGTCCGCTGCGTCGAGGCCCTCGGCGACCGCAGTGAAGGCGCGGTCGCCGATCTCCACGTCGACCCGGGGCTGGTCGAGCAGGTTGAGTGCCCAACGCGCTGAATCACCGGCGGCGACGAGCACCGATCCGTCCGGCTCGTCGACATAGCCGACGGCCACGGGTCGTGGCAGACCGGTGCGCCGGCCTGTGGTCGTGATCCGGGCGACCTTGCCCTCGAAGACCAGGTCGTCGCCGATGTCGTCCGTCAGCGGGTCAGCGCGTGCCGCGCTGCTGCCAGGACTTGCCCTCGGTCTGGGTGGAAGGCGCGTACACCATCTCGACGTGCTGCATCTCGCGGATCGTGCGGGCACCGACTGCTGCCATCGACTGGCGGAGCGCGCCGACGAGGTTCTCGCTGCCGTCGGTGACATGGGCCGGTCCAAGCAGGATCCGTTCGAGCGTGGCGACCGTCCCGACCTTGATCCGCGTCCCGCGTGGGAGCGTCGGGGAGGGAGCCGCCATGCCCCAGTTCGTGCCACGCCCCGGAGCCTCCTCGGCCCGCGCGAGCGGCGAGCCGACCATGAGGACGTCGGCGCCCGCGGCGATCGCCTTGGCGAGCTCGCCGCCGCGTCGCATCCCGCCGTCGGCGACGACCGGCACGTAGCGACCCGTGTCCTCGAAGTAGGCGTCGCGCGCCGCGGCGACATCGCTGACGGCCGTGACCTGCGGGACACCGATACCGAGCACCTCGCGGGTCGTGCAGGCGGCGCCGGGACCGACACCGACGAACACGGCCGCGGCGCCCTGCTCCATCAGGGCGAAGGCAGCCTCGGAGTTCGTGGTGTTACCGACGGCCACCGGGATCGGCATGTACCTCGTGAACTCTGCGAGCGAGAGCGGGTCGTACTCCGTCGCGATATGGCGGGCCGACGAGACCTGGCTCTGGACGAGGAAGAGGTCGGCTCCGTGCTCGGCCACGAACGGCCCGAGCCGCCGTGCGACGGCGGGTGTCGCGGCGACTGCGGCCTTGGAGCCCGCGGCGTGGATGGCCCCGATCCGGGCGGCGATCAGATCCTCGCGGATCGGCTGCTGGTATGCCTCGGCGAGGACGTCGTGGACGTCGCTGTCGGGCGCCGTGGCGATGCGCTCGAGGATCGCGGCGGGATCGTCGAAGCGTGCCTGGACGCCCTCGAGATTGAGCACAGCGAGCCCGCCGAGACGTGCGAGCTCACCCGCCATCCGCGTGTCGACCACGGCGTCCATCGCCGACGCGAGGATCGGGATGGAGAGCTCGATGCCACAGAACGACTGGCTGAGGTCGACGTCGGCGGGCTCGATCGTGTCGGTGCCCGGGGCGAGCGACACGTCCTCGAAGCCATAGGTGGGGCGGATGCTGTCGACCTTCGACCGGAACGCACGGCGGGAGGCCGCCGAAGAGCTCATCTCGGGTACGTCCGTCCGATCGATCACGTCTGTCTCCCCTGCCGGCTGACGGTGGGTCGCCCCGATCCCGAGTCTACCGCGATGCCCGACGGTGCATCCCTCACGGCCTCGGTCGGCGGGCTCCCTCGAGCGTCAGCTCGAACCACGATGCGCGGTCGCTGTCGCCGAGGTCGTCACGGATCCGCTCGATCGCCGTCCGATAGCCCGGCCAGACGACCTCGCTGTGGGCGTCCTCTACGCCTACCCAGCGCGCCTCGTCGTGCTCATGCGACAGGGTCGGTTCGACGCCGTTGCGGACACGGACCGCGAAGACCGCGGCCGTGACGATCGCGTCGTAGGACGGCTCGTGGAACTGGTTCACGAGGTCGAGGTCGTAGAAGGCTTCGATGACGTCGGGGCCGAACCCGGTCTCCTCGTGCAGCTCGCGCAGCGCCCCGGTCGCGACGTGGTCGTCGGTCTCGAGCGAACCGGAGACGCACTGCCACAGCCCTGGAAGGATCTTGTCGGGACCTCGACGCAGGAGCAGCACCTCCGTGCTGGGGATGTCGCGCGCCGACATGAGGACCCGGAAGACCCAGCAGTCGACGAGGTCAGGTCGGAAGGGGCTCATGACGTGATCATCATCGATGACCGTTGGCCATCTTCGTCGCGTCCGGACGACCACGAAGGCGAGCCATCGCGACGATCCCGACGACCGGCCCAAGGGCGAGGATGATCCAGGCCAGGCGCCAGCCATCGGCGTTCGTCGGGTCGAGCAGGCCGACGCCGAGGATCGTCACACTCGTGAGGGTGAACCCTAGCGCTGTCTGCACCGACAGCGCCGAGCCCGACGTTCCGGGTGGCGCAAGCTCCGAGATCGCGGACGAGAACTGCGCCGAATCGGCGACGACGGAGACGCCCCACACGAGGGCGACGATGACGACGATCGGGATCGGGGCACCGAAGAGGATCCCGGCCACGACCGCGGAGGTGGCAGACGTCGCCATCGCGGCGATGGTCGTCGCGGTGCGGCCGACACGATCCGCGATGGCACCGGCCACGGCGGATCCCACACCTCCCGCGGCGACGACCGCGAACGCGGTCAGCGATGCCGCGGCCGGATCCACGACGCCCGCCGCCGCGAACGTCCCGAGCAGGAAGATCGGGATCCACGTCCACATCGCGAAGAGCTCCCACATGTGACCGAAGTAGCCGGTCGCCGCGAGGCGGACCGATGGCTCGCGGAACGCCGCAGCGGCGATGGCCGGCGAGAACCGTGGGGCGGCGACATCGAGCGGGCCCGTCCGAGCCGTCAGCCCGACGAGCGCGGCGCCGGCGAGGCCGGCGACGCTTGCCGCGACGACGACGGGCCGCCAGTCGACGCCCGCATACGCGCCGAGGGCGCGGAACAGGAATGGGAGGGCGACGCCGACGGTCAAGGCACCGTTCACGACCCCGATCGCGAGGCCTCGGTCGCGCCGGAACCAGCCTGCACCCATCTTCATCGCGACGGGGTACACGGCGGCCAGCGCCACCCCAGTCAGCAAGCGGAACGGCACTGCCGACCCGGGGTCGCTTGCGATCAGCCCGAACCCGAGGTTGGCGATCGCTGCGACGATCGCACCGGCGGCGAACAGTCGGGGAGCGGGGATGACGTCTGGTGCGCCGATCACCGCCAGCCCGATCGCGCCCACTGCGAAACCGAGCTGGACGACGACCGTGAGGAACGGCAGATCGAGAGGCCCGACCGTCCACTCCTCGCGGAGGATGGGGGCCACCGCGGCGGCCGCGAACGACGGCGACATCGCGAGCACCATCCCGACCCCGAGGATCACGAGCTGCGTCCATCGCTCGGTCGGCTCGGCGGCCGTATCGGCCGGCCGAACCGTCGCCGCCGCCTGGGTCACGGAGAGTCCTTCGGCAACATCGTGTAGACGACGCAGGTTCCCGTCAGGACCTCGGTCCCGTCGTCGCGGCGCGCGACGCATCGGAGGGTCGTGATCGGCTTGTCCGCTCGCGCTTCGATCACCTCTGCCTCGGCCGTCACGGTGTCACCGATATAAGCGGGTGCCGGGTAGTCCCATTCCTGATGGAGGAACACGCTGCCCGGCCCCGGCAGGACTTCGGCGACGAGCGCGTTGAACAGCCCGGTCGTAAGACCGCCGTGGACGATCAGCCGTCCTGGCCGGGTCCGGCGGGCGAAGTCCTCGTCGAAATGCAGCGGGTTGCGGTCGCCGGTAAGGGCGGCGAACGCCTCGACGTCGTCAGCCGTGAACGTCTTGGTCCAGGTCCCACGCTGGCCGACCGCGGGCGGCGTCCACGCCACCAGGCTAGAGGCGCTCGTACCGGTCGACCGGGACGACGAAGACCGTGGCCCCGCCCACTTCGACCTCGAGCGGATACGGCATGAAGAACTCACCGGGCTCCATGATGGGCGGCATCGGGTTCACGACCTGTGTCCGCGAGGTACACGTGTCGCGGACGATCGACAGGACCTCGTCGACGTCGTCTTCCTCGACCCCGAGGAAGATCGTCGCGTTCGAGCGCTTCAGGAAACCACCCGAGCTTGATACGCGGGTCGCGCGGAACTCCTTGTCGAGGAGCGCGTCGACGAGGGCGCCGGCGTCCTCGTTGTGCACGATCGCCACGACGAGCTTCATCGGGCGGAGTATCCGTGCACCACCTCCCCCGGTCAACGCGTTTCCGCGAAGCGTGGGCGGTGTACGATGCGGCCTCCCGAACCAACGCGTGCAGGAGCCGACCCGTGTCCATCGACGGTCCGTCCACCGATCCGCGCACTGAGCTGGCGGCCGCGATCCAGGCGGCAAGCTCCGATGACCTCGATGCCGCACTCGGTGGCATCCTCGCGGCGGCTGCCGCCGGACTCGGCGCGGATGGCGCCGCGATCCTCCTCGCCGACCCCGACCGCGCGGACCCGCAACTGGCCGCGTCCACCGGTTTTCGCGAGGGCGAGGTCGAGGCGATCGGGAAGACGACCGACATCGCCGGCGTGACCGTGGCGCCGCTCGTGATCGGGCGCGGCGGCGTGGAGTCCTCGCTCGGCACGCTGATCCTGCGCTGGCCGGCCGGGGCGGCGTCGGGCGATCAAGCGATGATCGATGCCTTCGCGTCACTCGCCGCGCTCGCTGCGGACCGCGCGCGCCATGCGTCGAACGTCGCCGAGCGTGCCGAATGGTTCGAGCGGATGGCCGCTACGGACCCGCTCACCGGCATCGCCAACGAGCGCACCGTCGCTCGTGTCCTCGAGCTCGAGCTCGCTCGTGCGGGTCGACAGGGCGGCGAGGTGTCCCTCGCGCTGTTCGATGTCGACGACTTTCGCGCCGCAAACGCGAGCGATGTTCGCGCGGCGGACGACATCCTCAGGCGCGTCGCGTCGGTCCTGTCGGAGTCGGTCCGGCTGGTCGATACGGTGGGTCGCATCGGCGGGGACGAGTTCGTCCTCGTGGCGCCCGGTGCCGCTGGGGTGATCGTCGCGAAGCGCGTCCAGGACGGCATCGCTGCACTGCCCGGCGTCGCAGGCCGCGGGGTCAGCGTGTCGGCGGGTGTCGCCACGTTCCCGCGCGACGCCGGCGACTCCGAGTCATTGATCGAGGCAGCGAAGGCCGCGCTCGATCGCGCGAAGTCCGCCGGAGCGGGAAGCGTCGCCGACGCCCTTCCGGTGCCGGGGACGCCGGGCTGACCTAGCCCGTCGAGTTCTCCGTCGAGGTCGTCGTCCCGACCGAGACGGGATCGCCGGATGGCGCGGTCATCCCCGGACGCGGTTCGCGCGTCAGCGCGAGCACGAGGCCCGGCTGTGCCGGGACACCGCCCGCTTCGATGAACCCAGACCCGTCCGAGCCGACGGTGAGTCCGCCGACGGGCGCCGGTGGCGTGTTCGGCAGGATCATCCAGGCCTCGTAGACCTCATCGCCCGTGGTTGGAGCAAGGTCGCGCATCGCGATGCGCATCTTGCCGTCTGATGTGACGGCAGCGATCCCGTTCGGCCCCTGTCCGGACGGAGGGGCAAGGACCGCGGTGAGTGCGCCCGGCTGACTCGCGGCGGAGAGGACCGACGCCACCTGTTGCTGGTAGGTCTGCGCCGCGTTCAGCTGCCCTTGGAGGCTGAGGTTCCAGGCGCCGAGCAGCACGATCGCGAGGACCGCCGCGATCCCCGCCAGCCATGTCAACGGGCGCCGCCGCCGGGCGGACTCGATAGAGATGGGCTCCGCTGCGGGAGTCGGTCCGGCGACCGGCTCGACATCTGACGGCCCCACGGGTTCGGCAGCTCTTGGCGCGACGGTCCTCGCGGCTGCGACCGGCGGCGCCGGCGCGGCCGACGAAGCGTCGACCTGGCGTCGGGCGTCGAGGTCGGCAGCAGCCACGGCCAGGATCCGATCCCTGAGCCCGGACGGTGGCTCCATCAGGGGCACGGCTGCGTCCAAGGCAGGGACGACCGCACCGAGCTCGGCGAACTCGTCGTGGGTCTCCGGGCAATCGGCGAGATGCTCGCGCACGGCGTCCATCTCGGAGTCGGTCAACGCGCCCAGCACGAACGAGGCGGCAAGGTCACGGACCTCGTCGCAGGTCAGCCCTCCGGGCTCGCCGCCCGGCAGGTCGCCAGGCGGCCGTTGATCGGTCATGGCGACAGCATCTCCCGCATAGCGAGCAGGCCGAGCCGCATCCGGCTCTTGACGGTCCCGAGCGGCGTCCCCGTGCGCTCGGCGATCTCGGTCTGCGTGAGCCCGCCGAAATACGCGAGCTCCAGCGCCTCGCGCTGCACGTCGCTCAGCGACGCCAGGGCGGCGCGTACCTCATCGGCGTCGAGGTTGGCAGCGACCTCGCCCCACAGATCCGGCAGACGAAGGGCGGGCGGCGGCGCGTCGTCGCGTTCGGGAAGGTCGACGGTGGCCCGTCGCCGACGGACAGCGTCGATCGCGCGGTGATGGACGATCGATAGCAGCCACGTCTTCACGCTGCCCCGACCCTCGACATAGCGGGACGCGTTCCGCCAGACACCCAGGAACGCCTCCTGCACGACATCCTCCGCCAGGGCCGCGTCGTTGGTGATCCGATAGGCGATCGAGTAAGCCATGGTCTTATAACGCTCGTACAAGTCGTCGAGCGCCCCGAGCTCATCGCGGGCGATCCGCTCCAATGCCGCGCGGTCCGCGTCGTCAGCGACGGTCGCCACGCGGAGCGGGAGCGGGCCCGACGACTCGCTCATCCCTTGATGCGCACGCCGGCAGCCGGCGGTTCATCGTGGGCGGCGCGCGCACGCACCAAGCCGACGATCTCATCGCCCACCTCGGCGATGTCGCGAGTCGCGTCGAGGACCACCACGCGTTGGGTTTCCGCCGCCGCGATGGCAAGGAATCCGTCGCGCACGCGACGGTGGAAGTCGAGGTCATATTCGGCCTCGAACCTGGTCACATCGCCCGGCGCCTTGCGGGCGAGTCCAGCCTCGACCGGGACATCGAGCAGCAGCGTGAGGTCGGGCTGGAGGCCGTCGGTCGCCCGATCGTTGAGTTCGCGCAACATCGCGACGTCGAGCCCGGCGCCGTACCCCTGGTACGCCAGTGTCGAATCCGCGAAGCGGGCGCAGATGACGGTCTCGCCGGCGGCAAGCGCCGGACCGATCACCTCGCGGACGAGCTGACGGCGAGCCGCGTTGAACAACATCGCGTCGGCCAGTGGATCGGTCGGGGCGGTCGACCCGGTCCGGTCGAGCAACAGTTCGCGGATCCGTTCGCCGAGCCAGGTCCCGCCCGGTTCACGGGTCAGGTGGACGGTCAAGCCGAGCTTCCGAAGATGGGCGGCCAGACGTTCCGCCTGGGTGGTCTTGCCGCCGCCGTCCGGGCCGTCGATCGTGATGAACGCGCCGCGCCGGACGCCACCTCCTGACATCGGCGCGAGTGTAGCCGACGGTCGGGACGATCCCGAGGATCCGAGTCATCCGCCGGGGCTCGCGGCGCGTACCCTCGACACCATGGGACGCCGTCGTCGATCGCTCGTCAGACGCGCGCTCGGCGCTGCGCTGGCGATCGGGCTGGCCGCGGCGCTGCCGGCATCGGTGTTCGCGCATCCCCTCGGGAACTTCACGATCAATCACTACGCCGGCATCCGGGTCGAGCCCGATCGCATCCTGCTCGACATCGTGATCGACCAGGCGGAGATCCCGACATTCCAGGCCCGCTTCGACTTCGACACTGACGGGGACGCGTCGCTTTCCGACGAGGAGATCGATGCGGGTCGAGTGACCGCCTGCGATGCGCTGGCGGGTTCGCTGGCGCTGACGGCCGGTGGCGCGAGCCTGGCGCCACGCTTGACCGCGGCCGGGCTGTCGTTCCCGCTCGGCGTCGGCGGCCTCTCGACGATGCGCGAGGTCTGTACGTTCGAGGCGCCGCTCGCGAGCCCGATCGGCGACCACGGGCTGGAGATCGGTTTCGTCGATCGCTCGTTCGCAGAGCGCACCGGCTGGCGCGAGATCGTGGCCCAGGGGTCGGGCGTGACGCTCGCCGTGCGTGGTGGCGAGATTCGGCCCACAAGCGTGTCCGAGCGTTTGACCCGGTATCCCACGGACCTGATCACGTCACCACTCCGCGATGAGGCGCTCACGGTCACGGCGACAGCGGGCGGGGCGATCCTGGCGCCGGCCGAGGTCCCGGATGCCAAGCCGATCGTCGCGGTCGATCCGGCGATGCCGTCACCGGCGACCGCACAAGCTCCTTCGGCGTCGCCCACCACCGCGTCGCCGCCTGCTCCGGCGTCTGCCCCGGCCGCCGTCCCGGGAGGCGTCGCCGCCACGGACCTGCCCGACATCTTCCGCCAGGCCGACCTCACGCCGTTGGTCGTGCTGCTGTCCCTCGCCGCGGCCGCGGCCCTCGGGGCCGGCCACGCCCTGACGCCCGGCCACGGCAAGACCCTGATGGCCGCGTACCTCGTCGGGACGCGCGGTTCGGCTCGCCACGCGATCGGGCTCGGCGCGGCGGTGAGCGTGTCGCACACGATCGGCATCCTGGTGCTCGCGGCCGTCGTGCTCGCGGCGACCGATGTCGTGGCTCCAGATGTCATCGTCCGTGGCGCCCCGCTCGTGGCCGCCATATCCATCGTCGTGATCGGCGGATGGATGCTCATCGGGGAGGTCGGGCGACGTCGCACGCTGACCGCGTCCGACCCCGAGCACGACCACGTGCACCACCACGACGGATCGCACGTCCACGACCGAGATGCGAACGGGCACACCCACACGCGTGGCCAGAGCCATCCGCACCCGCATGTGCCGCCATCGAGCATCACGTGGCGCAGCCTGTTCCTCCTCGGGCTCGCGGGTGGTCTCATCCCCTCGACGAGCGCGCTGCTGATCCTGCTCGGAGCCATCGCCGCGGGTCGTCCGGCGTTCGGACTCGTCCTCGTCGCGGCGTTCGGTGTGGGGATGGCCGCAGTCATGAGTGGCGTCGGCCTGGTCCTCGTCACCGCCCGCGACCGCGTCGACCGAGCCCAGGCCGGCATGAACCTCGGCCGGTTTCGCGAGGCGATCCCACTCGTCGCCGCTGTGGTGGTCCTGGGGTTTGGCGTCGTCCTGACGGGTCAGGCCTGGTCAGCGATCCAGATCTCCGGCCTCTGATCCAGGCGCGATCGCGGTCGCCGCCGGCGAGGGGGCCGATGACTCAGAACTGCCCCACCGCAACTCTCGGACGTTGTCCAGGACGACGACGAGCGCCAGACCGGCCACCGCCGCGATCACGATGATGAACAGACCCTCCCATACGAGGATCGCCGCGCTGACCATCGCCAGCACGAGCTCGACTCGCAGCGTGAGCAGCGTCAGCCGGCGCCGGAACGCGGCCTCGAGCACTGCGTAGCCCGCGAGGGCGAGCCCAAGCGCCGCCCACCACGGGGCGAGGCGCAGCGAAACCAGCGCCACGATCGCCAGCAGCAACAAGCCGACGCTCAAGGCGGACCAGAACTCGACGAGACGGCCGTATCGGACGTCCGCCTCCGGGACCGGACGATGCGGGTGCGTGAGGTGGCCTCGAGGGTCGCCGAGGTCGCCGGCCTCGACTCGCCCCAGCTCCCGTCGGAGCGCGACGAGCGCGTCCGCGACGCCTGCTCGCTCCCGTCGTTGCGCCTCGAGCTCCGCCGTCCCGGTCGCGAGCTCCGCAGCGCGCGCCTTGTGCAGCGTCGTCATCGCGCCATCCGCGGCGAGACTCCGCGCCTCCAGGTCGAGACCGGGCAACTCGGCGGATCGCCGAGCGATGGCGTCTTCGAGCTCACGCAACCTGGCCTCGCGGTCCGCGATCCGCCCGCGCAACTCCTCGGGTTGGCGCGACGGCGGCGCGACCTTGTCCACGCCGGCGAAACCCAGCGGGTCGTTCCACGACATCCGCACGGAGCCCGTTCGGCCGTATTTGGGTCCGGCGGGCGCTCGCTCGCCGCCGAACCGGTCGTACGTGTCGAGGCCGAAGAGACCGCGATATCCATCGACCCATGGCGTGTCGTCGTCGATCAGGACCGGCGACCAGTGCGCATCCGTCCCGGGACCGACCGACGTACCGTCACCGCGCGCGTAATCGACGAAGGGCACGCTGAGCGCGGCACTGAGCGACGCAGCGAGGTCGCCGGGGTCCGGCTGGCGAAGCGATTCGCGCCAGAAGGCTCGCAGTGCCTCCAGCAGACCACGAACGCCACGCATCCCGGGCAGCGGGATCTCCGTGACGTATTCGCCGCGCTCGAAGTAGGAGGCGTGCGATCCGGCTCCGGCGTAGACGACCGGGTGGCCATCGACCTTCTCGAGCGTCGGGTCGTCCCAGCGACGTCGCAACTCGTCGCCGACGAAGTCGTGGGCAGCTGCGGCGATCCAGACGGGCCGCGGGCCGGCGGGCGCGTCGTCGAGGTAGACGAAGACTTGTTCCCAGTCCGCCTCATGGTCGTTCGCGCCGTGGAACGTCGAGCGGTAGTCGTTCATGAAGTAGAAGTAGAGGTACTGGAGTGCGATCCAGCCGTTCTCGCGAACGACCCGCCCGTAGTAGACGAGCCGCGGATCGCCCTCGCGGGCACGCGCGTACTTCACTTGTGCCGCCCCGGCGGTACCGCCCGGGACCGTCCCGCGCAGGAGCAGGGACGTGGAGAAGGCGGCATCCACGAGCCGTGCGAACAATCCGACCCGCGCCAGTCGACCGGGGGCGCGGAAGACCTGACGGTCGGGTCGGTTGCGCCAGCGCGCGAGCTCGAGCGGCGCCATCGGACGCTGGACGAGGCGCAGATACAAGGTCTCGCCCGGCCGCGCGACCGCCGTCGCGAGGCGGTCGGGGGTCAGCTCGCCGACGGGGACGATCACCTCGCGATCGCGTTCCGAGGACCCGACGAGGAGGTCGCATTCCCGCAGGTAGCCCTCGACGTTGGTCGGGAAGAACAGCTCGCCGTGGTTGTAGCGGACGATCGGTTCGTACGCGCGAAGGAGCTGCAGGTCAGTGGCCGAGACGGAGACGGCTTCTTCGATCGCAGTCGTCATATGCCGAACCGCCGGGCACCAGGTCCGAGGAACACCTCACGGACCGGCCGCCCGTTCAGGTAGAACGCCATGAGGACGAAGATCGCCATCCGGAGGAAGTTCGGGTCGCCCGTGAAATAGGCGATCAGGTTGACGACGAGCCCGAGGCCGACGATCAGCATCGTCAGGCCCCAGGCCGACTGGACGCGCAACAGCAGCCCCACCGCCGCCAGTAGCATCGCGACGCCGGTGATCACGAGCACCGCTTGGCCGGTTTGCGAATCCTTGATCCCGACGAGGCCGCCCGCGAGGAACGGCGGGCCGAGGTCGAACACCGCCATGAGGAAGCCGATCCCGCCGACGACGAGCAGCACGGCGACGACCCACAAGCCGAGCGGCAGCGGAACCTCGGCGCGCGCGCCGACCGGTGGTTGCGTCGTCGGTCCGACCTCGGTCACGGCCCTTGCCACCCTCGCTTTCCCCGTCGGCTGTTGTTATCGGTGCGCTGTGGACTGCGGTCGAGGGTGGACACCCTACGGTCCACGGGATACGGCACTCGCCCGAGTGCCCTCCCTGCGACCCGCTGGTAGGCTGACCGACCCATGCGAGACCTGACCGAGCGCGCACTCGATACGGCCACGTCCTTGGGCGCCCGATACGCGGACGTCCGGATCGTGCGCCGGCACGAGGAATCGATCGCGATCAAGACCGGTCGCGTCGAGGGCGTCGCCTCGAACGAGACCGAGGGGTTCGGGATCCGCGTGCTCGTGGATGGCGCGTGGGGTTTCGCGAGCAGCCACGTCCTCACGGGCAACGAGGCGGATCGGATCGCGGGCGAGGCCGTGCGCATCGCTCGGGCCAGCGCCACCGCGCTCCGGGAACCGGCCATCCTCGACGACCGACCGCCGGCGTACGGCCGGTATGAGACGCCGATCGACGAGGACCCGTTCGACGTCCCCCTCGAGACGAAGATCGCCGATCTGCTCGCGGCGGATCAGGCGGCAGCCAACGTCAAGGGCATCGCGTTCACCGAATCGATGTACGCGGCGCAGCGCGAGTGGAAGACGTTCGCGGCGACCGATGGATCGTTCACCGAGCAGACGATCACCCACGTCGGCTCGGCCGTCGAGGCCAACGCCGTCGACGGGGACGAGCACCAGCGTCGGTCGTACCCGGACTCCGGTGGCGGTTGGCAGGCCGCCGGCTACGAGTACATCCGAGGTCTGGACCTCGCGGCGCACGCCGAACCACTCGCCGATGAGGCAGTCGAGCTGCTCACGGCTCCGCAATGCCCGAGCGGCCGGTTCACGATCATCCTCGACCCCTCGCAGCTCTATCTCCAGGTCCACGAGAGTTGTGGGCACCCCACGGAACTCGATCGCGTCTTCGGGACCGAGGCGTCATACGCCGGCACGAGCTTCCTCACGACCGACAAGCTCGCGTCAGGGTTCCGCTACGGGTCGGAGCTCGTGACGATCGTCGCCGATGCGACGGCGCCCGGGGGCATGGGCACCTTCGGTTGGGACGACGAGGGCGTCGCAGCCCAGGCGGTGCCGCTCGTGAAGGACGGGATCTTCGTCGGCTACCTGACCAGCCGCGAAACGGCACCGCGGATCGGGCGCTCGAGCGGCGGCGCGATGCGCGCCGACGGCTGGAACCGCATCCCGCTCATCCGGATGACCAACATCAACCTGCTGCCACGGCCTGGCATGAGCCTCGACGACATCGTCGCCGACACCGACGACGGGCTGTACCTCGCGGCGAACCGTTCGTGGTCGATCGACGATCGACGACTGAATTTCCAGTTCGCCACCGAGGTCGCCTACGAGATCAAGGGCGGGAAGAAGGGCCGCCTCTTCAAGAACCCGACGTACACCGGCATCACGTACGAGTTCTGGCGGTCGTGCGACGCGGTCGGCGACGAACGGAGCTACGTGATGCTCGGGACGCCGAACTGCGGCAAGGGCGAGCCGAGCCAGACGGGCCATGTCGGCCACGCCGTCCCCGGCGCGCGTTTCCGCGACGTCCAGGTCGGGGTCGGCAAGTGGTAGGCGACCAGTGAACGACGATCGAGCCCGGCACGCGCTCACCCTGGCCGAGCGCGCGCTCGACGCGGCGATGGTCGACGGCGTGACGCAAGCCGAGGCGCTCGTCATCGCCGAGGACGAGGCGCTCACCCGGTTCGCCAACAGCCAGATCCATCAGAACGTGGCTGAGATCGACGTCACCGTGAACCTTCGCGTCGCCATCGGGAAGCGGATCGGCGTGGCGTCTTCGGGACGGACGGATGCGGAAGGCCTACGACGGCTGGCCGAGAACGCGACGGCGATCGCCCGCGTCGTGGAGGAGCTCGAGGACTGGGCCGGGCTTCCCGGTCCGACCGCGGTGACGCCCGCGACGGCCGGGTTCGCGAGCTCCACCGCGGCCGCATCGCCCGAGCTTCGCGCCGATGCCGTCCGCCAGGTCATCTCGGCTGCCGATGACGCGGGCGTGACCGCGTACGGCTCCTTTTCCTCGGGCACGGAGACGGCGGCGGTGGCCAACTCGCTCGGCGTCCGGGTCGCCGGCACGCGGACGATCGCGCAACTCCTCACCGTGTCGATGGGGCCGGATGGCGGCAGCGGCTACGCGGAGCAGGCGGCCGTCGACATCGACGTGATCGACGCGGCGGCGATCGGTCGGGAGGCGGCCGGCAAGGCCAAGTCGACGGCGAACGCCGTCTCGCTCGACGCGGGCGACTACCCGGTCGTCCTCGAGGAATATGCGGTCGTCGACCTCCTGGACATGCTCGGCTACCTCGGTTTCTCGGCCCTCGCGGTCCAGGAGGAACGAAGCTTCGTCGAGATCGGCAAGCGCATCGGCAGCGACCTCGTGACGATCGTCGATGACGGGCACGATCCGGCGGGCATCCCGATGGGCTTCGACTACGAAGGCGTGGCGAAGCAGCGCGTCGACCTGCTCGATCGCGGGATCTGCCGCGGCGTCGTGTACGACTCGCAGACCGCCGCACGGGACGGCGTCGCTTCCACCGGCCACGGTCTGCCCGCACCGAACCCGTGGGGACCGTTCCCGCTCAACATGCTGATGGCTGCGGGGGACCAGTCGCGCGACGACCTCATCGGGGGGCTCGACCGGGGATTGCTGGTCACGCGCTTCCATTACACGAACCCGGTCCACCCGAAGCTCGCGATCATCACGGGCATGACCCGCGACGGGACGTTCCTCGTCGAGGGCGGCCGGATCGTCGGACCGGTCAAGAATCTTCGCTTCACCCAGTCGTATCTCGACGCCTTGGCGTGTACAGTCGGAGTCGCCCGGGAACGGAGGACACTAAGGGGGTTCTTAGGGGGGGTCGTGGTCCCTGCCATCCGATTGGAGGCGTGGACCTTCACGGGGACGACCGAGCACTGAGATGAGCACCCTCGCAGGAGACTTCTGGGTCTGCGGCGACTGCCGTTCGATCAACAACGCCGGCGCCCGCCAGTGCTACAACTGCCGGACCCCGCGGGACCGCGCGGCGGTCGACCCCGAAACGATCGACCCGACATCGCACGGACCGCTGCGCGCGATCGAGCTGCCGCCGTTCAAGGCATCGCGCTGGGCGGCCGCGCTTGCGTCCATCCTGATCCTCGCCGTGGGCGTGATGCAGATCGTCCAGTTCAGCCTGTTGCGGCAATACCTCGACTACCTTGCCGCTGGCGGCGCGACGGACGAGCAACGGGCCTACATCGCGACGATCACCATCGTCGCGCTCGGCATCGCTCTGCTGGCGCTCATCGCCTGGGCGCTCTGGTTGAGTCGGACGGTGACATCGATGCCGGCGCTCGGGCTCGGCTATCCGGCTGCCAACGGGATGATGGCCTTCGTCGAGAACTTCATCCCGATCCTCAACCTGTGGCGAGTGCCGGCGATCGTGCGTGACGTCGCCCGTCGTCTCGAGCCGAAGGTCGGCGGCGACGAGGTGATGACCCGAGGCGAAGCGCTCGTCTTCGCGGCCTGGATCTCGGTGTTCGGCGGATACATCGTCCCGCGCGTCCTGAGCCTCTTCACGAGCAACCTCGACACACTCGTGACGATCACGGGGATCGGCCTCGGTCTCGGCGTCGTCGGGGCGATCTTCCTGGTCGTCCTCATCTGGTGGGTCGAAGGCAAGGTTGCCGAGCGTCGCCGGCTTCAACTCGCAGGGATGGCCGCACCCAGCGACCCATCGGCGGCGGCGACGGTCCATGAGTCGA
Organism: Candidatus Limnocylindrales bacterium; assembly: GCA_035703005.1. Lineage (GTDB taxonomy): Bacteria > Chloroflexota > Limnocylindria > Limnocylindrales > CSP1-4 > SPCO01. The sequence goes on along the minus strand of DASSZA010000125.1, from coordinate 16,687 downwards.
CGCGTGAGGCGATGCCGAACGCCGTGCTTGCAGCGTCGTCGCTGGACGCCGCGCGAGATCGATCGGCATTCTCGGCATTCGCCGCTGGCGGGTCGTCTGGAGCGGAGGGATTCCGACTGCCCGCGACGGAGGACCCGCCGCTGGTGGCGGCAGCCGCGGTGGGGACGCGGCCGACCCCGGGCGCAGAGTCGCGCGCGGAGACAGCGCCCGATGTCACACCAGAAGCGCGCCTCGCGGAGGGACCGGTGCTCGCGCAAGAGCCGGTCGCCGCGCCCGAGCCGGAACCAGCCCCGGCACCCGAGCCGATCGCCGCGGGCGCGTCCGCGCCACCCGTCGAACGTGTTACGGCTCCGGAAGCTCTCCTCGCGGCGGCGACCGCGTTGCAGCCCAACGAGGCGCCGACACCGCCAACTGAGGAGCCCCCGACGCCTGTCGCGCCGCCTGCCGCCCTTGCGGAGAAGCCCACCGCCGCTGCTCCTGCCGAAGAGCCCGCGGCCCCGGCGCCGACCGTCGGGCCACCGGATCTCAAGATCCGCATCTCGAGCCGCGGCTTGATGACGGCCGAGCTCGATGGCGAAGTCGAACACATCATGCTCGACGACCTCGGCCCCTACGCAGAGGCGCTGTCCCATGTCGCCGGGACCGCGACCATCTACCTCCCGAACGACGAGGGCATGCCGGCGCTGATCGGCAAGCGGGCGCAACGGATCCTGGAGGACGCGGGCGTCCGGGTCACGCTAGCCTGACCTCATGCCCGCATTCGACGTCACGGCGCTACGCGCCGAGTTCCCCGCGCTCCGACGCGAGCAGGACGGCCGCGCCGTCGCCTACCTCGACGGACCGGGCGGCACCCAGGTCCCGCAGCGCGTCATCGATGCCGTCGCCGGCTACCTCAGCGACACGAACGCGAACCACGGCGGGGCCTTCGCGACGAGCGAGGCGTCGGACGCGATGGCCGAAGAGGCGCACGTAGCCATCGCCGACTTCCTCGGAGCAGCGAGTCCGGACGAGATCAAGTTCGGCTACAACATGTCCACGCTCACGCTACACATCGGGCGCAGCATCGGCGCGACCCTCGACCCCGGCGACGAGATCGTCGTAACGACCCTCGACCATGAGGCGAACGTCAGCACCTGGGAAGCGATGGCCGCCGACCGCGGTGTGACCGTCCGCAAGGTCGACATCCGGATGGATGACGTCACGCTCGACCTCGAAGACCTCGAGTCGAAGCTGAGCGGGAAGACGAAGCTGGTCGCCGTCGGTTACGCGAGCAATGCGGTCGGCACCATCAACCCGGTACGCGAGATCGTCGCGCGCGCTCACGAGGTCGGCGCGCTCACATTCATCGATGCGGTCGCCTACGCGCCGCATGGACCGATCGACGTCCAGGCGCTCGACACCGACTTCCTCGTCTGCAGCGCCTACAAGTGGTTCGGTCCGCACCTCGGCGCGCTCTACGGCAAGGCCGACGTCCTCGATTCGTTGCCGGCCTTCAAGGTCCGTCCGGCGAGCGACCGGTTCGAGACGGGAACTGCCGCGTTCGAGTCGATCGCCGGGACGCTAGCCGCGACGGAGTACCTGCGCGACGTCGGTCGGCGGTTCGGCACGCCGGCCGATGGCTCGCGCCGCAGCGAGCTGGTCGCGGCGATGGAAGCCATCGTCGGGTATGAGCGGGCGCTGGTGACACGGCTCATCGACGGCCTGGGATCCATCCGTGGCCTGACGATCCACGGGATCACCGACCCATCGCGGTTCACGGAGCGCGTCCCGACCGTGTCGCTGTCGATCGACGGCGTCGACCCGCGAACCGCGGCCGAGGACCTCGGCCGACATGGGATCTACGTCTGGGACGGCGACTTCTACGCGACGGGTCTGATCGAGCGCCTCGGCAAGGCGGAAAGTGGCGGCGTCCTGCGGCTGGGTCTCGTCCACTACAACACGGCTGAGGAGGTCGACCGGACGCTCGAAGCCGTCGACGCCCTCGCGACTGCCGCGGTCGCGTGACGGCGTCGGAGTCGATCCAGGCGCGCCTCGCGCGCCCATTCGATCCGGCCGAACTTCGACGGATCAAACGGCTCTGGGTCCGCCATTCGATCGCCGAGGACCAGCGTGACATCGACGGTCTTCTCGCCACGCTGTCGCCGGATTGCGTGTATGAGATCGCGGTGACCGGCCAGCGCTGGGAAGGCCATGACGGCGCGCGGCGCTTCTACACCGAACTGTTCGCGGCGTTTCCAGACAACGCGTTCGCCCTATCGGAGATCGTCGTCGGGCCGCAGGGCGTCTTCGAGGTCGCGACGCTGACCGGGACGAACCAGGGACCGTGGGCGGGTGCCCCGCCGTCGGGCCTCGCGGTCGCACTCGAGGTGTTGATCCTCTTCCCGTGGGATCGGACGACCGGCGTGTTCTCGGGCGAGCGGATCTGGTTCGACCGCCAGGGGGTCACCGCGGAACCGACCTAGCGCGGGCGGCCCTTACGATGTTGCCATGTCTCGGTATCCCCGGCGTTCACCTTGGCTCGTCGCTGCGTTGATGGCATCAGTCGCCGTCGTGTCGGTCGCCTGCTCGTCGACAGCAGCGACGTCGCCATCGATCCGGACGGGCGAGCCCCCGACCGAGCGGATCCCGGTCATCATCGACGCCGACTTCGACCTCAGCGACCTCGCCGCGATCGCCATCCTGCTGCGTGATCCGGCCGTCGACGTTCGCGCGATCACCATCAGCGGGACCGGCCTCGTCCACTGCCAGGGCGGCCGGTTGATCGCGCGCTATCTGCTCGATGAGCTCGGCTCGCCGGACATCCCGTTCGGCTGCGGTCGCGAGGCGGGTGGACCCGATGCGCATGCGTTCCCAGCTGCATGGCGCACCAGGGCCGACGCCGGTTTCGGTCTCGACATCCCGCCGCAGGCCGAGTCAGGCGTTCCGCGCGACGCGGTCGACGTGATCTCGGCTGCCGTGGACGCCAGCCCGAGCGCGCCGACGCTCGTGGCGCTCGGGCCACTGACGAACCTCGAGGACGCCCTCGCTGCGGACGAGACCATCGCTGATCGGCTCGCCGGTGTCCACGCGATGCTCGGGACGATCGACGCGCCGGGGAACGTGTTCGTCAACGGACTCGACGGCGGCACGCCGCTCGAGTGGAACGCCTATGCCGACCCGTCGGCCGTCTCCGCGGTCCTGGCTTCCGACGTGCCCGTCTCGATCGTGCCGCTCGACGCGACCAAGGACGTGCCCGTGCCGGCAGATCTCGCCGACCGCCTCAAGACCGACCACAAGGCGGGTGGCGCCGACCTCGTCTACGAGCTCCTCGTCAGGAATCCGGACCGACTTCGCGCCCAGGACGGACAGCAGTTGTGGGACGAGCTCGCCGCGCTCGCGCTCACCGACGCGGGCCTCGTGAGCTGGGAGGACGTGACGGTCAGCGCCGGGGACGATGGGCGACTGGTCCGGGACGACGGTGGGCGGAGCATCCGCTACGCCTCGTCCGCGGATCGACCGGCTGTCGAGACCGCGCTCCTCGACGCCTTGCGTCGTGGTGAGCCGCGGGCGACGCCATTCACGCTCGGAGGGTCGCTGGCCGTGTCGTTCGACGGCACGACCTGCTCACTGACCGGCTCATCGGACCAGCCGGGTGTCCACGATCTGACCTACACAGGTCCCGCCGGCCAGCCGTCCGGCGCGACCGTCATCGGCGTCGAGGCGCCCCATACGTGGGCCGAGGTCACCTCGCTCCTGCCGACCTTCGACCCGCAGGCGTCGCCACCCACGTGGATCAGCGAGGGACCGAATGCGGTCGATGCGAACGGGACCGGGACGCCGGTGACCGCGACCGGCACGCTGGAAACGGACATCGCCGGTCCGATCTGCCTGACGGGTGCGTTCCCGAACGTTCGGTTCGTGCCGGGACCGCCGTTCCCGGTGGGCGGCGGCGCGATCCCCGCCAGTTGACCGAGACACGGCCGGCGATCGACGCGATCGTCGTCGGCTCCGGACCGAACGGTCTCGCGGCGGCCCTCAGCCTCGCCAGGGCCGGCCGATCGGTCCGCGTGTACGAGGCCGCGGAGACGATCGGTGGCGGGACGCGGACAGAGGAACTGACGCGCCCCGGTTTCCGGCACGACGTGTGCTCCTCGATCGTGCCGCTCGCCCTCGCGTCACCGTTCTTCCGGACCGTCGACTGGCCCGCCCTCGGCGTCCAGTTCATCGAGCCGGACGCGCCGGTCGCGCACGCGCTCGATGTCGGACGTAGCGTCATCCTCGAGCGGTCGTTCACCGCGACGGCGGCCAACCTCGACGCGGATCGCCGCACGGACGATGGCTCCGCCTGGCGCCGACTGTTCGCGCCACTCGCGCGGGATGAAGCCAAGTTGGGCCGGGAGCTGCTGCGACCGGTCGTCCACGTCCCGCGTCATCCGCTCGCCCTCGCGCGGTTCGGACTGCCTGCCCTGCGTTCAGCCGTCGGCCTTGCCAGCTCCCGGTTCCGCGGCGAGGCGGCCCGAGCCCTGTTCGTCGGGCTCGCCGCGCATTCGATGGTCCGCCTCGACCGACCCTTGACCGCGGCATTCGGGCTCGTGCTGGGTACATATGCGCACGCGGTCGGCTGGCCGCTGGTCAGAGGCGGGACCGCCGCCGTCGCGGAAGCGATGGCGGCCGAGATCCGGCGGCTCGGCGGCGAGATCGTGACGGGTTACGAGGTGACGACCCTCGACGCGGTGCCGGAGTCCGCCGTTGTGATCCTCGACACGACGCCGCAGGCGGCCGTCGGGATCGCGGGTGACCGTCTATCGCCATCGACCCGCCGGCGCTATGAGCGTTTCCGCTATGGCCCGGGGGTCTTCAAGATCGACTGGGCGCTCGCCGGCCCGGTGCCCTGGGCGGACGAGGCGTTGCACCGGGCGGCGACCATCCACCTCGGCGGGCGGATGGAGGACGTCGTTCGCTCGGAACGTCAGGTCGCGAGCGGCCGTGCCCCCGACCGGCCGTTCACGTTGTTCGCCCAGTACGCCCGGTGGGATCCGAGCCGGGCGCCACTCGGGCACGAGACGGCGTGGGCGTACTGCCACGTGCCGTCCGGTTCGACGGTGGACATGACCGACCGCATCGAGGCCGAGCTCGAGCGGCTCGCACCGGGCTTCCGCGACCTCGTCCTCGCCCGGTCGATCCACACCGCCGCCGACATGGAGCGCCACGACGCGAACTACGTCGGCGGGGACATCAATGCCGGCATCGCGGATATCCGCCAACTCGTCTTCCGACCGACTCGCGGGCTGGACCCGTATCACGCCGGCGACCGCGTGTATCTGTGCTCCGCTTCGACGCCACCCGGCGGCGGCGTGCACGGGATGGGCGGTCATCTCGCGGCGCTGTCGGCCCTTCGCCGCGACCTTCGCTGATCCGACCTGCCGAGACTGCTTCTAGACCACTGCCTCCGGCTCGACTTGTCGCCGGAGCCACCAGCCCAGCGCGAGCGCGCCGGCCGAGGGCAGGACGATCCACGTCAGCAGGATCAGGCCGAAGACGACCAGAACGGCACGGATGTCCGCCAGGGCCGTCGAAATGCCCTCGCTGCGAAGCTGATCGGCCAAGCTGGTGAGCTGCTCGCTCAACGCGGCGAGGGACGCCGAGTTCTTGAGCAACGCGTCGCGGTTCCCCTCGAGGTCGCCGGCGACGAGGCCGAGGCGGGTGTCGAGCCCGTCGAGCGCCGCGGCCATGTTGTTGACCCGTTCCGCCGTTCCGGCGAGTGGCTGACGGCCGAGGATGTCGATCGCGGCCAGCTGCGACGACATCGACTGGAGGCTCGTCTCGACATCACCGAGTGCCGTGCCGACCTGGCGGACGATGGGTGGCGTCCGTTCGAGCGTGACAGCGAACGAGGTGGCCGATGACGACGCGTCCTGGAGCGCGGAGGCCGACGCGTCAAGGGTGTCGGCGATCGTCGCCGCCTGCGTCTCGATCCGGTCACCGAGCGACGCGAAACGGCCACCGGCCCAGGCCAAGGCAAGCGCCGCGATCAGCGCGAGGACGAGACCGAGCACGCCGTACGCGATGAGTCCGGTCGCGAGGCGCGGAAGTGCGCCGCGCACGGACGCGGGGGTGGAGGCCTCTGTCACCGCCACGTGCTTCGTGCGGCGTCCGGGTAGAGGCGGACACGCCGGAACGGCTCGCGGCCACGGGACCGTGACACGAGGTTGGCCCGTTCGGCCATCTGGTGCTGCAGCCGACGGATGTACGCGTTCTGCGGCGACAGCTCGACCGCCTCTGACGAGCGCAGGACGGCATCGATGGCGTCCTCGGCCTCGCGCAGGGCGGCTTCGCGCGGGTCGATCTCGAGCGAGAAGATCGATGTCAGGCTCGACTGCATCTGCGGGATCGTGTTGCTCTTGAGGACGTAGATCGGCATCGCTCGCTCCTCCGCCTCCCGGAGCAGCGGTGTCTTCTGCTTGTATTCGTTCTTCAGCGTCATGACGACGTCTGCCTCGTCCACGTCCCGGGCGATCACGACCGGCAAGCCGAGATCGCGGACCGCCTGCTCGAGTCGCTTGCGGCTGACGCCTTGGGGCAGGACACGAAGCGTGGGGAGCGGCGATCCACCAGGGACGAGGATCATCTCACCGTACTCGCCCTGTGCCGCGCCGAGCGCCAGCTCGGCGTCGTCCTGCCCCTCGACGGGATCCGCGTTGACCGGCGCCGTCCCCTCCTCCGCCTTGTATGTCTGCATCGCCTTGGACGCCTGGTCGCGCCACGCCTTCTGGCGGTCGAGCTCGCGCGCCTCACGAGCGCGCGTATCCACGGTCGTCGCCGCCGCGCCACGCTCCAGCGGACCACGGTCCGCGATGTCGCCCGCGACGAACGGCTCATCACCCGGTCGGTTCGCGAACCGCTCCCCGGGCATCACGTCCGGGGTTGCGCTCGAGAGCGGGCGCGTGTTCTCTCGGCCCGGTCCGCCTCGGGTCTGGCGCCAGCCACCCGACGCCCCGGGCCGGTAGCCGGGCCGAAAGGAGGTGCGCTCCGCATCGCGATATCCACCGCGTGAGCCATCACCGCGCCAGCCGGGCTCCATCCGCCACGGCGAGCCACCACCTACCAGTCCCGCGAAACGCTCGGCGCCAAGCTGCTCGCGCGGCGACGGACGAGGTCGGCCCTGCGATCGATGGACACCCTCCTCGTCCCGCCACCGCAGCTCCGGGGCGACGGCATCGCCCCGCAGCAGCGCATCGACGGTCTCGGCGACGTCGCTGTGGACTGCGACGCGCTCCCGATCCTGGATCTCGACGATCACATCGAACGTCGGCGGCGCCTTGCGCTCCAGGACGCTCTTCTGGGTCCGCCGGCGGCGCGCCTCCTCGTCGCCCAGGGTCACGCTCTGGATGCCGCCGATCAGGTCGGACAGGGTCGGATTGAGCATCAGGTTATCGAGGTTGTTGCCGTGCGCGGTGCCGATCAGCTGGACGCCACGCTCGGCGATCGTCCGGGCGGCGGCAGCTTCGAGTTCCGTGCCGATCTCGTCGATGACGATCACCTGCGGCATGTGGTTCTCGACCGCCTCGATCATGACCTCGTGCTGGAGCGACGGCGTCCGGACCTGCATCCGGCGCGCCTTACCGATCGCCGGGTGGGCGATGTCGCCGTCGCCGGCGATCTCGTTCGACGTATCGACCACGACGACTCGCTTGCCGAGGTCGTCGGCGAGCACCCGGGCGGCCTCACGCAGCATCGTCGTCTTGCCGATGCCCGGCCGCCCCATGATCAGGATCGATTTCCCGGTCTCGACGAAGTCCGCGATGATCTCGATCGTCCCGTAGACGGCGCGCCCGACCCGCAGCGTGAGTCCGACGACCTTGCCGTTCCGGTTGCGGATGGCGCTGATCCTGTGGAGTGTCCGCTCGATGCCGGCGCGGTTGTCATCCCCGAACGATCCGATGTGGTCGATGACGAACGCGATGTCCGCCTCGGTCACCTCGCGGTCGAGCAGGCTCACCTCGGCATCGGGGAAGCGGCCCTCCGGCTGGCGACCGAGGTCCATGACGACCTCGATCAGCTCCTCCCGGTTCGGGAGTCGATGCACCGCTTCGACGATCTCGGGTGGGAGGGACGCCAGCAGCACATCGAGGTCATCGATGGTCTCGCGCTGGCGGTCGTCGGAACCCACAGACGCCTCCTGTCCCACGGCTAACGCACGCCCGCGGGCACGAGCGCGGGCTCGGCAACGCGGACCAGCGTTTCCTTCATGAGCAGCGTGACGCTGGCGATGGTTCCGAAGGCGGCTTCCTCCAGGCGACTGTCGACCGGACCTTCATAGGTTCGCACGGGAGCGATGACGCCGTGGTCGTGTCGATGCTCGCTCCCCTTCGTCGTTCGTGCCTCGATGATGCCCAGTCCGAAGCCGATGAGCGCTGTCGGGTCCGCGTCAGGCCTTGCGAGGACCTTCAAGTAATGCGGCTGGTCCTCCTTGGCCACGCCGACCTGCAGGAAACCGTCGAGCGCGGTCCCGTCCTTCCCGCCGCCCGGCGCCTCCTGCACGAACGCCTCGATATCGGCGAAGCGGAGGATCGGCGCCAGGCTCGACCGGGGGACGCGCCAGTGGTTGCCCTGGCGTTCCCAGTCAGGGAGACGGATCGCCTCGAGCCGCGCGACGGGCTGGGGCGTTGCCGCCGTGTACAACCTGTGGAGGGCAAGCGCGTCGCTCTGCTCGGCGGGCCGGATGCGCGCCGCTGCGGTCGCCTTGTCCGACCACGGTTTGGGCAGTTCCCCGTCCGGCCGGAACATGATCTGCTCCTCGCCGTACCGGATGAAGCCGGCCTGCATCATCAGCTCGACGTTCCCATCGACGTCGGCGCACGCCACGTGGAAGCGCGCGGCGCCGCGCTTCGCGCCCTCGCGTAGCAGCTGGTTGACGAGCCGATAGCGGATGTCCCCCGCGTCCGCCATGCCGACGCCGTCGAGCTCGACGATCGTCCACTCGTCGCGCGTGGATTCACGTTCGACGCGGATCAGGCCGGCGATGCGCCCGCCCTCCTCGTAGACGTACATGAGGTCGTTCGGACGAAACGCTCCGAGCGGCAGCCGGAAGAGGCTGAAGACGCCGATCGGCGGCCCGCTCACCGGAAGCCCGAGCGACCGGGCGCCCGAGTCGTCGGTCTGGCACAGGCGCGACAACTCGCCGAGCGCCGCGAGATCGGTGAGGCGCGCGGGTCGGACCTTGCCCTGCTTCCTGGTACGTGCGACGGTCATCTGGTCTGGGCGCGGCGGGTCGGATGTGGTCGACGCCCTGACCCCTCGCCCGGGTCATCATGCTCCGCGGCCATCGTCGCGAGGAGGCGGTGGAAGCGCGTCTCGCCGGCTAGCTCGGGATGGAACGAGGTCGCGAGCACGTTCCGCTCACGGACGGCGACGATGCGCCCGTCGTCGAGACGCGCGAGGACGTCGACGTCGGGGCCGGTCGCGTCGATGACCGGCGCACGGATGAAGACGGCGTGCACCGGCGTCGAGCCGAGGACATCGACCGACAGATCGGCCTCGAACGAGTCGAGCTGACGCCCGAAGGCATTGCGCTCGACGCGAACGTCGAGCAGCGGCAGGATCGGCTGCTCGCCCCCGGAGATGTCTCGGGCGAGGATGATCATCCCGGCACACGTGCCGAAGATCGGAGCGCCGGACCGGGCCAGATCGAGGATCGGTCCACGCAGGCCCCAGCGCTCGAGCAGCTGGCGCATCGTGGTGCTCTCACCGCCGGGCAGGATCAGTCCGCTGACGCCCTCGAGGTCGGCCGGCTCGCGCACGCGGACGCCCTCGACCCCGATGGCGTCGAGCGTGTCGAGATGCTCACGGAATGCGCCCTGGAGGGCGAGTACACCGATCTTCACGAAGGCAGCGTAGCGCGGGGACGAGAAACGTCTACCAGCCGCGGACGGCCAGGCGCTCCTGCTCCGGGATCTCCTCGAGAGCGATGCCGCGCATCGGGGCGCCAAGACCCTTGGAGACCTCGGCGATCTTCTTGGCGTCGTCGAAGAACGTGGTCGCCTGGACGATGGCGTTCGCCATCCGGGCCGGATCCTCGCTCTTGAAGATGCCCGAGCCGACGAACACACCCTCCGCGCCGAGCTGCATCACGAGCGCGGCGTCAGCCGGGGTCGAGATCCCACCGGCAACGAAGTTGACGACCGGGAGCTTGCCGTTCTCGGCGACGTCCTTTACGAGCTCGTATGGCGCCTGCAGCTCCTTGGCCGCCACGAACAGCTCGTCCTCGCGCGCGTTCTGCAGCCGACGGATCTCCCTGTTCACGTCCCGCAGCTGGCGAACGGCCTCGACGATGTTGCCGGTGCCGGCCTCGCCCTTGGTCCGCATCATCGCCGCGCCTTCGTTGATCCGGCGGAGGGCCTCGCCGAGGTTCCGGCAGCCGCACACGAACGGGACCTTGAACGCGTGCTTGTCGATGTGGTTGTTCTCGTCGGCCGGGGTCAGGACCTCGGACTCGTCGATGTAGTCGACGCCGAGCGCCTCGAGGACCTGCGCCTCGACGAAGTGGCCGATCCGGGCCTTGGCCATGACCGGGATCGTCACGGCGTCCATGATCCCGGTGATCATCTGCGGGTCAGACATGCGCGCGACGCCGCCGGCCTTGCGGATGTCGGCGGGGACACGCTCGAGCGCCATCACGGCGACGGCGCCAGCGTCCTCGGCGATCTTCGCCTGCTCGGCAGTGACGACGTCCATGATGACGCCGCCCTTGAGCATCTGGGCGAGACCCTTCTTCGTCGCCCAGGTGGAGGTTTCGACGGTCATCTGAGCTATGGGTTCCTCATGGTTCGGACAGCACGGCGGGCGTTCGGAGGACTCTCCGGAAGGCGTCTCGCGCGCGTTCCGATTATCGCATGAGGTCCGTGCGCGCCCAAGCGGTGTGCGTGGCTGGCCCGCGCTGCGCGCTCTGGACTCGAATGGACCGGTTCCGGGCGCGATCGCCTCGTCCGCTGATGTGCGGGCTGTCGCGAATATCAGCCCGAGCGGTCGTACGCGAACCGGGAGCTCACGAAACTCCCCACCGAGGCTCATTTTCGTCGCGATCATCGCTGTGGCTGATGTCTGCGACAGGTTCGCGTCCACCACGTGTCGGTCTCGCACGTAGCACCGTCCACGCTGATGTTCGCGACGATCGACGTCGTGGTTCCACCGGAGATGACGCCACCCAGCGGCGGCGGCGATATGCGGGGCAAAGAAACGACCCGATCCAGCCCGCCCACCATCGCCCTCACTGATATCCGGTGGGTCTATCCGGTGGGTCTATCCGGTGGGTCGACCCGGTGGGTCGACGATGTACGAGCGCAGGCCCTACTCCCCCGAGAAGGTGAACCGCGTCATGTCGTCGGGGAACGTCGTCCACGCGAACGCCTTGGTCGGATGCAGCTCCCACAGCCCGCCCTGCGACCAGTGGTCCGCGGACGCCTCGTACCCGGGCTTGTACTTCGCGTAGCCCGCCAGGATCCGATCCGACAGCGGCGATGGGGGCGCAGTCAGCTCGACGGCGCTCCCCTCGACGATGACCACCTCGGCGCCCGATACGCCGGAGCCGGTTCCCTCGACATGGATCGCCAGCTTCGGGTTCTCGCGCAGGTTGCGCTGCCAGCGGGTCGGCCCGCCCTCCACGTACCAGTGGCCGTCGACCCATGCGCCCCAGATCGGGATCATGTGCGGAACACCGGAGGACGACGCCGTCGCGAGCCAGTAGATCTCGGCCCGCTCCAGCCGCTGGACCGCCCATGACCACGGCAGCACGCCCTCGGTCGACGTCGGGATCCCGTAGCCCGGGATGTGCGGGCGATCAACGCGGGGGTCGGTCACCGCCAGCTAGTGCGCGACGGTCCGGACGACGCCGGACATCAGCTTCGTCGCACGACGCGCGGCCGAGGGTGAGAGGCGAGACACCGCCTCGACGAGCTCGAGGACGTCGCCGTCGTCGAGGCCGTCCAGCAGATCGAACAGGCGCAAAACGGTCGCGTCGGGCACGCGGTCGAGCAATCGCAGCGCGCGCTCCAGCTCGCGTGGTTCGAGCTGCGGCACGAGCCCGACCGCCCGGTCGAACAACCGAACGAACGCCACGAACGACGTCAGCCAGTCCTTGAGCGCGGCAAGCTCGGCGTCGTCCGGATCCGCCGCCGACGCCTCCGCGGCCTCCTTCGCCTTCTGCTCGAGGACCGCGACGATAGGATCGCCCTCCCGCAGCTTGCGCTCCGCGATCACGCGCCCGAACCACTGCCAGTGGTCGTTGACGGCGAGGAACGCCGTGCCTGCGGGTCCCCGACGGCCGACCCGCCGCGGCTCGGACACGCGCTGGACGAGTCCCCAGTTCTCGGCCTCGGCGAGCGCGAGGCTCGCTGCGCGGTGCGACAGTCCGAGCGCCTCGCGCACCTCGCGCTCCGTCAGTGGTTCCTGGCGCGCCATCAGATAGGCCTGGACTCGCGCGATCGCCGGGGTGACACCCCACGACGCGCCCATCTCGCCCCAGGCATCGGCCAGCTCCAGACGGATCGATTCCGCGGTCGAACTACCACCGCCGGTCGTATCGCCGTCGATAGTTTCCTGCGCCTTGACAGTAGCGAGTTTTTCGGCCATAACTTGCTATACAAGAGTAGCACGCTTATCTCGAAGGACATCCAAGGACATCCGATGAAGGTTGCGATCGTAGGAGGTTCCGGACTGGTGGGCCGGGCGCTGACGCGCTCGCTCACCGAGGACGGTCACGAGGTCCTGGTCCTCTCGCGGAACCCGTCCGCGAGGGCGAAGAGCGTTCGTCCGCCAGCGCGGATCGCCGCGTGGTCGAAGGACGATGTCGACGGCCTCGCCCGTTCGATCGATGGGTTCGACTCGGTCGTGTGTGTCGCCGGAGCGCGCGTCGCGCCGCTGCGTTGGACGCGTCGCCGAAAGGCGACGATCACCGGGAGCCGGCGCGACGCGGTCCACGCGATCGTCGATGCGCTGGCGCGACTGCCCGCCGACCGACGGCCGAAGAGCCTCGTGGTCGTGTCGGGTATCGATGCCTATCCCGAGTCACCACAAGGCGATGACCCGGCGCCCTGGACGGAGTCGAGCCCGATGGGCGACGAGTTCCTCGCGCGCGTGTCCAAGACCGTCGAAGACGAGGCGACCCGGGCCGAGGGCCTCGGCGTTCGTGTCGCAAAGCTGCGACAAGGCCACGTCCTCGCCAGAGACGCCGAGCTCGTGTGGTACCTCGCGCTGCCGGTCCGCCTCCTCTTCGGCGGCCGCCTCGGCTCGGGTCAGCAGTGGATGAGCTGGGTCCACATCGATGACGCGGTCGCGCTCTTCCGTCGCGCGATCGACGGCGTCGACGGCATCCTCGACGTCACGAGCCCGGGCGCCGTTCGCCAGATCGACTTCGTCCGTGCCGTCGGTCGGCGCGTCCATCGACCGATCTGGTTCCCGACGCCAGCGCGGCTACTGAAGATCGTGCTGGGTGAACAGGCGGTGCTGCTGCTCGGCTCTCGACGCGTCGCGCCGGCGCGGGCACGTGACGAACTCGGCTACGAGTTCCGCTACGAGACCCTCGACGCGGCGCTCGACGACGTCTTCGCCACGACCCCTTAGACCGAGGGCTGTCGACCTATCATCGGCGCCATGCCCGTGCTGCGCAGTCGGCTGGACCCCGCCGCTGCCGAGACGCGCGCGAACCACGACGTGATGGCGGCGCTCGTCGACGAGCTGCGGCGGCACCAGTCGGAGCTCGCCGATCGGGGCGCCGGCGGCGACGACGCCTCGATCCAGCGCCACCGCGACCGCGGCAAGCTCCCGGTCCGTGAGCGCATCGACCGCTTGCTGGATCCCGGTTCCCCGTTCCTCGAGCTGAGCCCGCTCGCCGCCAACGGCCTGTACGACGACGACGCGCCCGGGGCCGGGATCGTCACGGGCATCGGGCAGGTCGAAGGCACGACCTGCGTGATCGTCGCCAATGACGCGACGGTCAAGGGCGGCACGTACTACCCGATGACGGTCAAGAAACACCTGCGAGCACAGGAGATCGCCCTCGAGAACCGGCTCCCCTGCATCTATCTCGTCGACAGCGGCGGAGCGTTCCTCCCGTTGCAGGCCGATGTCTTCCCGGACCGCGACCACTTCGGACGGATCTTCTACAACCAGGCCCGGATGTCGGCGGCCGGGATCCCGCAGGTCGCGCTCGTGATGGGCTCCTGCACGGCCGGCGGCGCGTATGTGCCGGCGATGAGCGACGAGACGGTCATCGTGAAAGGCACGGGCACGATCTTCCTCGGTGGTCCACCGCTGGTGAAGGCAGCGACCGGCGAGGATGTGTCAGCGGAGGAACTGGGCGGCGCCGATGTCCATACCCGACGCTCCGGCGTAGCCGACCACGAGGCGCTCGACGACGAGCATGCGCTCGCGCTCGGCCGGTCGATCGTCGCGAACCTCAACCGGAAGGCGCCATCGCTGCCGTGGGACCGCCGCGAACCGGAGGCTCCATCGGTCGATCCGACAGGCCTGTATGGCTCGGTCTCCGCGGATCCCCGCCGACCGGTGCCCGTCCGCGAGATCATCGCGCGGCTTATCGACGGGTCACGCTTGCACGAGTTCAAGCCGCTCTACGGCGAGACCCTCGTCACGGGCTTCGCCCACATCGATGGCTACCCGGTCGGCATCATCGCGAACGACGGCATCCTCTTCAGCCAGTCGTCGCTCAAGGGGGCGCACTTCATCGAGCTCGCCTGCCAGCGACGGATCCCGCTGGTGTTCCTCCAGAACATCACGGGCTTCATGGTCGGCCGCGAGTACGAGGAGGCCGGGATCGCGAAGGACGGCGCGAAGCTCGTCACGGCGGTTGCCTCCGCTGAAGTACCCAAGTTCACGATCCTCATCGGCGGCTCGTTCGGTGCGGGGAATTACGCGATGGCCGGACGGGCGTATCAGCCACGCTTCCTGTGGTCCTGGCCGAATGCGCGCATCTCGGTGATGGGCGGCCAGCAGGCGGCCCGCGTCCTCTCGACGGTCCGTGGGGACTTCCCCGATGACGCGGCGCGCGACGCCTTCGAAGCACCGATCCTCGAGACGTACGAGCGCGAGGGGTCGCCGTATTTCGCGACGGCGCGCCTGTGGGACGACGGCGTCATCGATCCGGCCGATACCCGCCGGGTCCTGTCGCTCGGTCTCGCTGCGGCGCTGCATGCCCCGATCCCCGAGACACGGTTCGGGGTCTTCCGGATGTAGTACGGCTCGCGAGGCGCGAGCGCATCTCTGGGGCACGTACGCCAGGGTCGTGTTCGATATTCGATGGCGCTGGTCCGATACGGTTCTGGTCTTCCGGATGTGACATCCAGCGCGACCCAGACGCGCCCCGGTAGGGAGGAGTCGATGCTCAAGTTCTATAGCGAGGTCCCGTCGGCACGCTTCCGCGAGATGCTCGCTGACGTCTCGACATGGCTGTGGGTCGCGTTCTGGGCGCTCGTCGGCCTGCGCATCCACGACGCGATCGCGCAGTTCGCCGAGGCCGGCCGCGTCCTCCGCGGCGGCGGCGAGAACATCGAGGCCGCCGGCGCGCAGCTCGGCAACGCGCTCAAGGGTCTGCCGCTGGTCGGGGCCGGCATCGACGATGTCGCCCGACGGACGTTCGAAACGGCGGGCGAGCCGTTCCAGTACGTCGGTGGCGAGCTGGAGTCGCTGCTGATCCTCATCGCGCGACTGCTCGCGATCCTGGTGGTCGCGGTGTTCCTCGTCCCGTGGCTGTTGCGGTACATCCCGTGGCGAGCAGAGCGGCTGGCCAATGTCCGCGCCGCGCATCGCGCGATCCGCCGCGCGCCGGTCGACGTATCCACGGCCACATTGCAACGCGAGCTGGCAACCCGGGCGATCAACCGGCTCTCCTATCCTGAGCTGCTCGAGCACACCCCCGATCCGTTCGGGGACTACGCCGCCGGCCGGTTCGATCGCCTCGTGAAGGCAGAGCTCGCGAGCGTCGGGTTGCGGTGATCCGCCGGCTCCTCACCACGACGGCCGTCGCCGCGTTCCTCGCCAGCGCGTGCTCGGTGCTGCCGATGGCGACGGAATCGAAGCAGCCGAAGCCGTGCGCGGTCGTCTACAGCGTCGCGCGCTGTGACGCGATGACCGACATCGTGGCGGCCGACATCGGCAAGGACCGCGATGACGTGACGGCCGTCGCGATCGTCCCGGACGCGCCGCCGGGCGGCGTCCATCTCAGCGCCGGGTGGCACATCCGCGTCCGGATCGCCCTTCGCGATGGGTCCATCCACGACAAGGAGATCTGCGGCGGCGTCCTCCACGAGGCGGCTTGCCTCGACGATCCGCGGCTCCAGCTCCGTTCCGCGATCGACGGGTACCGCGATGTGCCGGAGGGATCCAGCCCGATCCCGGCGTTGGAGTCCTCTGCGAAGCGGGCGGCGTCGCCGATCCGCGTCGCGTCGCTGTCGATCCCGATCGATCGCCAGGGAGAGCAGGAGGTCGACATCGGCGAGGGGTCGATCCCCAATGGCGTGTGGAGCATCGGCACATTCGAGTTCGCCGAGCCGTGGCCCGACGACGTCGCGCTCCGTGATGCGACCGTCGTGCTCGAGCTCCGGTCGCTCGAGCGAGGCGGGAAGCCGTTCGAGAACATGTACGTCCACGGCTGGCGGGATGGGGTCGAGCGGGTCCGGGCGGTCGTCCGCTTCGATGT